>JAZQIW010000126.1:0-10584 GCA_045541355.1 Eubacteriales bacterium | reverse complement strand
TCCGAAATCCGTGTATATAACAAAACACCCCGTAGATAATATAACCCTTTCCGAAGGAGTATACGGTGCTGAATTTGACCTTAAAGCCGAAGGCGGAAAAGAACCCTACACCTACACATGGCAGATAGCGTGTAATGAAACCGACGGCGAATTTGTAGATGTTAGAAGCCTTGAAGGTGACGACGGCATTTCGTCAATAGATAAGATATCAATCCTTACGGTAACTGCACATAAATTCAAATACACGGGCGATATAAGGTTCCGCTGTATTGTACAGGATGCGACGGGCAGAAAGGTTACCTCAAGGGAAGCACGTCTGTTTTTTGAAACACCTGCATCTGTAAGCCTCGAAAAAAGAGGAAAACCCGAGGATAAAACAATAGTAATAATGGGATAAACGGAGGAAAGAAAAATGAAAAAGCTTTTATCGTTAGCTTTAGTTCTCACAATGCTTGTACTTGGCGTGCTTGCAAACCCCGAAAACTGCGAGCATGAGCTCATGCACATGAGAAACGATGCGTGTCACTATGATGAATGTACCGTTTGCTTTGAGCTTTTCAACGTGGGCGACCACACAATGAAGGATGGCGTTTGCACAGTCTGCAACTATCCCGAAGAAGCACCCTGGCAGGAAGAAATCAAAGGCGAGGGCGAGCATGAGCACGATCTTATGAAAATGGCGAATATGGAGTGCCACTACGAGGAATGTACCGTTTGTTTTGAGCTTTTCAATGTAGGAGACCACACCTTTGAGAATGGCGAATGTACGGTATGCGGACACTCAGAGCTTGGCAGTCCCACCGAGGAAGAAATCGTGGGCGAGGGACAGCACGAACACATCTTTGAAAAAGCATTCGACGAAGAAACTCACTTTGAAGAATGTACCGTTTGCCACGAGCGTTTCGGCGTTACAGAACACAGCTTTGAAAACGGCGTGTGCTATGTTTGCAGATATGACGGAAGCGGCAAAAAGGATGTAGGCGAGCATGAGCACAAGCTTATGAAGATGGCAAATATGAACTGTCACTACGAGGAATGTACCATATGCTTTGAGCTCTTTAACGTGGGCGATCATACCTTTGAGAACGGCAAATGTACGGTATGCGGAAACGACGAGCTCATCAATCCCTTTGTAGACGTAAAGGAAAGCGCGTGGTATCACGATGAAATCGTAAATGCAGTCGGCACAGGCATTATCAACGGCAAGAGCAAAACGGAATTTAAACCCGATGACCTTCTCACATACGCCGAGGCTGCAAAGCTTGCTGCTTGTATGAATCAGGTGTATACCGACGGAAAGGTTACCCTCAAAAACGGCGAGCCCTGGTATAAGCCTTATGTTGATTACTGTAAGGAAAAGAAGATTATTTTAAGCGACTTCAGTTACGACGATAATGCAACAAGAGCGGGCTATATGGAAATATTTGCCAACGCCCTTCCCGATAAGGCATTCGAGGAAATCAATAAAATTCCCGACGGAAGCATCCTTGACGTCAAGGATACAGCCACATATGCACACTATGTATATAAGCTTTACCGTTCAGGCATTGTAACGGGCGTTGATGCTGAGCATAACTGCAATCCCGAGGCAAACATCAAACGAAGTGAGGTTGCAGTAATCATTGCAAGAATGATGGATGAAACGGCAAGAGTTGAATTCTCCATGGGGGGAGACGTTGAAATTAATGAAAAGGAAACCATTACAGTAGGACATGAGCATGAATTCCAACCCATGAGAAATGACAAAAGCCATTGGGAAGAATGCTTTGAATGCGGCGAAGCGAGAAACGCAGAGGACCATATTTTTGTAGACGGTGTCTGCAAGGTTTGCGGTATTGAAGAAGGCGGCGATACAAAGCCTGAGGAAAAATACGAAGGAAAAATCGAGGATGTCGAAATAACCAACAAGTATGAATCGGTTGTTGTAGGCACTGAAAACAAAACCGAAGTCTATGAATATGAAAAAGGAGACTTTATCACAGACGGCGAAATAACAGGCATTTATATCGAAAAACAGCCTGAAAGCATTGAAGTCGAAGGCTACACATCCCCCGGCACGCTTGAAGTAAAGGCAAACGGCGGAAGACGTCCCTATACATATCAGTGGAAGTACCGCGAAGGCAGAGGCGACACGTTTGAGGTTGTTGACAGATTTGAAGTAAAGGGCGCACAGACAGATAAGCTTACCATTTATACAAACCCCAATGATAAGCATACAGGACTTTCTGTTTACTGCACCGTAACGGATGCAGACGGAAACAGCGTAAATTCCAAGACGGCAGCAGTATACGGACCTTTCTCCATGAAGGTGGAGGAAAGAAATCTTGCGGGCACGGATATATATGAGCTTGTGGGAAGACTTGATGACGGTATGCTGAGACCCGATGAGGCGGTTTCGGTTATGAGAAACGGAAAAATAATTGCTGTCGGTATGGTAAAAGAAATCACAATGTTCGGTAAAAATCTTGATGTAGCCGTAAAGAACGATTATTGCGGTATTATATTCAGGCTTGATGACGGATATACTCCGACCTCAGGCGATATTGTAATCAGATATCAGGACTATCACGAAATTGATTCAAGCGACATAATTAACTGAGTATAAAAACAAAATTATGATAGGAGGCAATTATATGGGAATTGGAAGCTTTTTTAAGAACATTTTCGGTAAAAAGGCGTGTGCATTTTGCGGAAAAGAAGTAGGTATGCTTAAGCGCACCAAGATTAAGAATAAGGAGTTCATCTGCTCCGATTGCGACGATATGTGCTCCTTTCACATTCAGAAGTACAGGTTTACAAAGGAAGAGCTTCAGGGACATATGGAATACATGAAGCGCATGGATAAGCTCTTTACAGACCATGTTTCGGAAATGAAGTCAAATCTTTACCCCTCTGCTTATTCGGATATGGCAATAGAGTTTTTCGATGATGCAGGCTTTTTCCGAATCCGTGACAGAAGATACGAAAGCAGAAACGGAAAGCAGTATCCCACAGAGCTTTTCCGATATGATACCGTTTCATCCTATGAGCCGTATCTTCTTGAGGATAACCCCACAGAGCCCGGCAAAGAAAAGGTGTTCAAGGAATGCGGCATAAAGATTAAATTCGTGGGCGGAGCGGATATGACAGTCGAGCCGAAGGCAGGTCTCAGAGCACACCCGTATATCACCGATGAAGTGAAGGTTGTTTTTGCAAACAGCGAAAGAGATAAGGAGAACTGCGGAAGGTATATTGATAACGCAATTTCTCACTTCAATTATATCTTTGGTGTCAATGATGACGAGAAAGGACTCTTTAGCTTCGGTCTTTCAAAGAAGGAAAAGAGAGATATCAAGGCAATGGCATCCTTTGCAAAGATAGCTGTGGAGGCTGCAAAGGCGGCAGGTAACGCAGGCGAGGTGTCCGATGAAAAGAAGTCAGAAATTATGGAAGGTATGCATGCCATGGAGGACGCACAGACAGGAGGACTGAGTGTTTACTCGAGAAAAGCAGATGAGCTTGAAGAAAAGGTTAGTATGTAGGATAATCAGAATGAAAACGGCTATTGTTTTGGTTTTGATGTGCCTTGCAGCACTGATTGTTATAGGCTGTAACGCCAAGGGGCAGCCCGAGCACACGGGAATGCCTGACCCTGCTCACATTTCAAGGCAAAAGAGCACCGAAAAAGTAAATATGGTGTACGGCACAGATAAAGTGATCGTTACGCTTTATAAACCCTCGAAAGCATATTTTTCCATCATGCCCGAGAGGGCACAAAATGCAGGTGACAGGGTGTACCTTGAGGCTGATGACGGAACCTTCAGCGCGGAAATTTTCAGCACCGTGTATTTTGACGGAAACGACAGCAATGAGGCGTTTGCGGAATATTACTTTTGCGGTGAGCTTGTAAAATTCAAAGACGAATATGAGTACTTTCATCAGGAAACGCAAGAGCTTGGTGTAAGCTATAAGAATATGCAGGCAAAGCGTATTACAAGCACATATAAGAGAAAAGGCGAAAAAGAGGAGTCTTCTTCCTGCTTTGTAGGCTTTGAATTTGAAAACACAAACGGCTCAGAGCCTGAAGGCAAGGGCCTTATGGGATTTAAGATATACGGCAGGGGAAGAGAAATTTCGGACAAATTTGTCAAAGGACTGTTTAATGAGATGTTCCGTTTCGAAAGATAATAAATGACGATTTAATTTCAGGAGGATATAAGCATGAAAAGAATATTTGCATTGTTTTTTGCGGCAGTTTTAATATTTTCACTTGTTTCCTGCGGCTCGGGTAAGGGCGGACATAAGGAAAATAATGAAATCACAAGTGATGTTGAGCTTTTAGATACGGCGGGTGACAGAATAAGCTATCTCTTTGCCCCCGAAGGCTTTGCGTTTGATGAGGTTTCGGGAGACGGCGGATATAACAGCGGAAGAAATCACCAGCTTTTTACAGCCGATGAGGAGTATGAAATAGAAGCCGGTCTTATTGCTAATTCAGACTCTACCCTCTATGACCTCTTTGTCAACGGCGAGCTTACAAAGACAAATTATAACGGAACCGAAATCGAGCCGGATGAGATATATAAGCTTGAAACCAAAGAGGAGCTTGATTTGGCGGTTGCGGGACATAAGGTTTATTACCTTGAAAGAACAATAAGCGGCGATTATTTTGCAAACTATGTGGTGTTTGAACATACCGATAAGGACGGCGAGAGTGCTCTTTACGGCACAGATCTGTGGAGTAATGACTCCGACTTTTATTCAAAGGAAAACTCAATCGAGGTGTTTGGGGATGTTTTCGGCATAGGCAGAAAAGACAGTGCGGTGTATTTTGGCAAGGCAGAGGAAGAGCAGGAGCAGGAGGATACCTACGGCACGCTTGAAAGCGTAAATATGGCTTACGGCTCAGATAAATACCCCTTGACGATATATAAGCCCGAAAGAGGCACGATAGAGCTTGATGCAGAAGAAGCTGAGGATAAGCCCGAATTTGTATGGATGAGCTCCGATGACTTTGAATGGACCATAGATGTTTTCGGCTCTGTTCTGTATTATAACGGAATTGCCGACGATGCCTTTGTTGAGTACTACTATACCGGCGAGCTTGATTATTTTGCAGAGGATTATGCATACTTTTATGCAGATGCATATGAGCTTGGCATTGAGTACGGTGCACAGCCCGTAATTGTCATGGAATACACCTTTGCGGAAGAAGGCTATGAAGACGAAGAAGAAACAGAATACTTTGTAGGCGTAGAGTTTGAGGATACATATAACGGCGAATACTACGGCGACGGTCTTGTCGGCTTCAGATACTATATGTACGATGAAGAGCCCTCACCCGATTATCTTGCATCCCTCTTCGGTGAGGTTTTCGGAAATGAGCCTCCTGCCGTTGATTATTGGGATGACGAAGACGAAACAGACTACTTTGAAGATGACGAGGGCTTTGACACAGAACTTATCGTCGGCGAATGGCAGGAGCTTTATGTTCCTCAGGAAGTGAAATTTTTCTTCTTTGCAAGCGACTATGCCACATATACATATGAAGGCGTGGAATACGAAATAGAATACAGCTTGTCGGATGATGCCATTCTCAATATTGAATTTGAAGACGGCAGTGCATATGACTACATGGTTGCTTTTGATGGAAGCGACACCATGTATCTCATAGATATCGACGGAAATGCTATGGAATTTGAAAGAATTTAAAGAAAAACAACTACGGGATGGGCGTTCGTCCCATCCCGTTTCAGCTAACTGAAAGGAGCTAATTATGGGATTTTTTGACGATTTGAAAAGAGCAGTGGGCAATTCCATAAAAAGAGAGGCAGCAAAGGCAATAAATGATGCAGCTTCCGAAATAGGAAAGGGAAGAAACAGGTCGGAAAAATTCACCTTTACCGCGCTTCCTCAGAACACAGAGCAGCTAAAGGCACTTCCCGAAGCATCGCTTGATACAGCCTTCAAGGCAGCAGCACTTACACTTGCCGCTCTTTGCAGATATGGTCAGAATGCAGATGATGCAATAGAGATGCTTGATTTTCTCAAAGGTCCCGAAAGCGTCAGCGGATATGAAAAACAGTTTTATAAAGAAAGACTTTTTGAAAGGTCATATATTCCTTTTTCATATTTTGACGGAGCAACTGCCGAAAACGGATATGCTCCCGCCGAGCCGTTTTCTCTTTCGGTTTATGAAAACCCCTATTCCTTTGATAACGAAAACTGGGCAACTCTTTGGGTGAAGAGTGCGGGTGCCGACAGTATGCGCTCGATAAAGCTCAGAAAAAAACCTTCCACGGGACAGTGGTTTTTAAATGACATACAGTGTCTGTCCGAAATCAAACTCCCGACGGCAGACGATAAATGGGCGTAAAAAACAATAAAGGACAGATAGTGAATGAGGAAAACAAGGATTATGAAATACGCTTGTATTCTTGCGGTAGTGGTTGCCGTTGCCGGTATTGTCATGTTTGCAGCAAAGCGAATGCATAAGCTTGACGGACCTGATATGGTTTATCGTGATTCCGATTACAGAAGCGAATATGCAAATCTTCTTGATTTTGACTCTTATGACGGTCACCCGTACTTTGCTGCGGCTTTTCTCGGATACGGCGGCACAAACGAAGAAAGAAAAACGCAAGTAATGGATTTTTTTGTGTCTCTCGGAGCAGTTGATTACGAAAAAATCGAGCATTTTGATTTCGAGGGCGATGAATGGTATCTTGTGATACCGAGATATAGAGATGAGGTCGTAATTACCGACCTTGAAACGGGAGAAGAGCACATAGTATATAACGGTACGGCGTTTACCGTGAGATGTAATATGTCGGACCTTCATTCTAACATTGAAATAAGCACAAGCTCAGGTCTTGACGCCCATTCCTTCAGCCCCGGGCTTGACGGAAAAGGAGAGCTTAGTAAAAATAACGATGTATGGGATGTAACCCTGTACTTGCCAAAAGAAATGAGTTCTCCCGACGTGCAATAGTCCTGTTAAGTGTTTTGAGTAAGGAGGATATACGTGAAGAAAAGAATTATATTTGCACTGCTTGTTCTGATTGTATGCTTTTCGGGATGTACTGCCGACATAAAAGCACCTGATATGAATAATGCACAGACAGATGAAAACGAAAACAATATAAGTGAAATAACAGAGAATATATCGAAGGAAAACAATGCACAGATAAAACAAGACGGGACCGAGAGTGAACAGCCTCCCGAAATACTTGACGTGGATAAAAAAGCCTTGTATATAAACGAAATGCACATTGATTGTCCCGAATTTCTTGCGAAAAGTAAGTTTTCAAGCCTTGTGCTGTCGGATGAGTGGGAACAAAAATACCCGTTGCTCGGGGAAAAACTCAAAACCGTTTCGACAATGATTAATAACACAATGACAAGTGAGTTTGAAAATCATATTGCGTTTGCAAATGAGGACGTGTCAACATACGGCTTTGACGGCTGGAAACCGTATGTTTCAACCTTTGATGTTCATTTGAGACGTGCCGACAGCGTGGCATTCAGCACACTTAGCGACTCGTATACCGATACACCGTATATCAAGGATTTTCGTTCTTTGATGGGAAGCGTCTATGACACACAGACGGGAAAAGAGCTTGTTATAACCGATGTCATAAAGGATATGAGCGTTTTGCCCGCAATTATAGAAAAGGAAATAACAAGCCATATGTGGACAGGGGATTTTCATAGCGAAAACGCCCTTGAGGAGTACTTCAAAAACACGGCTCCCGCCGATATTTACTGGACACTCGACTATAACGGCGTAACCTTCTATTTTTACGCAGGCAGTATTGCCGCATACGAATACGGAATCATAACGGCAACGGTGGGCTTTGAGGAATATCCGGATATATTTGAGGAAAGGTATACGAAAGTTCCGGAAAGCTATGCTGTCAGAATACCTGTGACAGCCTCCTTCTTTACAAACCTTGATGAGGACACAGAGCTTGAAGAGCTTGTGGTAACTGCACATAGAGACGAGACCTTCGACTTTTATTCAGAGCTTTACATTGTAACTGCCGATGATTTTTATGCACAGGACTTTTCTGCCTATAAGATAAACCCCTACTATATAAAGACAGCCGACGGCAGACATCTTTTGTATGTGTTCGGCGAGGGAGCAGAGGATTTTAATCGCCTTATGAGGCTGTACGTTTATGAAATCCGGGAGGGCAAGATAAATAAAATCGGCACAATGCCCCTTGCGCCTCATCATAGTGTAAGTGATGACAGCATGGATGTTTTTGCCGTTCCCTCAAATCCCGAAAAAATGCACTTTGATTTCTTTACCGAAGAGCCTGATTATCAGTATCCCGTATTCGATGACAGTTACAGCGTGGGAAAAAATCTCCTTCCCATACGCAGCGGAGAAAGTGAAGATATACCCGAAGCACCCGAATTTAATCCCGAAGGCCTTGAAGAAATCGAGTTTGAAGAATCGGACCTTTCAGGTACAAGCTGGCAGGGGTATACATATGTAAATCAGCAGTCGGGAATACCTGAGCGCTGCAGTATGGATATTAATGACGACAGCTTTGTCAGCCTTGAGTTTTTCCATGACGGCGGCGGTATTATAAAATATGATGCACGCTATTCCGATTTCATTTTCTACTGTGACTCCCAAAGCTCGTGCGTGCTTAATCTCGGCGAAGAGGGCAACAGATATTTTAATATATATACCGATAATGAAATCAATCAGCATTGGATAATGATGCAAATGGATGAATATATCC
Source organism: Eubacteriales bacterium (assembly GCA_045541355.1). Lineage (GTDB taxonomy): Bacteria > Bacillota > Clostridia > Oscillospirales > CAG-382 > UMGS1387. The sequence continues at coordinate 1,849 of JAZQIW010000126.1, read as the reverse complement.
TGTGGCTTTATAAGATTAATAAATAAAATATTTTCAAGGAGATTTGAAAATGAAAAGACAAAGACTCTTTCTTTTGATACCTGTAATGCTTGTGATGATGCTTGCTTTTGCGGCGGGTGTTTTAGCACAGGAGATAGAAGTAAATACCGTCGAAGACTTTGAGAAAGCCATGCAAGCCGACGGCGATGCCGACATTGTCGTAACGGGTGATATCATATACACATGCTCCGTAAAAGACGAAGGCTCATACTGGATAAGCATGGGTCAAGGCAAAAAGACTCTCAATCTTTCGGGACATTCTGTTGAACTCAATGCAGAATACGGCTCTGAAATCACTATGATTTTCGTACCCAAGGGTGCAGAGCTTACAATCAAGGACACAAGCGGCGACCATTCGGGAAGACTTTTCTGCTACGGCAAAATTGACCATCCCCACGACGAAGACGGATATCCGGAATTTTTCAACAGCGACGTAGAATACAGAAACGTGCTTGAGATTGACGGCGGCATTGTAACGATAGATGGAGGTACTCTCGAAGCAGGCAGATCAAAAAAACATTGGATATATAACGGCAGAGATGTTTACGATTTAAGACAAATGCTTGGCTATGCCATACAGTTCGGGGTGCTGGGTCTTGCAATCGGTGCAAGATACGACGGATATGCCTGGCAACAGGTAAACGGCGACTGTATTACATTAAATGACGGTACACTTATCATAAACGACGGTATATTCCTCGGCAGAGGCTTTTCAAATCTTGAAACATATGTAAAAGATAACGATAATGATGTTGACGTTGAGTTTTCACGTTCTGCCTGCCTTAGACTCTTGGGCGGTAATACTATTATAAATGGCGGTGAGTTCCACGGCAAAGGAAACGCCGATGTTTTCGGTGTAAAAAAGGATGTAAAGGTAACGGTAAAAAGCGGCACTTTCAGTACGAACCACCTTCGTGTTCTTACAGTTCCTACCATAAATGTTACCCTTTACGGCTATCATTACCCTTATGTTATAGGTCACGAGCAAAGATACGGGTATCAGTATCATCCCGCATCGGATGTAGGAAGCGTAAGACTCAGTGCCGATATGCTTGACCCACAGCGAAATACAGCAGAACTTAACGGTGAAACCCTACCTGTCAGCGAATGGGCAAAGCTTAACTATACCGGAAATGACGGTTCGGTTACGGTTGTTGTTACACATCATATGTCAAGTGCCGACAGAAGAAACTTTATGTCGGGCAAGGATACTAAAAAAGAAATATCAAGGCTTAACATTGACGGAACAAATGCTTACGGCATGACGCTTTCACCCGACATTCTTTCCTGCGATGCAGAGGGTGTCAGAAGCATTTCTGTCGAATGGTACCATAATGATGAGCTTTGTGACGAAGAGACAATGATGGTTGCAGGCAAGTATCAGGCAAAGGTTGTAGTTACCCTTGACAGCGGATATGCCTTCTCGGACACACCCAACTTCTCAATAATGGGCGATAAGGTAAGCGAGTATGAGCTGTCTGCCACAAAAAAAAGAGCAACACTTTTCTCAAAGGTTTATGACTTGGAATGTAATCACTCCTATAACGAGGATGAACATATTCACTTTGATAATGACAAGCATTTTATGCAGTGCTCGGTCTGCGAAAAGGTTCTTTTAGATGAAGAGCATTATTTTGGCGACGGTGAAAAGGTCGATGATTCTATAGTCTATAAGTGCAGGGGATGCGACTATTCATACAGCGAAATTGACGACGGTAAAATAAAAATAGACTATGTTAATATCAACATTCCCAACCCCAAGACAGGCTATACTCCCGAATACTACGGCTTAATAAGCGGAGTGGGCGTA
>JAZQIW010000125.1:0-19384 GCA_045541355.1 Eubacteriales bacterium | reverse complement strand
GCTTTGAAAAAAAGCTATACAAGCTCCTTCGCGTACGCAAATGGAAGGACAAGGTTCTCACCTTTGAGCCTGAAATGTATGACTTTAAAAACAGAACTCTTGAGCAGCTTGCCTGCACCATGGCAAAAAGTGAGCTCGACCATTGGATTAACGAAATAATATCGGTTATCAGTATGTTTTTTACATTTATCTGGGGATGTCCTGCCGCATTTATAATATCTGCCGTTGCCGCAATGGCTTTTGATGCTCAGTTTATTATTGTACAAAGATACAACAGACCGATTGTATTAAGGCTGATGCGTAAAAAACAGGGCGCAAGGTAATCACTTGATTTTTTTGGGGTTTAGTGTTATAATATGCCCATAAAACAGAAAGGAGCGATACGCATGATACTCTGCATTGACATCGGCAACTCCAACACGGTGCTCGGAGGCTTTGACGGGGATGAGCTTTCCTTTGTTGCAAGAATTTCCACAAGCACCTCCAAAACGGAAGACGAATATGCCGTTACAATTTTAGATATCCTGTCGCTCCGAGGTATAGATGCTTCTCTCATAGACGGCTGTATTATTTCGTCGGTTGTTCCTCCTCTGAATTCCGTAATCAAGCGTGCTGTAAGGTTTGCCTTTGGTATCGATTCACTGCTTGTGGGACCCGGCATCAAAACGGGACTCGGAATACGCTGTGACAATCCCGCCTCGGTTGGCTCTGACATTATCTGTGCCTGTGTTGCTGCACACAGCATTTACGGCTCACCCTGTCTTGTAATTGATATGGGAACGGCAACAAAAATGTCTGTGGTTGACAAAGACGGTGCTTTTATCGGTGTCTCCATTATCCCAGGTGTCATCATGGGAATGAAGGCTCTATCCGAGGGCACGGCTCAGCTTCCTCAAATAAGCCTTGAAAAACCCGAAAATCTCATCGGAAAGAATACTGCTGACAGCATGAAATCAGGCATAGTTTACGGAAACGCCTGTCTCATTGACGGCATGATTGACAGATTCTGCGAGGCTACGGGGGAAGATTTAAAGGTTATCGCAACAGGCGGACTTGCTTCTACAATTACTTATTATTGCAATCACACAACCATTCTTGACGAGCACATGGTGCTCAAAGGATTAAACATTCTCTACAAAAAAAACAATTAAATATGTGTATATTACCCTACATGGGTTAATATAAAATTTTTATGCGTTGTACCTCAAAAGAGGACGACAGCAAGGAGGAATTTTTATGGCATCAAACAGAAAGATGTCGACACAAAGGCTTGCACTGCTTGCTTTGCTCGGTGCATTGGTGGCAATACTTGCTTATCTTGGCGGGTTTGTCAAAATAGGCGGACTTGCTTCCATCTCGCTCACCCTTATACCCGTAGTTGTGGGTGCGGCTCTTTGCGGTCCGGGTGCAGGCGGCTTCTTGGGCGGAGTTGCGGGTGCTGTATTCTTTATGACAGCGGATTCGGTTTTCTGGCTGGGGCTTAGCATTCCCGGAACAATAATAACGGTAATGGTCAAGGGAATTTTGTCCGGCTATCTTGCAGGACTTGCCTACAAGGTGCTTGAAAACAAAAACCGCTATCTTGCGGTTATAACCTCGGCGATTGTTTGTCCCGTTGTGAACACAGGCATATTCATTCTCGGCTGTTTCGTATTCTTTCTGGATACGGTCAATGCAGGTGCTGCAAATGAAGGAATGTCAGTCGCTGCTTACATCATCATTTTCTTTGTAGGTCTTAATTTTATATTTGAGCTTTTATCAAACATAATCTTAAGTCCCGTAATTCTCAGGCTTATTAATTTCAGAAAGAAATAGCAACCTTCCCCTCGGCAAAAGCCGAGGGATTTTTATGCTAAATTTTGTCTATATTCAATATTTATTTTTGCGAGATATAATCACGTAGAAGTGCTAAAATTTATTTGTATATCAACACCGTGGAGGTATTTTCGATGTCAAAAATTGAAATCGACGTAAAATTTCACAATGACGATTTTATATTCATCCCTGCTGCCTGCTATGACGGCAACAGATTCAGATGCTTAAAGAAAAAATATCCGCCGATATTCACCCCGGAAGAAGCAAAGCTCGACATGGAAACCTGCATAACAGACGTTCCGCGCCTTAATCCCGACGGAAGCGGCAAAATCGAGCTTACCACGGGTGATGCGGCAGTTCCCTGCATAGGTGTTTACAAAAGGTGCGAAAACAAAGGTTACCTTCTCTTTACCATTCAGGAAATTGGCGGCAAAAACATAGGAATGGCTTACGAAAACGGAAAGATGATTCTCACATACCCTGCAAAGCGTGACGAGATTTATTGCTGTTTTAAGATGATTAAAAACGAAAAGCCGTATGTCGAAGAGGATGCGAAAATCCCCTACAAGCTGCTTGAATTTGAATGTCATTCTATTGAAGAATTTTACGAAAAATTCTTCGACAACCGCAAGCTTATGGGAATGGACGACACGCTTCCTCCCGTTCTTTCAAGGCAAGAACAGTGGGAAATACACGCAGAAAAGTACAACAGCTACTGTTGGCGTGAAAAGGGCGAATACTATTCCCACAACGGAGAAAAAGGTCACCACGGCAACTGGCAGCCCGGATGGGTCGGCGGGGCTATGCAGACATATGCCTTTTTAAAGCTCGGCACGCCCTTGGAAAAAGAACGTGCAATGAAAACTCTGAAGCATCTTTTTAAATATCAGGGCAAAAGCGGTCTTTTCTACGGAGCCGTTGACAGAGACGGAAACATCTTCAACGACGGTTTCTCCACTGAGGGTACAGAAGACTGGCTGCTCACAAGAAAATCCGCCGACTGTCTTTACTATGTTCTGCGTCAGTTTGAGCTTATGGAAAAGGTACCAAAGGAATTTGAAGTCGGCATAAAAAAGACTGCGGACTGCTTTGTAAATCTTTGGAACAAATACGGTCAGATTGGTCAGTTTGCAGGCGCAGACAATGAAATTCTCTATGTCGGCGGTTCTGCAAGTGCAGCCATTGTCTCGGCAGGACTTGTACTCGCCTTCAGATATTTCGGCGACAAAAAGTATCTTGACGTTGCAATAGAAGCAGGCGAATACTACTACAAAAACTTTGCGGCAAAGGGCTACACAACGGGAGGCCCCGGAGAAATACTCTCCTGCCCCGACAGCGAGAGTGCCTTCGGACTCTTGGAGAGCTACGTATGGCTCTATGACGAGACAAAGGATGAAAAATGGTTAAAGTATGCAAAGCACACCGCCAACCTCTGCTCAAGCTGGGTTGTAGCCTACAACTACAAATTCTTTACCAAATGCGAATTTGCACGTCTTGATATGAAAACAATAGGCTCTGTAATTGCAAACATTCAGAACAAGCACTCGGCTCCCGGTATTTGTACGCTTTCGGGCACATCGCTCAGAAAGCTCGCCGAATGGACAGGCGATGAAAGATACATGACACTTTACAGAGAAATTTCCGAAACGGTAAGTCAGTATATGTCAACAGATGCACGCCCCATATGGAACATGGAAGGCACACAAAAGCTGAGAAGCGGTTTCATCTGCGAAAGAGTCAATATGTCGGACTGGGAAACGGACGCCTGGATAGGTTCTGTCTGGGCAGGCTCATGCTGGTGCGAAACAAGCAACATGGTATGGCTCGCCGATATGTAAGCTTTTTTGACCGCACCGTTTAAAAAGAATTTTCAATATAATCCCCGCACCTGATATTGGACTTGTCATATCGGGTACGGGGAATTTTACGGCTGAAATTAACTTTTTTCTATTGTAATATACCAAAAGTTTTGATATAATACATCTAGATGTTTATTCGGAGGTACTCCTATGGCGACATACTACATTGATCCAAAATCGGGACTTGACACAAATGACGGTCTTAGCGACAGCACTCCATTAAAAAATCACCGCGGCATTTGCGTAAAAGGCGGCGACAAAATACTTTTCAAGTGCGGCTCTTTTATACGAGGAAGTCTCAACAACATCTACAATAACAACGGTGAACCCATCACCTATTCAAGCTACGGAACAGGAGAAAAACCCACCGTTTGCGGCTCGGTTGACACTCTTTCGGATGCGGAATGCTGGTATGAGGAAGAAAAAAACATCTGGGTAACCGAGGCAATAAAGAACGATGAGGCGTGCAACTTCATCTTCAACGGCGGCAGTCTTTGCGGAACACTCAGATGGACAAAGGAAGAGCTTTGCGAGCAGGGCGACTTTTTTGACAACTGCTTTGGTACGCGTGTGAACAATGAAATAATCCCCGACGGGCATAAAATATATATGTACTCCGAAAAGAATCCCGCCGAGTATTACAGCCACATTGAAATGGCAGGCTATGGCGACAGATGGATGGCAACAAGCGGAGACAATCTTATTTTTGAAAACTTAAGGTTTATCAACAGCGGTGTTCATGGCATTGCAGGCGGCGGTCATGCAAAAAATCTTCACATAAGCAACTGCGATTTTGAATTTATCGGCGGCTGTGTATGGAATTATGATTTGAAAATACGTTTTGGAAATGCCGTTGAGTGCTGGGACATTGCCGAAGATGTATCAATAAAGAACTGTTATTTTTACAACATCTATGACTCGGGGGTAACTCATCAGGGAAGTGTGGACAAATGCGAGCCATGCAAGAATTTTATCTGCACCGACTGCATATTCATAAAGTGCGGGATGGGTGCATATGAGCAGAGAGATTTACTGCCCATGTATGCGGTTTTTTCAAACAACATTTGCATAGATGCGGGCGAGGGCTTTTCAAAGCAAGGCGAAACAATGCCGCGATACTCCGAAATATGGCCTCAGCCCATGGGACACCATGTTTTCCTCTGGAGAATCAACAAGACAACGGATGGCGGAAAAATAGAGATAAAAAACAACATATTCTCGGGTGCACCCTACGGGGCATCAATTTACTCCATAATCTGCAATGAGGCCGAGGGGCAGATTGAGCTTGAGGGCAACATATACTGCAGTGCCGACACAGACGAGCTTGTGAACAGATGGGGTGAGAGGAATTTCAAGTCCTTTGAGGAATACAAAAAAGCAGGCTTTGAAAAAAATCCCGAATGCAAAAAGATTGACATATCAAATTATATAAAGCAGGTATGATACGATGAGTACAATAGTTATTTACAAGACAAAATACGGCTCAACAAAAACATATGCCGAGTGGATATCCGAGGAGCTTGGCTGTGAAGCAGTTGACGCAAAGCTTATAAAGCCATGTGACCTTTCTAAATATGACACCATCATCTACGGCGGCGGACTTTACGCCGAAATCATCAACGGCGTCACTCTCATAACAAAAAACATCGAGGCTTTAAAGGACAAAAAGGTCATAATTTTTACAACCGGCATAACTCCCGCCGACTGCAGAGCATACTATGACGGAGAAGTAATTGAGAAAAACTTCAAGAACGGTGTTCCCGAAAATGTAAGGATTTTCAATTTTGTCGGAAAGATGATTCTTGACGAGCTGACCTTTGTGCACAGGACTGCACTCAAGACACTTAAGAAAATAATGAGCAGCAAGGAAAACCCGACGGAGCTGGAAAAGCTTCTTGTGGAGCTTTGCGATGCAGACGGCGATTTCTCAGACAGAAATTCCATAAAAGAGCTCATAGAATATGCTAAAGGAGAATGAAAATGAGCAGGATAAGTGACGTTCTTAAACTTATAGAATTCCCCACAGAGGCGACAGAATATTTTGAAGAGGTTTTTGCAAAAACAGAAGGTGACGAAAATCTCATATTCCGTCTTGACAAAATGGAAAAAATGTATTTTGAAACCTTTAACAGCGATGAGCTTGAGGAAAAGCTCGACGAGTTTTCCGAGGCTTCGGGATATCACAGATACACCGTCGATATGCTTCTTGCTGTTTATTGCTGCATAAAACTCAGAAAAATGTATGCCGAAAAGGGTTTTGATGACAGTTTTTTTGCGCACACAATGAAGGATCTGACATACAAGCTTAACGAATGTAAAAAGCTGCATGACATATGGGGAACATTTGTGTTCAAATGGTTTGCGGGGTTTTACAAAATGAAACGCTTCACCCTCGGCAGGCTTCAGTATGAGCCATATGTGACAAACTACTCTTACAAGGACATTATTAAAGAGGGTGACACCGTCATAAATATGCACATTCCGTCAAGCGGACCTCTCACGCCTTGTTCTGTTCAGGAATCATTGCAGCTTGCATACGATTTCTTCGGTCCCAACAACGGCGACAAGCTTGTTATCGTCTGCCACTCCTGGCTTCTCTATCCCCCTGTGGCAGAGCTTTTCCCCGAAGGAAGCAACATGAGAAGGTTCTATGAGGTTTTTGACATATTCAATCAGGTGGAGGAGCCAAATGACTACGACCTATGGCGTGTTTTCTATGTAAACACCAAGGATTATGCCTCACTTCCCCAAAACACAAGTTTGCAAAAGAGCTTCTACACATACCTTAATGACGGAAACCATTTCGGCAACGGCTACGGTGCCATAGTTTATAAACCCGAATAACGCAAAAACCCGCAAGGTCAAGCCTTGCGGGTTTGATTTTAGCCAACGCAGATATTATTCTTACATCTCGCGATACTTGTGTTGTCAAGCTTTCTGTTTCTGAGCTCGGGTATGGGATGCTCTGCAACCTCAAAACGGTAATCCATACCCTTTTCTCGGATATATTTATCAATAACCTGATGTGAGGGAACACACGAAACATCACAATTGTGTGTATTCTGGAAGAAGAAATACTTGGAATTGTCGGGAAGATTATCAATGTCGGGATATTCATCAAAATAAGAGGTATTTGTGACGGTATGAGAAAGCACATCTCTTATATACTCGATATTTTCATGGAAGCACAAAAGCTCGGGGAAGTTTCCGTCGGGTATTACCTGCTGCCACTGCTTATTCTCATACTTTGCAAGAAGCTGTGCCGCCTTATGAAGATGCGAAAGCTCCTGCTCATAAAACTGCTCCCAAAGAAGCTTTATTGCATTATCCTTTTCGTCCATATAGCAGGAATAGTAGAGATAGCATTCGACATATTCATGCATAAGCATCATTTCAAGCCATGTGGTATTGGGATCAAGAAGGCTTTCATATTGACTGACGTGCTGCTCTTCAATAAGTCCTATTTCCTGATAAAGGCGTCTGCCGATATCATTACAGTAGAAGGGTGCAATATTCATATAGTAGTTCATTGTCTGCTGCTCTGCGGCGGTGATAATTGAAACATTGAGCTTTGTAATGGGAGAGGCGGTTTTGAAGTCGGTCTTTGGCTTTACATTGTCATATGGATATCTGTGCTCGGCTATTGTGGGACGTCCCGGCATGATTTCGGTATATTTTCCGACAAGCTCCTCTGCCCTTATTCCCTTATCCATCTCAAGCAAATCAGCATATCTGTAAAGATGGTCAAAGTCTTCAAGCAACGCAAAGTCAAGCGCCGCCTTTACGTGTGCATCAGGCTCACGCTTTGCAAGAATAGCCGTCAAATCTACTGCCAGCTGTTCATAGGCAATTGTGGTTTCAAGAGGACTTTCATCAATGGGCTTTAGACAGCTTATGATCATCTGCTGCTGTTTTTCAACTCTTCGCGATACGGCAATTTCACGCTTCAATTCCATGTCGGTACAATGGCGGCTGAACTGATGACTGAACCAGTTTGCCTCAAACTCGGTGCCGTTCATAAGAATTATTCTTGTCTTGGTATAAGGGTCGGTGCTCATCTTGTTATAGGAGCAGGGGTAAATCTTACTCCATGAGGTAAAGGCGGCATCGACGGGCTTTGATTTTTGTTCAAAGGGATTCATGTAACATCTCACCTTTCAAATGATTTATACACATTTACGTGTATAATATATTATTCGACAGCCGAATAAAAAAATACGTATTTCATAAAAAACAATTGTAAAAATACTCCGCTTATGATAAAATGCAATTAAGAAATACATGGCGGTGATTACTATGAATTTAGGGGTAAACCTATATTGCTACGGAAAAGCAGATGAGCTTTCCATCGAACAACAGGCAGAGCTTATGAGAGAGAACGGTTTCACCAAAACCTTCACCTTTTCCTCGAGAAAAGCGGCAAGCTATGAGGGTGCTGACATTTTATCAAGGTACGGTATAAGCTTTGACACCCTTCACGCTCCCTTTAAGGGGATAAATGATATCTGGAAAGACACAGATGAAGGCGAGGCTATGCTGTCTGTTTTGCTTGACGGCATAGATAAGTGCCGGATTGTCGGAGCAGACACACTAATCGTTCACCTGTCCTCGGGCATTCCTGCTCCAAGAATTACCGACACGGGCTTTTCACGTTTTGATACACTTATGGAATATGCTGACAGGAACAGAGTTAAAATAGCATACGAAAACCAGCGATTTATCGCAAACATTGCGGCAGTTATGGAAAGCTACGATAAGGCAGGCTTTTGCTGGGATGTGGGACATGAGCAATGCTTTGCCTTCGGCAAAAGGTATATGCCTCTTTTCGGCAACAGACTTTGTGCCCTTCACCTTCATGACAATCACAAGACATTTAACCAAGACGAGCATCTTATTCCCTTTGACGGCAAAATAGATTTTAATTATGTAGTGCAAGCTATTGCGGAGCAAAAGTATACAGGTACACTTATGTTAGAGCTTGAAAGACATAATTCCCATTACTATGACGACGTGAGTGCCGAGCAATATTACAAAAAAGCAGGAGCTGCTGCAAAACGACTAAGGGACATGACAGAAAAAAATACCTGACCGCTTGCCTTTATGGCGGTCAGGGAAGATTTCACTTGAGAACCGTACGCTTGGTTTTGTATTTCAAAATAAAGCTCGGTTTAATGGTTTTCTTTTGCTTACTTTTCTTTTTTCCAAACTATACATAAAACAATTATTCCCTGACCGCTTGCCTTTATGGCGGTCAGGGAAGCTTTTACTCGAGAACCGTACGTTTGGTTTTGTATTTCAAAATAAAGCTCGGTTTAATGGTTTTCTTTTGCTTACTTTTCTTTTTTCCAAAAGAAAAGTAAGTTATTTTATAACCTTAATCCATCCTTCAGGTGCGGGGAGTTTACCCATCTGAATGCCTGTGAGGGTATCATAGAGCTTCTGAGTAACGGGACCCATGGAGTTCATGCCGCTGGGAAGGCAGATTTCCTTACCGTGGTCGACAATCTTGCCAACGGGAGAAATAACAGCCGCAGTACCGCAAAGGCCGCATTCTGCGAAGTCACCGAGTTCTTCTTTGTATATTTCTCTTTCTTCAACTTCAAGGCCGAGATATTCCTTAGCGACATGAAGGAGCGAGCGTCTTGTAATGGAAGGAAGAATTGTATCGGACTTAGGAGTTACAACCTTGTTGTCCTTGGTAACGAAAAGGAAGTTTGCACCGCCGGTTTCCTCAACCTTTGTTCTTGTAGCAGAGTCAAGGTACATATTTTCGTCAAATCCGTTATCATGAGCCCACGTGATAGCATAAAGGCTCATTGCGTAGTTAAGACCTGCCTTGATGTGACCTGTACCATGAGGTGCGGCTCTGTCAAAGTCGGATATATTAAGAGTAAGAGGTCTTACGCCGCCCTTGAAGTAAGGACCTACGGGTGTACAGAAAATTCTGAACTGGTATTCGTTGGCAGGCTTTACACCGATTACAGGGTCAGAGCCGAACATATAGGGTCTTAAGTAAAGCGATGCACCCGAGCCAAACGGAGGCACATAATCAAGGTTAGCTTCAACCGTCTTAACAACAGCATCAAGGAATCTTTCCTTGGGGAATGCAGGCATAATGAGTCTTTTTGCGGAATCAATCATTCTTTCTGCATTGAGGTCGGGGCGGAACACAACAACATGACCATCCTGCGTCGTATATGCCTTAAGACCTTCAAATACTGTCTGTGCATACTGAAGTACGCCGGCACATTCGCTGATGACAATTTTATCATCCTGTGTCATTACGCCGTCATCCCATGCGCCGTCTTTAAAGTTTGATACATATCTCCAGTCGGTTTTGATATAACCAAATCCGAGATTGGCAAAATCAAGATTTGCTGCCATTTTTATACTTCCCTTCAAATTGTTAGTTTATTTTTTAATACAGTTTAGTTTACCACAACATTTATTTTATTGCAATACTTTATTGTGTTAATTCACTAAAAAAATTCACCATGTTTACAAACTTTTCGATTTTTGAAACTTTGAATACAGCTTATTCACAATATACCATGCCGCAAAAGCAAACAGCGTTCCGAGAATTGCTCCTGCAATTATATCGGTCGGGAAATGAACATAGAGATAAACCCTTGAAAACGCCACGAGAAATGCGGCGAAAAGTGCAATGGAACCCGTACGCCTGTATTTGCACAAAAGAAGGCTTACGGCACATTCAAAGCAGGCAAGAGTATGCCCTGACGGGAAGGAAAAATCCGACAGCCCGTCAATAAGAAGATAGGCAGAGGTGTCAATGCTGTAAGGTCTCGGGCGTGCAACAAGAGGCTTCAAGGTCATGTTCCCTATCAAAAACCCCAAGGAGAGAGACAGAGCCATCACAAAGCCGGTCTTCCGAGTTTTTCCAAACATGAGCATTACAAGGGTTATTGCAATCCACAAAATGCCGTCCTCGCCGATAAGGGTAATTACGGGCATCACCGCGTCAAGAAACGGGCAGGCAATATACTCTCTTACCCATCTTACACACTCAAGGTCAATTTGCTGTACCGAATTCAAAAAATCCATTTTATCACGTTCCTTTTTTTGTCTTTATGCCGCCTTTACAAGAGGAGAGTACAATCCCTTTTCTACACAGCATAGATCTGCCGCAACCACCTTGTTTTTATAGCAAATGAGGGTTGCGTAATATGCACCGTCAGAGGGAGAAGTTCCGTCGGGAAAGGTAATAACCTTGTAGGTATACCCTGTTACCTTCTTGCCCGAACACTTTGAAAGGTCGAAGCCCTGCAGCCTTTGAAGGTCATTATACCTTTCCATAACAGCATCAAAAACCTTTGGCAGCATCTCGCTGCTTGTACTTACAGGCTCCTTTTCAACACCGTAACCGAGAGCAGAAAGATACTCAATTCTCCCTTTATCATTCTTTACCGAAATTTTTTCAAGCTCCTTTACCGCCTCAATCTTGTTAACATTAAGGGATGAGCCGACATCCGGCATAAGCGTTACCGCCACCGATACGGCAATCACGCACGCACAAAGCACGCATATGATTTTGAAGCTTGATGCCTTAAATGAAAATACAAACACAAAAACCGCCTCCACAGCTAAAGTCTAATTACTAGAGCATATTCGGAACGGTTTTGCTTTAGAAGTATTTATTTAAGTTTATTCTTACTTGTTTCGTAAATTTTTCCTATCATCCTAAGAACAGGTATTGCATCGTCGATGTCGCAATATGTGTCATCACTTCCGCCAACGGCGTCGTAAAAACGCTTCATCATCATTGCGTGTCCGTTGCCCCAGCAAGCCTTACCCTCTGTTCCTGTATAATCGCGGTTATCTACAAGCTTTTCAAGCCCGTCTTTTGTGTTTAGATAAAGTGCATCTCTGTAAATAAACAAGGATGCTTTCTCAAAGAACAGCTCAAGCTGTACGGAGGAGTCGGTAAAATTACAGTTTGTGGCATAGAATATGCCCTCGGCACCGTTTTCAAACCAGATTGTCGCCTCGGCTGTATCCTCAACCTCAATGATTTTCTTGTTTCTTCTGAGTGCAACAGAGCCTTCCATACTCTTTACCTTGCCGCCTATATAATACATCAGGTCAAGCGTATGAATAGACTGATTCATAAGAACTCCGCCGCCCTCGGTCTCCCATCTGCCTCTCCATGCGCTGTCGGTGTAATAGCTTCCGCCTCTGCTCCAGGTCATTTCTGCTCTTATGCCGAGAAGCTTTCCGTATTTTCCGCTGTCGGCAATTTCCTTTGCCATGGCATTCGTCGGAATTACTCTGTTCTGGAAGGAAACACACACCTTTTTACCTGTCTTTTTGCTTGCATCCGATATTTTCTGTGCCTCGTCTGCATTCATTGCCGCAGGCTTTTCAAGGTATACATGACAGCCTGCCTCAAGGGCATAAACTGCCATTTCTCTATGAAGAAAGTGGGGTGTGCAGATATGGACAAAGTCAGGCTTTTCCATGTCAATCATCTTTTTATAGTCGGTGTATCCAACAACGTTCTTTTGCTTATCAACAATGGCATCCACCTTCTGCTTGTCTATATCGCAAACAGCACAAAGTGTTGTAAAGCTGTTATTATTTATTGCGGCAATATGTGTTGCAGATATTGCTCCGAGTCCTATCAATGCTGTTCTCATTTTCTCATTCCTCCGCAGAGTTGTTCTTTGCTTTTTTATTCTCTCGAAGGTCGGAAAAAAATTCCGTCAAAACCCTCGAGCACTCCTCTTCAAGTATTCCTCCCGTAACGAGAGGCTTGTGGTTATATGGAAGGTCTGTAAGATTTACCACACTTCCAAATGAGCCCGCCTTACTGTCATATGCTCCGTAATAAACATGGCGTATTCTCGAATTCATTATTGCTCCCGCACACATGGGACAAGGCTCAAGCGTGACATACATATCACAGTCAAAAAGACGCCAGCCGCCAAGCTTTTTACAGGCAAGATTGATTGCAGAAATCTCGGCATGAAGCAGAGCATTTTTTCCGTTCTCTCTTCTGTTTCTGCCTCCTGCTATAATCCTTCCGTTTCGCACAATAACCGCACCCACGGGAACTTCCATGTGCTTTGCCGCTGTTTTTGCCCTTGAAAGTGCGGCACGCATGAATTTATTATTGTTTCTTTCTTCACTTGTCATTTTTTATACCATCAGCGTTGTCATGGCAAAGGTGACAGCGTATATTATCACGTACAATGCCATAGGCAGCGCAAGTATCTCCTTTATTCCGGCATTTATCACCGGTGTTATTTCTTTTTCTTTCATGTTTTGCCTGAATTTGTCGTATAGCCCGTCATGTCTTACAAAGCTGAAAAGACCGAAAAAGGCAAACACAACAATTACTGCCATGAGAATACAATAGAAAACCTCATAGGCTTTATCGCCAAGCAAAAGCGGCATATATTCGGTACATACCGTGAGAAGATTATTAAGTGCATGAAGTATTATGCCTGTTTTGAGATTTCCCGTAACCTCAAGCGCGAGAGCCGCCACAGTACCAAAGGTAAAGGCATATATGCTCTGTACGGGCGAGGAATGGGCAACTCCGAAAACAAGCGCACTTGAAACAACGCCAAAGGCTATTCCAAAGCGTTTAAGATAGGTATACATCACGCCTCTGAAAACAAATTCCTCGGCAATGGGAACAAAAATACATACGCTTATTATTTCCGAAACAAAGCTATATATATCAAATTCGCCCGCCGCCTCAAGAGCCGATAGTGACTCCGAAGCAGGCATGAGAAAATCATATATCCCCTGCGAAAACAAAAGCACCGTCATGGTAAGCAGATGGGTAAGGCAAAAGAGAGAAAACGTGCCCCTGATACATTTTCCTTTGATATTAAAGCAATCATCGGCACAAAGGTGAGTCATCCTCGCAAACACATATGCGGGAAGCACAAGAGTTAAAAGCGTTACAAGAATATTTGTAATACCCGAAAGCGCGTGGGATGAAAAAAGCATCCTTGCCGCTGCAACGGAACCTGCTTTTCCGAGTCCGAAAAGTGAAAACAACCCGGCAAGAGCCGCCTCTATATAGGGCATCAAAATACCGGAAAGCACAGCCATTCCGTAAGACACCGCAGCCGAAAACAAACCCACGCCAAACAGAAAGAGAGATGCTTTACACATGGCATTATACGCCTTTTTCTTGTTCTCAAGCCCCGAGACATATGATTCTTGTCTGACGTTATCCATAAATATCTCCGTTCAAATACTGCTTTAAATAAGAAACTCCCATGCCGCAAGTGCGCCCGAAGCTATAAGTGTTACGAGTATACCTGCAACAACAACGCCTGCAACTATTGCGGGAAATGCGTGCTTTACCCTCATGTTGAGAAGTGCCGCAACAAGTGCTCCGGAGTATGCGCCCGTTCCGGGAAGGGGTATTGCCACAAACAGAAAAAGTCCAAGCATCTCATATTTATATGCCGTAACCTTTGATGACTTTTTATTCGCAGCATTTTCGATTTTTTCTATGAGTTTTTTAAAGGGGCGAAACTTCTTAAGCCAATTGAATATTGGTTTGATAAGGAAAATAACAAAAGGAATTGGAACGCAGTTTGCAAGAACGCACATTGTAAATACCTGCACAGGATCCATTCCAAAGGCGTTGATTCCGAGAGGCACGGCACCGCGAAGCTCTATAAAAGGCACCATTGAAACAATTATCAAAGACAGTTCTTTGCCAATCGGACCTAAAAACTCAATTAAAGCATCAAGCATATCAGATACTACCTCCATTGTCACAACATTGTCTTTCATCATTATGAAAAAAACAAATTATTTATCACTTTATTATAATATTTTTTTATTTCTCTGTCAACCGTCTGGCGTTGCATTTTATGCCAAATGGTATTGTATTTATTGCGTTTTTGTGATACAATGAGTCTGCAAAGCAAGCTCAACGAATTGCCTTACGGCATGAATGTCAAAATAATCAGTCCACACATTCAAAAAGGAGTAACAAAAGCTCGGAGGCGAAAAATGGCAAAAATAAGACTTGACAAGTACATTTCATCGACACTTGTAATAAGCAGAAAAGACGCCGCCTTTCTTCTAAAGGCAGGCAGAATATGTGTCAACGGCACCCCCGTCAAAAAGGGTGACGAAAAGGTTGACGACACAGCCGACATTATAACCTTTGACGGCAACGCAATTAAATACTCCGAAAATATTTACATCATGCTCAACAAACCCCGCGGTCTTATAAGCTCAACAGATGACATGAAAGACAAAACCGTAATGTCTCTTTTTGATAAGAGCTTTTGCGACAAGGGGCTATTTCCCTGCGGAAGGCTTGACAAGGACACGGTAGGGCTTCTTATAATGACAACCGACGGAGCTCTTGCCCACAGGCTTCTTTCGCCAAAGCACCATGCCGAAAAGAAATATTATGTCGAGTGTGACAAGCCGTTCACCGAGGATGATGCAAAGCTTATGCTTGACGGAATTATGATGGACGGCAAAAAAACGAAGCCTGCACATCTTACAATCCTTGACAATGACTGCTGTGCAAACATCACGCTTACCGAGGGAAAGTTTCACGAAATCAAAAGATTATGCTATGCCTGCGGCAAAAAGGAGGTTTTATTCCTCAAAAGGCTTACCTTTGGCGGCATAGAGCTGGATGAAACGCTTAAAGAGGGCGAATGGCGGGAACTTTCCGATGAAGAACTTATGACTTTAAAGCAAAACTGACGGCAAATATTAATAATGTAAAGAATATTTATTAATTAAAGCTTGTTTGACTTGCAAAATATGACAGTATGTATTATAATTTATGATAGTTTTATTTTCAAACTATCATGTATTTTTAGGAAAGAGACAGAAAAATGATTATTACAGACGTACTTACACAAAACGCAAGGCTTTATCCGAATGACATAAGCCTTGTAGAAGTAAATCCCGAAATCAGGGAGAAAATCGACAAAGCATGGGAAGAATTTGATCTTGTTGAATCAGTTCCGAAGCCTGCTTCAAGAAAAGAAATAACCTGGGGTGAATTTGAAGGCAAGGCAAACAGGCTCAGCCACTACTTCCTCTCAGAGGGTGTTACAAAGGGCAGCAAGGTCGCGCTTCTTCTCATGAACTGCATCGACTGGCTTCCCATATATTTCGGTATTCTCAAAACAGGTGCTGTTGTTGCGCCAATGAACTTCCGTTTCAGCGCAGATGAAATCAAGTACTGTCTTGAGCTTTCGGAGGCTGATGTTCTCATATTCGGTCCCGAATTTATTTCCCGTATAGACAAAATCAAGGATACTCTTTCCGGCATCAAGGAATTTATCTTTGTCGGCAACGCCAAGGACTGTCCCGACTATGCAGAGTTTTATGAAAATCTCATATCGGATATGCCCGAAACAAATGTAAGAATAAGCATTTCAGAGGATGACAATGCGGCAATATACTTCTCTTCCGGTACAACAGGCTTTCCCAAGGCAGTTCTTCACACACACAAGAGCGTGCTTGCGTCCTGCTACACCGAAAACAACAACCACCACCAGACAAAAGACGATGTATTCCTCTGCATTCCTCCCCTTTACCACACGGGTGCAAAGATGCACTGGTTCGGCTCATTTATCGTAGGCGGAAAGGGCATCATTCTCAGAGGCGTAAGTCCCAAGTGGATTCTTCAGACAATGAGTGAGGAGCAGTGTACAATCTGTTGGCTGCTCGTACCGTGGGCACAGGACATACTCGATGCCATTGATGCAGGTCTTCTTGATCTTGAGGACTACAAGCTCGACAAGTGGAGACTTATGCACATCGGTGCACAGCCCGTTCCTCCCAGCCTTATCAAGCGTTGGAAGGCAATCTTCCCCCATCATGACTATGACACAAACTACGGTCTTACCGAATCCCTCGGTCCCGGCTGTGTACATCTCGGTATGGAAAACATACACAAGGTCGGTGCTATCGGTATTCCCGGAACAGACTGGGAAACGATAATCTTTGACGAAAACAAGCAGCCTGTAAAGCAGGGTGACGTCGGAGAGCTTGCCGTTAAGGGTCCTTCGGTAATGAAGTGCTATTACAGAGACGAAAAGGCAACGGAAGCAACACTCTACGGCGAATGGCTTATGACAGGCGATATGGCTATGCAGGATGCTGACGGCTTTATCTTCCTTGTTGACAGAAAGAAAGACGTTATCATTTCGGGCGGTGAAAACCTTTATCCCGTTGAAATCGAAAACTTCATCCGTCAGAACGAAAAGGTAAAAGACGTTGCTGTTATCGGTACTCCCGACCCTCGTCTTGGCGAAAAGGCAACAGCCATCATTGAGCTCAAGGAAGGCATAGAGTGCAGTGTTGACGAAATGAACGAATTCTGCAAGGGTATGCCCAGATACAAGAGACCAAAGCAGATTATCTTTGCCGACATCCCGAGAAATCCCACAGGCAAGATTGAAAAGCCCAAGCTCAGAAAAATGTACAGCGGCGACAGTGTTGTTGCAAAGCAGAATGAGATTAAGCTTTAAAAAAGTATACAAAAGTTTTAAAGAGACAGTCGGAAGGCTGTCTCTTTTTGTTTCTTAAGAGCATTTCGCCTCTGCGGAGGCGACCTTCTTTCGACCTGCCTCGAAAGAAGGCAAAGGCGCTCCCACTCAAAAGAGGAGATGGCTCGGTTGAGGTTAAATTATGCTGCCAATCTGTTCGCCTTGACCACTGATGGGGTCAAGGCGAAAGTTTATAGTTAACCTTTCATATCAATCTCAACCTCCGCTGACTTCTCCTCTTCGCCGTGGGTGGCTTACTCCTCACATTGGGTGTGGTAATCATTGGATTTGTATTTTTCCAACCGTTGGTGTTCGATAGTTGGATATGTTTTTTGCAACACCAAGGGTGTTATTATGTTTTTTCACCAACCTTACTTTTTCTATAATCTGTAGGTGAAATGCAAAATCTCTTTTTAAAATTTCTTTCAAAATTAGCGTAATCGCAAAAACCTGACTCATAACAAATATCCGTAATTGTCATATTTGAATATTCAAGCAATCTTTTCACATAGTCATATCTTATAGAACCAAGATAATCCTTGAAATTGACACCGCATTCTTTCAAGAAAAGGCTGCTCATATAAGACGGTGCCAAATCCACAAAACAAGCAACATCATAAAGCGTTATATTATTTCGGAAATTATTCTGAACATAAAGCATTGCTTTTTTTGCCTTTGAAATACGGCTTTGTCTATAGCGGTTTTTTAACCTGCACATCTTGCCGAGAATACTGTTAAGAAGATAAAAGCTGTATTCATCATCGTTCTCGCATGAAGCAACATTCAGTTCCCGCATAACCGCCTCAAAATACCCGACATCCTTATCACTCAGCAAAACTCCTTCCGAATCGAACACCGACGAAAGGTTAAATAATATATCATTATCACATGCCTCTGGCATAAACATCAAAGTGATAACCTCTGCCCTATCTGTTATAACCTTATGAAAATCCTGCGGTGTCATAAAAAACAACATATTTTTTTCTATCTTCTGAGATACTCCGTCTATTATATAACTTCCGCTTCCCGACAAAATCAGCTCGGCTTCATAAAACTCATGCCAATGTGTAGGATAACTGCGTATGCTTTTTTCTTTAACCATTATTCTTCCATTTTTTATTTTCTGCAATCTCGTATATCGTTCAATCATTGTATCACCCAAATAATTCTACATCAAAATCTTAAAAAAAGCAATGTTTTTTATATTTTTACAATGTACATTCAAAAAAATAGTGATATGCTATTATCGAAACAAACAAGGAGGAAAATTCAGATGAAATTGTTTATCGATACGGCAAATATTGAAGAAATCAAAGAAGCAAACGATCTTGGTGTAATATGCGGTGTTACAACAAATCCGACACTTATTGCAAAAGAGGGCAGAGATTTTAAGACAGTAATTGATGAAATCACATCAATTGTAGACGGTCCCATATCAGCCGAGGTAATAAGCCTTGATGCAAAGGCTATGGTTGAGGAAGCAATACCCCTTGCAAAAATGAACAAGAACATTGTAATAAAAATTCCAATGACAAAAGAGGGCTTGAAGGCGGTAAAAATACTGTCCTCAATGGGCATACACACAAATGTAACTCTGATTTTTTCTGCCTCTCAGGCGTTACTTGCCGCACGTGCCGGCGCAACCTATGTAAGTCCTTTCCTTGGAAGAGTTGACGATGTAAACGCCGACGGTCTTTCCTTGATTTCGGACATTGTCAGCATTTTTTCCTCTCACGAGATTAAAACCGAAATTATATGTGCAAGCATCAGAAATCCAAACCACGTAACGCAAGCGGCAAAGCTCGGCGCCGACATTGCTACCGTTCCTTACAATGTAATTTTGCAAATGATAAAGCATCCCCTTACCGATGCAGGTATTGAGAAGTTTCTAAGTGACTGGGAAGCACATATAAGCAAGCAATAAACGAGCATTATCTTTTAAATCAAATTCGCCGGTGTCGATATACGACACGATCGCTTCTTTATCCTTTTATAAACAATTATGCAAGCATATTTTCAACGCTTCCAAGAGCTTCTGCAATCTTGCTTACATCCTTACCGCCGGCAGATGCAGAGTCGGGTCTGCCGCCACCGCCGCCACCGCAGATGGTTGCTGCATTCTTTACAATCTTACCTGCGTTTGCGCCGTTCTTGACAGCGTTCTTGCCGCATACTGCAAGCAAAAGCACCTTACCG
>JAZQIW010000124.1:0-2399 GCA_045541355.1 Eubacteriales bacterium | reverse complement strand
ATCTTTTATAGCATATAAAACTTGAACATTTCCTTTGCCCAGCCGAGCCACAATGGTATGTTTGCATCGAGCCAGTCCACAATCAAAGGCATATCCGCAGAGGATAGCGTTCCGATATGCTGATATACGCTTCCTTCTGCTTTTTAAAGCCCGCAATCTGGTGGGTTAATTTTCTGCGCCCTTTTTTAGTAACCACAACGAAAAATTTAGGCTTGACAAACATTAGCTAGATTTGCCGGTCTGTTCATTTGCAGACCAGCACGCAAAACCAGTGTTCCGGCATTGCTCGCAGCGGGACCGGAGCCCCCGCCCTACGTCACTGAATTAGAAGTTTCTCCCCATTTCATAAGCTTTCAAAAGATGTCGATGAATATTCTTACTCCGGGACTCTTCATCCCAATGTGTTATACCATCGAGAATAACCATCTCTTTCTCTTTTGCTCTATTGCGAATTCTATCTCCTAACATTACAGTTTCCATCGCGCGCTTTTCCCCTGTTTCGATAAGTGTTTCTATTGATTTTCCGGCACACGCAATACATAGTGCTTTCTCCAGAACCTTCATTGTAGGCTTTGGATTATAAGCAAATCCTGTTGTCCAAATCCGGTCAAACCATCCTACAAGTTTTGCCGGTGCTTCTGTCCAAAACACAGGATAAATAAACACGATTGCTTCACTATTCTGTATTTTTTCCTGTTCCGCCAAAACATCTTTTGCCTTCGTTCCTTCAGCTTTATAATACGTTTCTCTTAAATACTCTTCTTCACTCATATCCGTTTTAAAATTCATATCATATAAATCAGATACAAGAATCTCATGCCCTGCTTCTATTAAGCCTCGTTCAAAAGATTTATATACATCATGTGTAAAACTATCTTTTGAAGGATGGCAATATACAATAAATACTCTCATACCATTTCACCACCAAATTCTTATTTCTCGCTCTATTCAAGATTTCGATAACTTGGAATTTATCTATCCTAAAATTACTTTTGTATTCTGACATCTTTACAAATTGGAGTTTGACGGATTAGATGTCATTAACTATTGCAGTTAAGCTATCAAAGTCCACGAATTCCACTTTCTTATTATATGTTTCAATCATAGCCTTTACCTCTGCAGTTTTTTTCTCTTCTGGCAACCCGACTGCTTTTCTATATAACAAGCCCATCATTGTTTTGTGCTTAAAACTTAACCGTGAATAGTCTATTCCACCCCTTAGATGGAAGATGTGTGCATTTTCATACAGTTCATTTGAGAGTTGCCTCTTCATGCTGTTTTTTATGCTATTGGTATTCGCTGTGTCCATCGGGTCTGCCAATCCGACTGTAGCAATGATAATCTTTTTGCTTTGACATTGCGACATTTTAGCAAGTGTTTTTTTCATTCCCAAAACACCGCCAGCATACAGACCGCCAACATATATGACTGTGTCATAGCGGTTTATGTCCGTAACATCTTCATAACTTTTTAAATCAATACTGGTTTTTCTGGCGAGTTCTTCTGCGTATTGCTTGGCAGTTCCATATTGAGAACCATAAATGATTATTTTCATTGTCGTTGCCTTCCCTACATATTCAAGTTTGTCTAACTCAATTATAATTCCTTTATCCATAAAAATCAACGTCCATCGGAAACACGTTTGTGTCAAGTATTCGTTGGCACTTTTTTATTAGTTTTTCTTTTGAAGTATTCTGTCTGTTTTTTGTACGCCAATTAAACCCTTTCGGGTTAATTCCTATCAATTACAAAATGCCTCTTTAAATGCTTTTCTTGACGCTGTCTGTACTGCCTCCAATACTGGCATATGGACTCTTATTACGTCAGCATATGGATTTCCCTTTCCGTCTTTCTTTGGTGCTTTAGCTGCACTCAGCGTTTCTACAATTTCCTGCATCTGTAACGTAAATACCAAACCATCTGTGTATCGATCTATCGTTTCAATCAATTCACAATTCTCCTTGCGGTACAAGGCCTTCGCCAGATTATTGGCTCCGCTTACTGACCAGCGCATCCGACGATTCTTCATTCGCTGCGTGATTACGGTACAATTCTGGTTCTCCTGGACTCCCATCCCTTTATATATGACTCCCGTCTGTGGCTCTGGGATAGCTTTTCCTTGTTTATCATAGGGAAGCAAGCCTTCTTTGTTGTTGCTCAGATACCGGTATAATTCCCTGGCCTTTTTACTTTTTGTATCGTTCTCATCAGGACTCTCCACGCTGGTCGCATATACTTCTATATATTCCAGCATTTCCTCTGGCTTCTCTGCATCATCTGTGGTGAAGCGTGCTGCAGGCATAGTCCCTCCTGCCAACTCGAACACACACTCTATCGCGCGGTTGTAGTCGCCAATCTCGTCAACGAGTGCGCCCATCACAAAGTCGGAGGCCAAGCGG
>JAZQIW010000123.1:0-2608 GCA_045541355.1 Eubacteriales bacterium | reverse complement strand
ACCACGAACTGCTCACCGTCAACGGTAACCTTGGTATAAGTCTTACAAACAAGGTTTGTCTTATACTCCTTGACGGGCACATTCTTTACAACGCAGGTGAAGGTATGTACACCGTCTGTTGTAGAGTCAAACACAATATCTGTTCCGTCTTGTGTATTATAAGCTATGCCCTTTGCGTACTTTCTGAAGTCCAAGGTAAGCTCATCCTCTGCGAGCTCTTCTTCGGTTGCTACAATGTAGCCGTATTCGTCAATAACAAACTCCGTTTCTTCATACTTTGCCTCAGTAAGAATAAAGGATTTGAAGCGAATACCTGCGGGGTCTTTAATTCTTACTGACTTTTTGCCTTCGGTTGTCATGAAGGAGTCCATATTAAGCTTTGCCACCGTTTTTTCTGTCATATCAACATAGAAATACTGACTCTTTACAAACTCACCGTCAGCCGTCTTTTCTACAACTTCAATGAGCTTGTTTTCTTCGCCGATTGCAATAACATACTTATTGTTGGTTTCTTCGATTTCTGTTACAACACCGTCAATTTCTGCGTATCTTACGTTTGCCTCATTTGCCTTTTCGCCGAGGTTGATTTCAACGCTGTCGGAGTCGGAATCCGAAACAGAAGCAAGAACAAAGGGGCTGAAATCACTCCATACAAAGGAAATCGTGTCGCCGTCTACGGTTATATCCGTCACTTCCTCTATACTGCCGTTTGCACTTACGTGATAAACCTTGATTGTGCCTTCGGCAATTGCCGCAGCGTTTTCTTCGCCTACTTTGAAGGTGACTGTCAGTTCTTCTCCCTCGTCATAATACTGATTAAGAGTGTAGGGATATCCATCTTGGTCAAAAATGTTGACATTGTACAGAGCAACCACATTTTCTTCACCAACAGCTTCTGTTGCGTTAATAATAAAGGAATGGGTGGGTGTTTCTTCAACTTCAATCTTTTCAACAACTACGTTTACTATTCTTTCCGTACTTTCAATAGTTACCGTGTTTTCGGATTCAAGGGTTATCTCATACTCGGGAACAGAGGGTTCATCGCAATAACATATGTCGGTTATATCCCAAGTCATCCTATCGAAGTTACAGGGCAGCATTTCATCTGTAACTGTACAGAGACCGCATACTGTGCAGGCGTGCATACAGGGCAAGATGAGCCTTGACATATAATCGGCTTTTCTAATATATACCACCCACTGTTTACCGTCTTCAAAAGTGAATGTAACGGCACATTCGATTAACATCTGACCTTTGCCGCCGAGTTCTCTGGGCTTTTCACCTATAAAGCTATTGATGAAATCTTTGTTATCTTCATTCAGAATGTCATCAAGCGTTATGCTGTTGCTGTCTGAATCGACTTTTCCGTAAGCAATACCGTAAACGGTGCCGCTGGGTGCTGTTTCGGTTAAAACATCCGATTCCTTGGATTCGTCTCTCTCAAAGTAGCCGTACCACTTGTACTCGCCGTTTTCTTCTTCCTCTTCGCCTTCTTTTATGAACTCGTAATACCAGCTATACTCTGTCTTTACAGGTTCATAACATCCCTCATACATAGGACCGACACTTACGGTAATGGGTGATGCAACAGGTATTACGGAAAGGTTATCATATTCTAAAGTCGACCCATAGATATGCTTATCATAAAGAGTGTGAGACAGACCGTCAAAACCGAGTTCAGTGTAGTTAATATTTCCCCAAGAACCTCTGTATTCCACCTCACAGGAAACCAACAATTGAAACTCCAAGTTGTTTATGGTAACGTCGCCTAAAGCCTCGTCCTGTGCTTTAAGTGCCTCATAGATTTCCTTTACCGTTCCGTCAAGTGAAAGATTAAGAATACCGCCGTCTTTGCTCATTGTTAAGAAATCACTGAGGTCGTTGTAATAAGAAGAAATGTTCCATTCACCGCAACCCTCGTTATATTCGCCGTCCAGACCGTATGGTGCATACTTATAACCGGCTCTGCTTGAAAAATCGAAGGCGTAGTCGTTAATCAAAACTCTTGCTTTAACATTAAAAATTGAACCGTTGTAGTTATCCTCTAAAGCCTTGTAGTGATCACGATCCCCATCCGGATATGTGGTATCAATATAGTTGTTATAAACCTCAACGGCATCATTGATATTGATGCTGAAGGACTGGTCAAACTTCAGTTCGCCTGTACCGTCAGAGTCGATTTCCTTCCAAAGATCACAGACATCATATGTATATTCTTCGCGATTGAGCACGAAGGTTGTTCCGGGTTTATTCAGAACGCTGATTGCATAGTCGCCTGTTTCCATAAGTTCTGCTGTATCGTCAACGAGAAAATCTTCCGATGCCGATTCACATACATTTGCAGAAATCGGATATGCCATTGCCGTTGTAACAAGCATTGACACAGAAAGCAAAACCGCGAGCAACATCTTAACATTCTTTTTCATTTTCATACTCCTCTCGTTTTTTGTACTTCATGAACTTACTATTCTACATTGTAATTATAACATTAATTTTTTGACTAATCCCCACACTTTTATTCAAAAAATACAGATTTCGGGTGGGAAAAAGTGTGGGAAACAGTTTTTTCCTACACATACACAAGGTCTCCCCCACTTTTATTGTGCCC
>JAZQIW010000122.1:0-2430 GCA_045541355.1 Eubacteriales bacterium | reverse complement strand
CCGAAAAGGCTCTCCGCTTACTTGCCGAGCTGTGCGAGTACGTTCTTTGTAATCTGAGCGATGATGTCATCCTCTGCCGAATGACCGTGACCGGAGCAGTTACCGCTACAAGAGCCGCCGCAGGAGTGACAGCTGGGCTTGCCTGCCTTATTGTTGGGGCAGAGGTCTGCGGGGTGCTTACCTGTCATACCGAACTGACGTCTGATTTCGTAGAGTCTCTGTACCTGAGCTTCGCTAAGGTGCTTGGGACCGCCGAGCATCTTGGACTGGTAGAGAAGCTGTGCATAGAATTCTACGGATTCCATCTTATGATATGCGGAAAGAAGTGAATCGGAGAATGCAAGTGCACCGTGGTTTTCAAGAAGTACAGCGTCGAAGTACTGGAGGTACTTGGATACCGCATCGGGAATTTCTTCGGTACTGGGTGTGCCGTATTCAGCAATCGGTACACAACCGAGTGCGATTACTGCCTCGGGCATAATCGGCTCTGTAAGAGGAATACCTGCAATTGCAAAGCTTGTTGCATACATGGGATGAGCATGTACAACGGACTTAACATCAGGTCTTTCCTTATATACTCTCATATGCATCTTGATTTCGGAAGAGGGTCTGAAGCCTTCGTATGCCTGAATTACCTTACCCTCTGCGTCTACCTTACAGATATATTCGGGTGTCATGAAGCCCTTGGATACACCTGTGGGTGTGCAAAGAAATTCATTATCATTGAGCTTAACGGAAATGTTACCGTCATTAGAAGCAACCATGCCTCTGTCATAAATACGCTTACCAATGTCGCAAATCTGTTTTTTGATTTCGTATTCTGTTGCCATTGTTTAAACTCTCCTTTTTTCACTTTTCTCTCTGGAAGATTTTCTCTTCTTCGGAGAATATTTTATTTTTATTTTTTATTTCAAACGATTTTTTGCAAAAGAACATGAATCCACACTCTTTTACGTTAAAATTATAACACTTCCCACATCACTTGTCAATGGTTTTTGGCAAAAAAGTGTTGTTTTTTGAGGAATTTTTGTGGTTTTATGTTGTTTTGGGTATCAAAATCAGTTTCTGTTCACAAAATATTCATCTTCGGGCTCACTATCGAGGGCGAGGTAATCAAGGATATCCTGAATACCGTCATCGGTATAGCTACTGGTAAAGAAGATACGTTTACAGCCGCAAAGTCTGAGCCAGCCCGCCGCCCTTTCCGGGTTAGCAAAGTCATGGTCACACTTTGTAACAATACCGATAACAGGTCTTGTACACATTCCCACAACATTGGGCGGAAACAGGCAGAAGGGTTCGGTTGCCGAAATGAGTATACCTATTATATCTGCCTCACAGGAGTATACAGCCAAAGCGCCGCCAAGCTGTTTTGCCTCGATATATTCACCGGGGGTATCTATTATGCTTTCGCTATAATCTATATACTGGGTTTTATGATAATGTATTTCTTCACGGCGAAGCGCCTGAATAAGAGTGCTCTTACCCGCCTCGCTTCTACCCATAAGTATAAGCTTTCGCATTACTATGTTCTCGTTACGGGGCAGACCTTAAAGCCAAGTGTCTTTTCGGCATATTCATTCACGGCATTAAGCGAGGCTTCAACCTCCGACACGGTTCCCGTCACGATAAGCGTTCCCGAAAACCTATCGACAAAGCCGAGTGTTGCTCCCGATTTCTTTATGGCAAGGTCAGCGCCGATAATGGCATATTCCGCAGGCGACATCGTTACAAGTCCTATGGCGCACTTATTCTGAGAATAATCCACCGACGGGTCAAGTCCCAATTTTCTATAAAGAATCTCGTCGGGGTTTGCTATAATATGCGACAGGGTTATCTGTTTACCGGGAACGAGTTCCTGTATAATTCGCTGCTTATTTTCGTAAGTTTCCATTTTTCTCTCTTTTCTGTTTTATCTTTTGAGTTACTTTTTTAGTTAATTTTTAAGTTTCATTTTTGTTTGGCAGGAGTTCCGCGGCTTGCGAGCCGCGTTTTCCGTACTTTTCTACGAAGAAAAGTACCAAAAGTCGCCACTCAAAAAGAGGGAGTGGCTCGGTCGGGGGTAAGTTTGTACTTTTTAATTGCTGATTTTGACACAGGCGGCTTTGAAAAAGGCTATCTTTAGTTCGTCAAAATCAGGGACATTTGTAACTATGGGCTACATCTCCCCGACGCTCCGCTGATTCTCCCTCTTTCGCCGTGGTGGCTTATCTCCCACCGTTTGGGTTGTGCTAATCTTGGGTTTGTATCGCTTGAACAGTGGCGTTTATGCTGTTCAAGCGACGTTTTCTATCGCGGGCGATATCAAATTGGTTTGCAGAACATGACCGCGAAATTGCCAGCGGGGGCTCCCCGCGAAAATGCCCGACCGCTTGGATTTATGGCGGTCGGGCATCGCTTTAATCGAGAATATTACGTTTGGGGTAAAAC
>JAZQIW010000121.1:0-42750 GCA_045541355.1 Eubacteriales bacterium | reverse complement strand
CTTGGGTATTCATTAATCTAATTATTAATGTGTACTCTCTTTAGGAATTGTACGAGTTTTCTTTCTTTGTACGATTATATCTCTATAATCTGCTTTCTCGTCTTTCGTTGTTCAATTTTCAAGGTCCGTTCCCATCCGCTTTCCGCGGACAGCTTTGTTATTATATCACCCTAAACTCGATTTGTCAAGTACTTTTCTTAACTTTTTTTAAGTTTTTTTGGGGTGATATTTACTCTCCCGTTTTTTGGGGGAGCTTGATTAGTTTAACATAAAGAATCATATTTGTCAAGTACTTTTTCAAACTTTTTTCTAGTTTTTTCCTCAACTTTATTCTTTATGCACCGTCTCGCGACAGCTTGATTATTCTATCACTTCGGTTTCGATTTGTCAAGCCGTTTTCTGACATTTTTTTCGTTTTGTTGTTTCGTTGCACAAGCAACAAACAATAACGTTATGTTTTGTATATTTTTGACAACATATGCTTTACAACGTTAAAAAAGCAGAGCCTTTCAGCCCTGCTTTTCATCATTTTTTTGATTATCGCGAATTATATACTCCCATCATCATCTTTGTCAGGTCTATTGCCTCGTCAATTCCGCAGCCTTCGGCTATTACACCCGAGAGCATCTGTTCAAGCGGTTCAGGCACATCCGGGAGGCTATCAACATTTTTCAAATCATAGTCTGTACCCTCATTACTGAGTTCAACCCCTCTTTCTTCACAATAGCTGACAAAGCCGCCTTCGCCGCCGACTTCAAGCATACATGGAGTTGCAGGTGAAACAAAGCCCGATTCATTAATGGCAATCGCACCGTTCTTATAGGACATAACCGTTACAACATGGTCCTCCACCATATCTTTATTTTTGGGAACAGGTGCATATACATTGAATGTTGTAGAATAACTTTCGGGAAGTCCGAGGATATCATTTATTATGTACATACCATGTGCACCAAGGTCTATCATTGCACCTCCGCCGCATTCTTCCTTATTATAGAAATGCTCGGGAAGCCAATCGGCAAAGCTGCCGCCATGGGCATTTCGAAAACGTACATAATTCACCTTGCCGATTGCTCCCTCTGAAACAAGCTTTTTGACGGTTCTTACCCCGCCGCTGCATTTATGCACAAAGGATATGACAAGCTTTACTCCGTTTTCCTCGACAGCTTTTTTAATTTCTTCACATTCCCCGATCGTCAGCGCAAGGACCTTTTCCGTAAAGATATCTTTTTTGGCTTGTGCAAGCTTACATATATAATAAGGATGACTTTTGGTTGATGTACACACTATAACCATATCGGCATCACTCTGCAGCAAATCGTCAAAGCTATCAAAGGCAGGTATATCAAGACTTTTGGCAAAATCATTTTTCCACGCCTTATTTTCTTCATATACGCCGACAACCTCGACGCCTTTTGTCATTTTTGCAACACTCGCATAATGGTGTGCATGAACGTGCCATGTGCCGCAAATTGCCACCTTCATAATTATTCTTCCTTCTTCATTTTGGTTTTTGGTTCGGGTAATTCATCATACGTCGATTCAAACAAGTCAACACTTCACGTTTTTCTAATTATCCCAGGACATTATGTATCTTGCTCCGCCGTATTCGGCCATCCAATCGTATTCCTTCATTTTTGTACCGTCGGGCGAAACAAACTTTTCAGGGATAGATACTCTGTCATAATCTGCTATCTCGTAAAACTCCGTATTTGAATCGGCAAGGTGATAGATTTCATTGATTCTCTGCATCTGCTTTTCGGAAAGAATCCCGGGTGTCACCGATGCAAGAGTTGTCATGCCCGTCAGTGCACATACCTCAAGAAAATCAAGGTTAAGCTCGGGGTTTACTCTCTCGGTAAACGCCGCACAGTCGGGGTCAACCATAAAGAAATTGCCATTCTGCGGAAGTCTCATCATTGAGTTTATACCGTTATTGACGGTCATCTCCCAGTACCTACCGCTTGTATCGTCACCGACTCTCTGTATGGAATGAATGCCTGCCGACAAGTGTCCCATTACGTTACAGCCGATAACTTCGGCTTCTCCGGCGCCTCTCGCTATTGTCTTATAAAGCTCCTTTACAATAGTCGCCGTTGTCTTTGTTGTGTCATAGAACTGTCTTGCGCCATTTAGTCCGCCGTTATAGAAAAGACTGACGGAACTGCCGCTGCCTGAAATATCTATTGTAGTAAAATCATGCTTTATAAGGTCAAAGCCCCAATCGCGAAGGCGTTTTGTGTCCTCGTAAACCTTTTCAAGGGTATACGGGTGCGATGGGTCGAGTGTCACCTTACAGGACTCCTTGAAAAAGGCAGCTTCCCCCGGAACATCTCCGATTGTAAGAAGGGGTCTGAACCAGATGCCCGCTCTTGCACCTGCCTTTACAATATCCTCGGTAGTATTTCTCATTTCTCCGAACTTATCATTTGTCAACCACGGACCTCCGTTATATGCAGCCCCGGGAACAAAGCCTCTGTTTATCTGCCAGCCGTCATCAAGAATCATATACGGCTTATTCTTGGTACCGTGACACATTTCCATAAGCTGTTTTGTTTCAATACGAATCGTTTCTCTTGAAATCCTGCCGTATGCCCAATACCAGTTATTGACTCCGAACACGGGGGTCTTCGGCATAACAGGCTTATCACACATAATTCCGGCAAACTTCTGTGCCGCCTTATATGTACTTTCGCCTTCTGCACCAAAGTATTCAACAACCTCACAGGCAAGCAAGGGCTCTTTGAGATCTGTTCCGCGGCTTCCGTTCTGGAGATTCAGAAACAGTGTAACTCCATGTGTGTCCGCCATCCAGAACGCAAGGCAGTCTGCGCCCGTTTTTACACCGTAAAAAGCGCATCTGTTATCTCCCACAAGGCAGGTATACCAAGGCATTACTCTGTTAGGGGTCAGCGACTTCCATTCATGAGGAATTTTTCCGCCGCTGCAAGAACGCTCCCACTGGTCGCCGAGTGCCTTTTCAACAAAATAATGGTCGCCGTTAAAGCGCAGTTTTAAAAACTTGACAGGTGAGCCGCTTGGATATACAACCACCTTCGCGCTCTTTCCTTCAATTATATAATTATATTTCACGGGAGACTCACAATAGTTTTCCCTTTCCTCAAATCTGAAGGGACTGTTATCGGTTGCTCCAAGTACTCTGTCGGGGGTTCTGAGTACACTCAGGAATTCTTTTGACATTTTTCCTCCTGCTTTTTTTGATTTTTATACGTGAAGCTTCAAAGCTCATGCTTTTGCCGTACTTCACACATATTTTATATATATATTATAATATCATATTATCATCGGTTTCGTCAATTGTAAATGTCATTATGTCACCTTTATTTTTCGCAATGCAGATTTCTATATTCCCGCAGCGTTTTCAGCCATAGTTTTTTTGAATTTTCTATTGACAAATAGAATTTGTCGTGATATAATGTTATCGCTTTAATAAAGTAAATTACTAAAACCCAAAAGGAGAAATTATCATGAAAAAGTTTTTAGCATTAATTCTTGCGGCACTTATGTGTCTCACAGTTTTTGTAGGATGTACGGCAGAAAAGGACAATGTTGATGACGGTCAGAACGAGGTTGTTGACAGCGACTGGGCATACATCAAGGAAGACGGAAAGCTTATTGTCGGTATGACACTTTTCGCACCCATGAACTACTACGATGATGACAACAATTTTGTAGGCTTTGAAACAGAATTTGCAAATGCAGTCGGCGAAAAGCTCGGCGTTGAGGTTGAGTTTGTTGAAATCGACTGGACAACAAAGGAAGTTGAGCTTGCAGCTAAGTCCATTGACGTTATCTGGAACGGCATGACAATCACTCCCGACAGAGCTGAAAATATGTCCGTTACAGTTCCTTACATGGCAAACAAGCAGGTACTTGTAACAAAGGCTGAAAACGCTGAAGTTTATGCTACGGCAGACGGTCTTGCAGGTGCAGTTGTTGTTGCCGAGGCTGAGTCCGCAGGTGAAAGCGTTGCTACAACCGACGAATACTTTGCAAGTGCTGACTACGTTGCAGTTGACACAATGGCAAAGGCTCTCATGGAAGTTTCCAGCGGCACAGCTGATGTATGTGTTGTTGACTATGTTGCTTCTATCGGCATGATTGGCGAGGGCACAGACTACGAAGAACTCGTAGTTGTTGCCACAGACGACTTCTCACCCGAAGAATACGGTGCAGCTTTCAGAAAGGGCAGCGATGCAACAGCGGTTGTAAACGATGCCATGAAGGCTCTTGCTGAAGACGGAACACTTGAAGAAATTGCAAAGAAGTACAAGCTCGAAGAACTCCTTCTTCTCTAATTTCTGTCATTTTCAAGTTACATACAGCAATTGATTAAAATGAAACTTCCCGCATTGCCATTAAAGCAGTGCAGGAAGTTTTGTTGTGAAAGAAAATATATTTTCGGAGTATACCATGACTTTTTATGAGATTACCGAAGAGCTTTTAAAAGGCTTTTCGCAAAACTGCAAATTATTCTTTTTAACCCTGCTTTTTGCCATACCCTTGGGGCTTATTATTTCCCTCGGCTCAATGTCAAAATGGGCACCGTTTTCTTTCCTCGGTCACTATTTTGGTTTCTCTGTTGATTTCAAAGAAGGACAGCAGGGCTTTAAAAAAACATTGCAAAGCATTGCAAAATACATAATATATTTCAAACCCATACAGTTTATAAGCCGTGTTTTTGTGTGGATTATCAGAGGTACGCCTCTCATGCTTCAGCTTCTTATAGTTTATTATGTTCCGGGTCTTGTCTTTGACTACCCGATGAAGAACAGAATGCTTGCGGCGCTCATTGCTTTTGTTATCAACTACGCCGCTTATTTCTCGGAAATATACAGAGGCGGCATTGAGTCAATTTCAAAGGGGCAGTATGAAGCGGGACAGGTTCTCGGAATGACAAAAACTCAGGTTTTCTTCAAGATTATCCTTATGCAGGTTGTAAAGAGAATCATACCGCCCATGGGCAACGAAATCATAACTCTTGTAAAGGACACCAGCCTTGCAAGAATTATTGCAATTGCAGAAATAATCAAGGCAGCAGAAAGATTCTCGGCAAGAGGCATTATATGGCCCCTGTTCTACACAGGTGCATACTTCCTCATTTTCAACGGTATTCTTACAATACTGCTCTCGAGAATTGAGAAGAAATTCGATTATTACAGAGGTTAAACTATGTCGGTACTTAACGTAAACAATATTAAAAAAAGTTTTGGCAAGGTTGAGGTATTAAAGGGCATTTCCTTCTCACTTGAGCAAGGCGAGGTGCTTTCCATCATCGGCTCCTCGGGAAGCGGCAAAACAACGCTTCTTCGTTGTCTCAACTTTCTTGAAACCCCGGAGCAGGGCATAATATCGGTAAACGGCAACGTCATATACGATGCATCTTCGGGAAAGCTATCCGATTCGCAAATACGTGAAAACAGGCTGAACTTCGGTCTTGTATTTCAATCCTTTAACCTCTTTCCCCAGTACACGGTTTTAAAGAATCTCACCCTTGCAAGAGAGCTTCTTGAGGCAAAAAAGAAAGACGGTGCATCAAAGCAGCAAATTCTGCAGGATGCGCTCTCGCTTCTTGAAAGAGTAGGGCTTTCGGACAAGAAGGATGCATATCCTTGTCAGCTTTCGGGCGGTCAGCAGCAAAGAGTTGCTATTGCAAGAGCTCTTTCAATGAAGCCTACAATCCTCTGCTTTGACGAGCCGACAAGTGCGCTTGACCCTGAGCTTACGGGTGAGGTTTTAAAGGTTATAAAGGAACTCAAAAGAAACAACACTACAATGATTATTGTAACCCATGAAATGGGCTTTGCAAAGAATGTTTCGGACAAGGTTATTTTCATGGCAGACGGCGTAATCGAAGAAATGGGAACTCCCACAGAGGTTTTTGAAACTCCGAAAAGTGAAAAAACCAAGCATTTTCTCGCAAAATCATTTGAAAATATATAATTTATATTACAAAACAAACGCCTCCCTTGGATATGGGAGGCGTTTAACACAGGGAATAAACGGCGGTGTTTTGTGCCGTCATTATCCTTTTTTATTTCCATTTTTGCTTATTAACCCCAAAGCGTTAAAACCGCAAAAAGCACCTTACGAAAACCAAAATCAATTGTAAAGTCTTGCTTGTAACTTCTTTTTTAATATTGTCACGGTAACATTGAATATTATTCTCGGTTATATTATAATGACATATAAGAGGCAGTTGTTTCATGCCCGAAGACAAATATACAATCCGACATAAAAACAATTGGGAGAGAACAATATGAAAAGATGCATTATACCGTTAATGGTTATGCTGTTGTTATTATCGGCTTGCAATATTCCCAAGCCTCAACACAGTACACACGAAGATTTACCCGAAAATTCATCCGAGGTCTTGCACGAAAATTTACCTGAAATTTTACCCGACAATTCATCTGTCATTACATCAAATAATTTGTCCGACAGTTTATCCGTGAGCGATTTTGAAAAAACCGACACCCATCCCGAGCAAGAAAAAAATGCTGTCAGCGACAAAGACCGACTGCAGAAATTACTGAACACAATTTCACCTATTACCGACTACAGCTTACTGAGAATGGTTAATGATTTTTACAGCATTGCCATTCCGGCGGCGTTAGCATCAGACCACGATACCGCACTTGAACAGTTGACCGCAATGCAAATTGAAATCAATTCTGTTCTCGGTTCCATTATTTATTCGGAAGCCCCCTCGGGATATGCCATTGTGGATGACTGGGATGATTTATCGGGCAGTTGCAGGTCGTTAAGAAACAACATAGCAGATGCAATTATTGCTTTACAGGATAATGATGCCGCAAGGGTAATAGAGCTGAGGGATTTTGCCGGAAACACAAATATAGTAAAAGAGGCATTATTTGTTCAAAATACACTTTTGAACAGCATCACAAAGCTTCAGGAAAAAGAGGATAAACTCAATATAAAAGCGAATTTCAGTTACAATGAATGTATGGCAAAGGCAGCAAAATATGCCCGTTATCATTTTGATAACACACGAATTACAGAAAATGATTTAATTGGAAACAACACCCCTGTTGTGTTTGACGATATACCCGGAAAACATTATTCCTTCAATCTGTACGGAAACGACAATGTGTTCATATTAATCAGTGTTTCTGATTGTAGCATTATCTGCAGGGAAACAATTCCGGGCGGTTACAGAAACAGCTTTATTAACGATGCTTCGCTTCCGTCAGAAAATGATGACGTTTCCATGCCTGACATTATCGCAACGGATTATGACAGTGCCACTTCACTTTTGAAAAGTATGGCAGTAGCATACGAGGAAAACTTTATGGATACAGACAATGTTCCCGAAGGGCATATTGCACACTGCTATCCCTCACCGGGAAATGCAATTCCCGACGGATATGTAGTAAAAATTTTCATAGAAATATAAATTGATGACAACAGCACAAAAAAACGCATAACCACCGGCCGTATGAAGCCGGTGGTTTTTGTTTGACATTTAAGAGAGTTTAAAGCGTTCTTTATTTCCTCGCAAGGTACTTTCTCATATCAATTGCACATGCACCAAGTATAATCATACCCTTTATTGCATACAGCATATTTGCCGACACGGACAGGAAGTTAAGACCTACAAATATTATCTGTAAAAGAAGAACTCCTATTACTATTCCGCTGATTTTTCCCGTTCCTCCGACAAAGGAAACGCCCCCGATTACGCACGCCGCAATTGCATCACATTCGTAATTGAGTCCCGTGTTTGCCGAGCAAGAGGCAATTCTTGCACCCTCGATAAAGCCCGTTATACCGTACATGGCACCTGCAAGGGTAAAAACAAGCACAATTGTCCTGAACACATTTATTCCCGACACATTTGCCGCTTCCTCGTTTGAGCCGACAGCAAACATATTTTTACCAAACGCAGTTTTATTCCAGACAATCCACATTACAACCGTAATAATTGCAGAATACAGGACATATTTGGGAACGGCAACTCCGCCTATTCTGAACAGCGTTCCCCTGACAAACTCGGTATAGCTTTCGTCAAGTCCGGACAGGGTCTGTCCGTTATTTGTGCCTATCATAAGGTACATAAGCACAATGCCGAACACAATAAGCTGGGTTGAGAGTGTTACTATAAAGGGATGAAGCTTGAATTTGGCAACAAAAAAGCCGTTGACAAGTCCCACAAGTGCCCCTGCTCCAACAACAATAAGGAACACCGCCCACAGGGGCAAGGGTGCAAGGCCGGGAAACATTTTATTTGCATATCCCGCCATTTGAAGAAGAGAAGCCGAAATACAGGCGGTAAGTCCCACAAC
This sequence comes from Eubacteriales bacterium, assembly GCA_045541355.1. Taxonomy (GTDB): domain Bacteria; phylum Bacillota; class Clostridia; order Oscillospirales; family CAG-382; genus UMGS1387. The sequence goes on along the minus strand of JAZQIW010000121.1, from coordinate 34,423 downwards.
CCTTCCTGCCGAAATATCGGTACCGGTAAGCACAATCGCACCGCCTATACCGAGAGCTATCGGCAGCTTTGCGGCTGTAAGTGAAATTATATTTACTATCGACGACAGCGACAAAAACGCCGGCACGCGTATTGCAATAAAAATAATGGCAAGCACAATTATAATGTACATGGCATTATTAAAAAGAAGGTCGCTTACTGCCCGTCTTTTATCCTTTTTGTCCATGTTCATAAATGCGGACAGCTTTGATGCTATTTTCCCTCCTGCTGTTTGATTTGGCTGTGACATTGTCTTCCCCTTCCTTTACACGTACTTGGCAGCATACGTCATTATCTCCTCCTGAGTTGTGCTTTCAGGATACACCTCTCCTGCTATTCTTCCGCCTGACATCACGATTATCCTATCACACACCCCGAGAAGCTCCGGCATCTCAGATGACACCATTATTACTCCCCTGCCGTCTCTCGCAAGGGACTGAATAAGTGCATAAATTTCATACTTTGCTCCGACATCTATCCCTCTTGTCGGCTCATCAAGAAGCAGTATCTTGGGTTTTGTCAACAGCCAGCGCCCAAGTATTACCTTTTGCTGATTTCCTCCCGAAAGGGTGCGTATTTTGGTCTTTTCATCAGGCGTTTTTACTCTCATTGAATTTATTACATAGTCGGTATTCTTCTTTAGCTTACGTGAGCTCAGAAAAGGTCCCGTACGGCAGTCATCAAGGCTTGAAACCGTCGCATTATCTCTTACGGACAGTATCCCGAATATACCCGTCGCCCTTCGTTCCTCGGTGAGCAGAGCAAAGCCGTTCTTTATTGAATCTCTTGCGTTTTTATTATATATTTCCTTTCCCGAAAGAAAAATTCTGCCGTTCTTTCTTTTTGCTATTCCGTAAAGTGTTTCGAGAAGCTCTGTTCGTCCCGAGCCGTCAAGTCCCGCAACGCCCAGAATTTCCCCCTTACGAAGCTTAAAAGAGACAGATGAAAGTCTTGAATAAACTGCGCTCATATCCTTGATTTCGAGAAGCACCTCTCCTATTTGCTTATCGTCTCTCTCGGGATATCTGTTGGTAAGCTCTCTTCCTACCATGAGCTTTATTATCTCATCCATGGTAAGCTCACTTGCATGCTTTGTTGCAATATGCTTTCCGTCGCGCATGACGGTTATATCATCTGAAATACGCAGAATTTCCTCCATTTTATGGGATATATATATTATCCCGCAGCCTTTGGATTTCAGCATTTCTATTATTTTAAAAAGGTGCTCAACCTCCTTTTCGGTAAGTGAGGAGGTCGGCTCATCAAAAACAATAATCTTTGCATTATATGACACAGCCTTTGCAATTTCCACCATCTGTCTTTGAGAAACCGACATTTTACTCATCACCCTTTTAGGCTCTGCTTCAATACCGAGCTCCTTAAACACCTGTCTTGTCATATTATGCATTTTCTTTTCCCTGACCACAGGGAAATACTTATGCCACAAAGGAAGTCTACCCATCCACATATTATCGCTGACATTTCTTTTAAGTGCCTGATTTAGCTCCTGATGAACCATTGCAACTCCGCCGTCAAGCGCTTCCTTTGAATTCTTAAAGCTTACTTCCCTTCCGTCAACATAAATCTTTCCTGCATCCTTTTTATACACCCCGAACAGGCACTTCATAAGTGTAGATTTTCCTGCACCGTTTTCTCCCATAAGAGCATGAACTGTTCCCGGTCGTACAACAAGCGAAACGCCGTCAAGTGCCTTGACACCGGGAAAGGTTTTTGTTATATTCTCCATTCTCAGAAGTGCGTTATCATTACTCTGCATATTCCCCTCCGACGCTGTACCCTTGCCGTTTTTATTCTTCTCCCAAATACTGTGCGTAGGGTATATTTACCTTCCAGTTACCAACTGTATTTTCTTCATCAATTCCCATAAAGGTATCCTCGTTTTTTGTAAAGTTGTCGAGTATTCTGACAATAGTCTTTGCCATTCCCTCGGCATCCTGCTTGATTGTACCTGCCATATAGCCATTCTTTATTGCACTTCTTGCCGCATCCGTAGCATCTACGCCAAATACGGGAATTGTTCTTGAACCTTCGCCGAGATTATAGCCCGCACTCTGAAGTGCCGATATTGCACCGAGAGCCATTTCATCATTATTTGCAATTACAAGCTCAACCATATTATCCGAAGCCTCGCTGTATTGGGCAAGAATTGTTCCCATATAGTTTGTGGCCGCAGCACTTGACCAAAGCCCATCCTGATCCACAAGGTATTTATTACGGTTTGATTCATCATAGTACTCAAGCGGCATATATCCGTTATTATCAAGAACTCTGTCGCAATCCTCTACTGCAAATCTCGTTCTTGCAATTGCCTCCATGTTTCCTTCCTGTCCCTTGAACATTACATAGCTTATTCTGCCATCGCCGTTAATATCTGTCGACTCATAATTATTCATAAGGTAATTTGCTATCATCTCGCCCTGAAGTCTTCCCGCCATTTCATAGTCCGTTCCGACAAACACGCACTTTTCATATTCCGATATTACAGACTCATCAACAGAACGGTTGAAAAACACAAGCGGTATATCCTTTTCCCTTGCAAGATTCACAATATGTCTTGCGGCATCATCCGAGCCTGTATCAACAATATTTACAATAAGTGCACTTGCACCTTTTGCGATTGCGGTCTGTATCTGTTCGGTCTGGGTTGTTTGATTTCCGTTTGCATCGTAATCGTTGAATTTTACGCCTGATTCTGTGAGCAGCTTATCCATAGCACTTCGTACACCCGAAATGTATGTATCGCTGAATGTGTAATAAAACACTGCGACCTCACCATCTCCGGAATTATCTGAGCTAAACCTACATGACGCAAGCGTCATTGCCAGCATTACCGCCAGCAGCACCGACATTATACGTTTCATATTTTTTCTCCTTTTGTTTTTGGGTTTTGTTTTTACGTTTCCTATTGTTTACCCCTTTTGTTTTTTTATTCATCCGCCTTTTAAATTGACTTGTTTTTTGCAAAAGCGTAAAACAAATAACAAAAAAACCAACACATATATGTGCATATGTAACAAACTTACTTTTTCACACAGTTTTTTATATATTTTCACCAAACGTCTATTGACTTTTAACAAAAAATAGTGTAATATATATACAAGAAAAAGTGAGGGGAAAACCCTTTCAAATAAAAACCCACAGGAGGAACACACTATGTTAAAAATCTTTGCAGGACTCAAAGGTTCCGGAAAAACCAAGCACCTTATTGAAATGGTAAACGCAGCTCAGGACACAACCTCCGGTTGCGTTGTATGTATAGAAAAGGGCTCAAAGCTCATACACGAAATCAACAACCGCACAAGACTTGTTGACAGTTCCGAATACAAGATTGAAACTGCCGAACAGCTTTACGGCTTTGTTTGCGGCGCTCTCTCTGCAAACTTTGACATTACAGACTTATTCATCGACTCTGCGCTCAAGATTTGCGGCGAAGATCTTGAAGGTCTCGAAAAGTTTGTGCTTGCAGTTAAGCCCATTCTTGAGTCAAGAGAAGTTAACTTCACAATGACAATTTCCGTTGAAGTAGAAAAGGTTCCCGCTTCTCTCAAGGAATATCTTGCATAATAAAAAAACAGCACATAGTTGAAATCCGACCCTGAGAGGTCGGATTTTTTTGCATTTTTTTCATGTTTTATTTTCATTAAAACTACTAAAACTAACTTTGAGTCTTAAAAGGAGGCTTATTATTATGAAAATAAAATTTTTATTCTTATCAATTATAATTGCAATAGCTGCCGTTTTCCTATGCTCCTGCTCTACTGACAGCATGAGACAGGGTGACGGCGAGGTAAGAAATGCCGTAAGGCGTGGCGAAAACGCCATTGACAGAGGCATTGGTTCAATCGGCGACGGCATTGAAAACAGCATGGACATCATCACAGGCGGCTCGGCAGGCAATGGTTCCTACGGTGCATACAGTGCCGCCGACGGAGGTATGGCTTATGCAGACAGAGGCCGTGCATCAAACATTCTCCCCACTCTCGGCGACACTTCACGTGACAACTACGGTCAGGTAAACACAACCAACGGCAAGGCTGACGGCGGCATGGGTGACATGTACAGCGATACCAACACAAGAAGAAATTCGCTTCGCTCCGATATGCTTAACTAAAGCTACAATTTAGGTTGTGTCATATCCCGATGTCTTACGGCATCGGGTATTCTTAGTTTTGACCAAATGGAAAATTTGGGAATTAAGTGATTATTGTTATTATCAACTAAAAAAGAGGGAGTGGCTCGGTCGGGGGGATTTTGTCTTTTTTAATTGCTGATTTTGACACACACGGTTTTTGAGGTTTTATCTTCGGTTCGTCAAAATCAGGGGTAGGTGTAACTATGGGCTACATCTCCCCGACTCTGCGCTGATTCTCCCTCTTTCGCCGTGGGGCTTATCTCCCTCCCTTTGGGGTGGGTGCTAGTTTGGGGTTTGTATCGCTTGAACAGTAGCGTTTATGCTGTTCAAGCGACGTTTTCTATCGCGGGCAATGTTATTATAGTTTGCAGAACATGACCGCGAAATTGGGTGTCGAGCCGTCTCGACCTCCCTACGTTTGGGGTGGGTGCTGATTTGGGGTTTGTATCGGTTGACCGCTTGGATTTATGGCGGTCAAGCGACGTTTTCTATCGCGGGCGATATCAAATGGGGTTGATGTACATGACCGCGAAATTGCCAGCGGGGGCATCCCCGCCGCGAAATTGGGTGTCGAGCCGTCTCGACCCGTGGGGGCTTATCTCCTACCGTTTGAGGTTGTGCTAATTGGGGTTTGTATCATTTTGCCGTCTGCCTTATTGACGGCAAAATGACGCTGCAATCGAGCATAAAAGGTTTGGTTTAAATCCCGAAAGAAAAGTTGCCGATTTGTAAGTTCTTTGCGAGCTTTCTTTCAAGAAAGCGAAAAACCCACCATTTGTAACTTTCCGCAACGAAAAAACCCGCTGAAGCGAGAAGCAACGGCGGGTTCATTATTAAGGCAAGAGCTTTTCCGCCGGGGAAAAGCAACCCCGCCGCGGCCGTAGAAATGCGATGAAGAAACCCTGCTCACGCAAGGTGGTGTCCTGACCTTGGTTTTGTGCTACCAACATCCGCGAAGTTCCGGTCTTTTTCCGGCTCAATGTCCGGGGAGCGGGAACTGGCGGGAGGTCTGCATCCTGCTTTCGGAACATCGGACTCCTGTTTCTGAATGTGGGTTTATAAGCGCAAGTCTACGAGAAGGGCAGGAAAACACATACATCTATACGAAGAGTATATGCAAAAGTTCAAAGATTATTCTTCGGGAGTATCAAGAGCGTCGTGGTCAATATCTCCCATAAATTCATCTTCAAAGGCATCTGCAACCTTATCAAATTCATCATCGTCATCGATAGTGATAAGCACCTCATCGCCATCCTCGTCCTCAGTCACCTTAAGAATAACATATTCATCCTCTGTGCCTTCAACGGGGAGAAGAGCCACATACTTACATCCGTCTATTTCCATATTACCGATAAGCTCGAAATCGCTTTCGTTTCCTTCCTCGTCGGTAAGAGTAAACACTTCCTGTTCAAATTCAAAAGTTTCGTCTGCCATTGTCTAAACCTCCATTAGTGGATTTATACATTAATTTTATCGCATTTTGGTGCTTCTGTCAAGTATAATTGTCAATATTTGTTCGACATATTAACGCCGTTTGTTCTTTATCAGACAAAAAGCACGCTTTTCACTGTTTATTCTTTATCTTTTTCCAATACTCCTTTGCCGCCTGCTCAGTTTTATTATCGGCAAATTCATAGTACACTCTATCCTTTATATCATCGGGAAGATACTGCTGGGGATAGTAATGATTGGGATAAGGATGGGGATATACATACCCCTTATTCTTATTCGCAGAAGGCTGCATTGAGTCGCGAATGTAATCGGGCATATTCTTTCCGAGTCCCCGTCTTACGTCTTCAGCGGCTGCAAAATATGCATCGTGTGCGGAATTTGACTTTGGAAGCGTTGCAAGATAAACAACAGCCTGTGCAAGGGACAGCCTTGCCTCGGGAAGTCCGAGCTGCAATGCGTTATCGCAGCACGCCTTAACCACGCACACCGCCATGGGATGTGCAAGTCCTATATCCTCGGAGGCTATTACAAGCAGTCTTCTTATGGGAGAAAGAAGGTCTCCTGCCTCAAGAAGTCTTGCAAGGTAGAAAAGGGCCGCATTTTCGTCAGAGCCTCGTATGGATTTCTGAAACGCCGAAAGAAGATCATAATGCTCGTTTCCGTCTTTATCAAGCTTTAGCGCATATCCGCCAACAGCCTGCTCTGACAGCTCCTCCGTAAGCTGTCCGCCGCTTGCGCTGTAACAGATTTCAAGTGCGCCTATTGCACGTCTTACGTCGCCGTTTGCGGCGTGGGAAATATAGTCAAGCGCCTTTTGACGCTGCTGTTCGTCAAACTCAGCATTCTCGTTCTTTGAGTCGAGTATTCCCATCGCCCTTTCGAGGGCTTTTTTGATGTCCTCAGCCTCGCAGGGTCTGAACTCAAACACAGAGCATCTTGACAGTACGGCAGGGTATATTGAAAAATACGGGTTATCGGTGGTTGAGCAAATGAGTGTCAGCCGTCCGTCCTCGATATACTCGAGGATTGTCTGCTGCTGTTTTTTATTGAAATACTGTATTTCGTCGATATACAAAAGTATGCCGCCGGAGCCAAACAGCGTACTTGTTTCCTCTATTACATCCTTTATGTCCGAAAGAGAAGCATTTGTGGCATTGATTCTTCTGAGAGTCATGCCGCTTTTTTCTGCAATTATGTTAGCAACCGTTGTCTTTCCGGTTCCCGACGGGCCGTAAAAAACCATATTGGGAATCTTGCCGCCCTCGGTCATTCGTCTGAACAGACTGCCCTCGGAAAGCAGGTGCTTTTGACCTACAACCTCGGACAAATCCTTGGGTCTTACGGAATCTGCAAGCGGAGCCATTCTTCTCCCTCCTTTTTCGTTTGCGGAATTTATCAGAATTCCGACTCTATTATCTCACCGCTCATAAGCTTGTCGGTGTTTGCAAGGATTTTATCTATATACTCACGCTTTGTATAAAACTCTCCCTTGCCGTCAACCACCATATAGCATCTGAGGGTTGATTCGGAATAGAAGGAGTATGTCAGTCTTTCGCCGCTGTTCAGGGTTACGTTGAAGGTAAGCTCATGCTCAAGCTCACTCACGTCTCTCGATTCCTCAAAGGAGGAATAACCGTCAAGGTTTACGTTCAGCAGCGATATATAAAATTGTCTGAAGGAATCGGAGTCAACAACCTTGCCCGAGTTCTTTTCCGTAACTGCAAGGTCCTTGCCTGTACCCGAAAGAGAAAAGCTTCTTGTGGAGTTTTTGCCCGTAACCTGAATTTCAGCCACATCCGCAATATTATGCTGGAACACCTTTGCCTGAACAAAATCCACCATCTCATACTCAAGGAAAGGCACCTTTGATGCCGCAAGCAGCACTATCGTGTCCATATAGGGGCTGTAAACATAGTAATACTTTTCTCCGCTTTCCTCGTCGGTCACGCTGTCACCCACAACAAACATATACTGCTGAGTTCCAAAGGTATAGCGAATATCGGCATACGGCTCATCAAAGCCGTAAAACTCCATGCAGTCCTCATACCCTTCCTTTTCGGAAACGCCGTATTCCATAACAGCCTCGCCCGAAAGTGCGCCGAGGGTTGAAAACACCTCATAAAGATTGTAGGTGTTGAGAACATAGTCCTTTGAGGGATAGGTCATTCTGTGAAGCCTGTTTGCATTGACACCCTCCCTTTGCTCCTCGGGAATTATAGCGCAGGAAAAGAAGGGCAGTCTGTTTTTATCAAAGGTAAAGCTTGACAGGTAGTTTCTGCTTTCCTCGGGGATTGTTTTTGTTATTATGGGACTAAGGAAATATGTGACGTCATTAAAGAACACCTCACAGCTTGAGTCCATAACATAAATATGCTCTTTATCCGTATGCTTCATGTAATATCCGCTGCCGTCGGGTGTAAGGTCGCCGATAAGCACGCTGTTTACCCTTCCGCTTTTATCGGTAACGTCAACCCTTACGCTGTCCTCGTGAATACCGTAGTCTGAGTATTCGCCCGAAAAATCAATTCTGCGGTTTGAAAGCATATACCTTGCCTGAAGCAAAAGATTTGAAAGCTCGTTTGACTGATAAAGATTTTCCTCAGCACCCGAAATTAACGGCACCGAATCCTGCGTCATATAAACGCTGAACGACGAGACGGGTGATGTAACCGTCACACGTGAAAGCTCATTCAGGGGGATTTCGGGGAAAATCATGGGGTAATAGGTAATCTCTATACCGTCGGCGTTAAAGGTGCAAAGAACATCCCGGCTCTCGCCCTTTTTTACATTAAACTTATTATCGTTTTCACCCGAAAGCACGCCGCTAAGATAATTCAGAGTTATTCCTCTGCCCGAGCTGTCGGACACTACTGCCTCGACATAATCCCCCTCTTCATCAATCAAAAGAACTGTGTTGAGCTCTTCCTTTACAAAAAATGAAATGAGAAAATATGCCACCGCAAGAATGAGGGCAAGAAGGGCAAGAAGGATTATTGTTTTCTTTTGCTTTGACAGCACACCTTTATTCTTTTCCATTATAAATACTTCCTCTTAACAAATACGGCAATACCGATAATCGCAATAATCACAGGTACCGTAATGCCGAGTTTTTTCATAAAGCCCTCCTGCTGAGCCGTTGTCAGCGAAAGGTCGGATTCGTCAAGCACCTTAAACTCTATGTCTGTCACTATTCCGCGGTTGCCCATGGATACAAGTGTTGTCTTTAAAAGGTCGGTGTTGGCAAAGGAGGGCTCATCAATACCGATAAGAAAGCCCGTTGTACCGCACACAAAAACATTTGCCGTCTTATCAGTGCCGCCAATAAGCTTTGTATATTCCGAAAGGGTAATGAGGGGCTTTTCGGGCCAGGGCTTTACCATGCCCTCTCCCTCGCTGATTTTTGCGTTCTTTGACGTTACAACCACGGGAGAAACAGAAAGATTTCCGCTTTGCTCTGTCACAATTTCAAGTCCCGGAGCCATGGCAAAGTAGGTCGAAAGACCGCCTCCCTCGCTTATGCTCTTATGCAGCTTATATCCCGCAGTGCCTTGCTCGCTGCTGTATGTTCCGTAAAACTCAAGGCCGTTGCCGAGACCTATGTAATTTGATGCTTTTGAAGAATCCTCCGTAATCATGGCACGGTTATTGAGAGAAACGCCGAAGCTTTCGCTCAGCAGCGCCGAAAGCTCGGGAAGGGATGCACCGTTTGCATTCATAAAGAACATGATGTTGCCGAAGTCCTCTGTCACATAGTCGCGAAGAAGCTCAATTTCGCCTCGTTCTCCCGCACTTCTTCCTATAAAGTCTGTCTGAGGATCGCAGACCACAAGGAGATTATACTTTGAAAGAGTGCTCTTGTCGATAAGCTTCAGGTCTACATTTGATACCTCGTAGCCGTATTCCGTAAGAAAATGTCTGAGGGTATCGGCGCTGTTTTCGTTATGACCCGTCACAAAGCCGGCTTTAAGCATTGTATCCTCATCCCTTGCAACCTTGAGAAATGCGCTTGTAAGCTTATTCTCTCCGTCAAAGGCAAACACCGCACCGTCTGAGCTTCTGTACTTATACATATCATAAACATCATATACCACAGAAAGTCCCGTTGTCGGACAATGCACGATTATGCTGGCATCGTAGATGGTATCAGAGCTTGTATTTTTAAAGGAATTGAAATATGTGGGCTCGCTGAAAATGTCCTTATAAACAACGCTGATGTTGGAAAACTTGCTTACATAGCTTTCTGCAAGCAGCTTTACGGAATTAAGCTCTGAGCTTTCTATAATATCCGCAGGTCTGCAGAACACAATTTCAATTGGGAGGCTAACACCCTCAAGTGCCTTTTCCGACGCCTCTGTAACACCGTAAATCTTTTTGCTTGTCATATCCACATAAAGACCGCCCGTTTTGCTGTCAATAAGCGTCAGTACAACATTAATAAGAAGTACAAACACGCAGAAAACCACCGTAAACACCACAGCGCTGCTGCCGTATTTGAACTGCTTTGAAGAAAACAGCTTTTTACCCGAGCCGAAATTCTTATCTTTATTCATGTCCGTTCATCCTTTCACAAAGGTCGTTTTATTATTCCCAGCGTCTCTTCTCGTAAATTCTTACCGTCAGGAACAGGAACACAGTCACAAGGCTTATATAGTAAACAAGGCTTGTAAAATCAAAAATTCCGTTCTGGAACATATAAAACCTGTCAAGCACCGAGAACCACTTTACAACAACTCTGATTATTTCGTTGTCAATGCTCATGGCAAATACGCTGCTTGCTATCATAAGAGCAAAAACGCCTATGGAGATTACTGCCGAAACAATCTGGTTTTCGGTAAGTGAGGAAACAAAAAGTCCTATGGCAATAAACGCCGCACCAACAAGCAGCATACCGATGATACAGCCGATAAATGTGGGAAGGTTGAGCTTCGAAATCACGTTTTCCTGCTGTCTTGCAAGACCTGCAAGGCTTACCATGTTAAAAAGAGCAGAGGTGCCGAGAGTTCCTGCAAAAATAGTGAACGCCGCAAAGAACTTGGCACAGATTATTCCCACAAGGCTTACGGGGCTTGTCATGAGAATTTGCTCGGTTTTTAGCTTCTTTTCCTCAGACAGCAGCTTCATGGTAAGAAGGGGAATAAGTATTACAAAGAACATAAGCATATATGTAAAATATGCAGATGTGTCGGTGCTGCCGCTCATAGCTGTGGTAGAGGCAAAGCAGACACCCGAAAGTGCAAAGAATATGGCAGAGAACACATAGCCTATGGGCGATGTGAAGTATGAAAGAATCTCTCTTCTGTATATGGCGCTCATACATTCTCCTCCTTCTTGTTTTTGTCTATTATGGCAATAAATACGTCCTCAAGATTTGCGCTGAAGCTCTCAAGTCCTATCATCGGCCAGCCTCTGTCGCAAAGCATATTGAAAATCGGCTTTCTGATGTCGGCGCCGCTGTCTGCCTCAACAAGGTATGATGTGCTGTCGCCGTCATGCTCGGGAAGAGTCTCCGCATTCGTAATGCCGTTTATTTTTCTGAGAGAGGAAAGCACCTCGGAGGAGGGGCCGCAAATCTTGACCTTCATCTTGCGTACTCCCGTTACCGCCTCAAGCTCATCCGTCTTTGCATCCGCAACAAGCTCGCCCTTGTTTATGATAACAACCCTGTCGCAAACTGCCTTTACCTCGGGCAGGATGTGGGTGCTGAGAATTACTGTATGGCTCTTGCCGAGACTTGTAATAAGGTCGCGTATTTCGATAATCTGTCTCGGGTCAAGTCCGACGGTGGGCTCGTCAAATATAAGAATGTCGGGGGAGGAAATGAGTGCCTGCGCTATGCCTACTCTCTGGCGGTAGCCCTTTGAAAGATGGCTTATGGGGCGCTTGTAAACCTCGCCGATATTTATAATGTCCACAATTTCATCAATGTGCCTCTTTTTATTAAGGGTACACTTTTTCAGGTCAAAAACAAAGCTCAGGTATTCCTTAACCGTCATGTCAAGGTAAAGCGGGGGATGCTCGGGAAGAAAGCCTATATGCTTTTTTGCTTCGATGGGGTTTTCAAGAATGTCGTGTCCCGCAATTCTCACGCTTCCGCTTGTAGCCGAAAGATATCCCGTAAGGATGTTCATTGTCGTACTCTTTCCCGCACCGTTGGGACCGAGAAAGCCTACAATTTCACCCTTGTTCACACGAAAGCTGATATCGTTTACCGCATAGTTTCTTCCGTATCTCTTGACAAGATTCTGTATTTCAATCATTTGTTTTACTCCTTTCCTCCGAAGCTCTCGGAAAAAGCCTTGTATCCAAACATAATTATCTTTAATTTTTTTAAAGTCCTCTTTAACATTTATAAAACAAAAGAGGCTGTTTATGTGGTGTTTATGTGGTGTTTATGTGATAAATGCCGCCCTTTTACGCCCTGTCGCCCTGAAAAGCATCTCGCCTTTGCATTTCGGCATCTATGGCATTGAGTACCTCAAATTTTCTTATGCTCCACAGAGGAGCTACAAGCTCGCTTCGCTTTCCGTCACCCGTCAGGCGTTGCATGACAATTCTTTTATCTATCATCCTGAGCTGGTCGCAGACAAGGCTTACATACTCATCCATTTCAAAGGTTGAAAACAGCCCTGCATTATACATCCTTTCGCACTCGGTTCCCCTTATGACATGAAGAAGATGAAGCTTTACCGACCAGGGAAGAAGCTCTGAGACTTGCATTACGCTTTGGTTCATCTGCTCTTTTGTTTCAAAGGGAAGTCCGTTGATAAGATGAACACAGACGTCAATGCCGAGATTTTTCAGGGTATTGAAGCTTGTTAAAAACTCCTTATAGGTTGACTGTCTGTTTATAATCCTTCCCGTCTCGTCATGCACCGACTGAAGTCCGAGCTCTACGGTGAGATACGTTTTCTTTGATATTTCCTCAAGAAGCTTATAACAGTCCTTTGTGATACAGTCGGCACGTGTGGCAATACTCATGCACACAACATCCTCACAGTCAAGAGCCGCCTCATACAGCTCTCTCAGTCGCCGTGTCGGGGCATATGTGCCCGTTCCCGTCTGAAAATACGCCATGTACTTTGTGTTTTTCCATTTGTTTGCCATAACGGCGCGGATTTCCTCAAACTGTCGGTTTATGCTGTCCTTCGGGTTTCCTGCAAAGTCTCCCGAAAGAGCACCCGAGCAGTATATACAGCCGCCGGTTCCCTTGGTTCCGTCGCGGTTTGGGCAGGAAAAGCCTCCCGATAGGGATATTTTGGCAATTTTCGTGCCGAATTTATTCTTAAAAAAGTAATCAAGGGTATGATACCTTTTTCCAAAATACAACCCGTCCATAACCAAAACCTTAGCCCTCTTTAATCTTATGTCACCTTAAATAAAGTGCTTATATATCTCGTTTTTGGGCACGCCTCTGTCCTTTGCACACATCTTAATTGCATCCATTCTCTTCATGCCCTGTTTTTCGTAAAATTCCACGTGCTCCTGTACCGTCATGCTGTCAAACACACTTTGCGTACCGTCTTGCGGTGCACCCTCAATGACAATAACATATTCGCCTCTCGGCTCCTTTGTTTTATAAAGCTCAAGTGCTTCCTTGAGGGTTGTGACAACTATTTCCTCATTAAGCTTTGTAAGCTCTCTTGCAAGGCACACCCTTCTGTCGCCCAAGGACTCAAGGAACGCCTCAAGCGTCTTTACAAGTCTGTGGGGTGCTTCGTAGAAAATGACGGTTTTTTTATCGTTTTTATAACAGGAAAGCACCTCTTGGCGTTCTTTTTTATCCGTCGGCAGAAAGCCCTCAAAGCAAAAGCGTCTTGACGGCATTCCCGATGCGCAAAGTGCACTCACAAAGGCACAGGCTCCCGGAACGGGTATAACCTTGATGCCGTTTTCCTTGCACAGCCTTACAAGCTCTTCGCCCGGGTCGGATATTGCGGGCATTCCCGCATCCGTGACAATTGCGCCGCTCTGTCCCGAAAGAAGCCTTTCGACAATTCCTTTTCCCGCCGATGCCTTATTATGCTCATGATAGCTGACAAAGCTGTTCTTTATTCCAAGCACCGACAAAAGCTTTCCGCTGACTCTCGTATCCTCCGCCGCAACAAAGTCCACGCCGCAAAGCACATTTCTTGCCCTGTCTGTCATATCCGAAAGGTTACCTATGGGTGTTCCCACCACATAAAGTGCGCCCTTTTCTATCTCATTGCTCATTTTCCTTCTCCAAATCTTCCATTCTCGCCTCAAAGGGTGTCTCGGCAGTCTCTGACACCGTCGGGTCTGCAACAGAGGGTATTTCCCCCTCGGGTGCAACATCCTCACCCTCAAGGGTAAGCTGGTTCTTCTGTGCCTCTGTCATTTCCTCGCCCAGAAGAAGCTGGCGTCTCTGCTCCTTAATCTGCTGTGTGAACATATGAAGCTCAGGCACCTCGTCAAGGTCATCTATTGTCTCAAGACCGAAGGTTCTTAAAAACACGGTTGTTGTTCCGTAAAGCATGGGGCGTCCCGGTGCATCGAGTCTGCCCTTTTCCTCAATAAGCCCCTTATCGCAAAGCGACATGATTACAGACGGAGACTCAACACCTCTTACCCTGTCAACAAGAGCCCTTGTTGCAGGCTGGTTATATGCGATAATTGCAAGCACCTCGAGAGCCGCCCTCGAAAGGGGCAGATTCTGGCGAATGGTCAACGCATTTCTTACTATTCCCGCATACTCGCTCTTTGTTGCAAACTGTGCGTGACCGTCAAGGATAAGCAGCTCGAATGCAGAGTTTTCGTATCTTCCGAGCATTGAATGGAGAAGCTGGGGTATAAGCTTTTCCTCAATCTCCACCGCCTCTGCAAGCTTATCAAAGGATATCGCGCTTCCGTAGGCAAATATCGCCGCTTCAAGTGCGCGTACAAGATATTCCTCGTCATGTATGAGCTGTGCCTGATAGGTTTCTTTTATCGCCATATGCTTTTCCTCTCGTCTTTTTGAATTTTTGACATACAATCCCATTATCTGTTTGATTATATCACACTTTCGAAATAATTGCAAGTATTTTGATTGCATCTTAATTGCGGCAAAAAAAGAGCCTCACGGCTCTTTTTTGTCATTTCCATTCAACATCCCAACCTGCAAGGTACTGCATGATGCGCGCCGCATCGCGGTTATTTACGGTACCATCGCCGTTTACGTCAAGAACTGCTTGTACAACTTCAACATCCCAGCCTGCAATATGTTGCATGAGACGTGCGGCGTCTCTGTTGTTTACCGTTCTGTCTCCGTTAATATCTCCGTGAAGATAATTGTTGCTGTCAGACTCGTCATCCCTTTCGGGATAGGTGTAATTGAAATAAAAATCCGCATTATCAAGAATATCAAATGCATTATCATAATTCATTTCGAACAAATAATCTATTTCATCCCATTTTTCATTGGATGACGAATAGAACACTGCCGAAAAGCTATCACATCTACAGAACGCACCGCAGGCAATGCTGACAAGCGTGTCAGGAATCACAATTGTTTCCAGTGCCGTGCAATAGTTGAAGCAGAATCTTCCGATTCGCTCGGTTCCGTAAGGAAGCATAAGAGATTCAAGAGAAGAGCAATCGCCAAATGCCAACTCGCCAACCGTTTTCAGACTATCGGGAAGCTCCACCCTTTCAAGTGATGTACAGTAGCGGAATGCGTTTTTCGGAAGTGTATCAATATTTGCCAAAATCTTTGCGGAAAACAGCTCAAAACAGTATGTAAACGCTGATTCTCCGATATACGTCACACTTTCTGGTATTTCTACACCGGTCAATTCGGTGCACGAAAAAAATGCCCTTTCTCCTATACTCTCCACGCTGTCGGGAATACTCACGCTTACAAACTGTCCGCCAATAAAGGCACAGCTTGGTATTTCTTTTGTTCCGACAGGGATTTCAAGATGATTGGCAAGTACTGAATTAACATAAAGCAGGCATTTAAACACAAGGGGATTGGAATAAGACGTTTCAAAATCAATCTCGCACCACGCCTTCACATCTTCTATGTATACCACTTCAAGAGCCTTGCAGTCAAAGAAAGCTTCTTCGCCAATTGTCCTGACGGTTGACGGCAAATGTATTTCTCTGAGACTTGTACAGGAAGAAAAAGCATAGTCCTGTATTTCCGATACGCCCTCCTCAATATTTATCACACTGACACCGGAATATTCAAATGCTACTTTTTCAATTATCTCTACACTCTGACATATATTTACCTGCCCGAGAAGGGATGTGCCTTTAAAGCATTCATATCCGAGAACCTCTACTCCCTGTGGGACATCATACACCTCAAGAGCTTTGTTTCTCGGGTAGCGTATAAGCTTTTTCATGCTCTTGTCAAACAAAACGCCTTCCACCGAGCAATAATTCTCATTTTCTTCGGAAACAACATATTCCTTCATAGCACTCGGCTCAAAGCTTGTTGAATACAACAGTTCAACACCGCTGCCTATATATACGTATTCCAGATTATAGTTGTTGCCGAAAGCACGTGGTTCCACCACAGTAACACTGTCAGGAATGTTGACTTCCTTCAATCCAATGTTTACGGAAAACGCCTCACTGTAGATTGTTTTAACGGTATTACCTAAATCAACCTGAGTAAGATTCTGACATTCTTTAAACGCAAGACTGCCTACCGTTGTTATTCCCTCACCTATAACTACCTTTTTAATGTCGTCTCTGTAAGGGTTCCACGGTGTACTTGAAATGCTGCCAAAATTCGTCATTTCGCCGCTTCCCGAAATTGTAAGCACACCGTCCGAGTCCAACGACCATATCGCCGCCTCGCCGCATGTTCCGCTGTAGCGGACAACAGCATCTTCTGCAAGAACGGTCAATGCCGCAGTAATAACCAAGACCAATATCACAAACGTGTTGAAGAATTTCATATTTAACCTCCAAATCCGCAAAAAAAAGCCGACTCTTTTCTTATTGGTAAAGTATACCATGTCTTAGAGACTGTGTCAACAAAATCTTTTTTTACATAATGACGAATTAATAAAAACCTTACAATAGTTATTGTAAAACGGCAATTTATGTGTTATAATAGCTTGAATAGATGTATAATTTTCCCAAGGAGAAAAACAGCATGAAAATCATTGACATCATAACAAGCGGAAAGCCCGGTCTTTCCTTTGAGGTTTTTCCGCCCAAGACAAGCGATAATTTCGACTCGGTAATGGATGCCACAACCGAAATCTCAAAGCTTTGCCCCTCTTACATGAGCGTAACCTACGGTGCGGGAGGCGGTACGTCAAAGTACACCGCCGACATTGCCGAAAACCTTCTTTCAATGGGTGTTACGCCACTTGCACATCTCTCTTGCATTTCCTCAACCAAAGAGCAGATACATACCCTTCTTTCGGATTTGAAAAAGCGGGGAATTGAAAACATCCTCGCACTCAGAGGAGACATCCCCGAGGGCTTTGATATGTCGGGGCATGAGTATTCCTATGCAAGCGAGCTTACGGCGGAAATACGCAATTTCGGCTCCTTCTGCATCGGCGGTGCCTGCTATCCCGAAAGCCATCCCGAAAGCGAAAACAGCGCAAAGGACATTGAGGCACTCAGAATCAAGGTTGAGGCAGGCTGTGAGTTTCTCACAACACAGATGTTTTTCGACAACAACATACTCTACAACTTCATGTACCGCTTAATGCGTGCTGGGGTCGACGTGCCGGTTGTTGCAGGCATAATGCCGGTTACCAACGCAAAGCAGATAAAAAGGATTATATCCATCTCCCGAAACGCACTTCCCCAGAGATTTGTCCGTCTTGTTGACAGATACGGCGACAATCCCGAGGCAATGAAGCAGGCGGGTATTGCATATGCCACAGAGCAGATTATCGACCTCTACGCAAACGGTGTCAATGCCGTACACGTATATTCCATGAACAAGCCCGAGGTTGCAAGGGCAATAAGAGACAACATAAGCGAGATAATAAAATGATTGTACAGACAAGCTGTTTTTCTCTTGACAAGGGGAGCGTATGCATTGACAAAAACGAGCTTTCAAGACGGCTTTGTGTTTCAAGGCAGTTTGACACGGGCTGTTTTGATTCTTGTATTGAAAAGGCAATACAAGCGGCATTCCCGAAATGCTGTTATATAAGGGTTCCCGTAACACACAAAGAAAAACCCACCGTATTACTCGGCGAAATAGTAATTGACAGCGCCGACCTTTACAAGAATCTTTTAGGCTGCAAGCAGGCCTTTGTGTTTGCCGTAACCCTCGGATATTCGGCAGACAGGCTTTTGTCGAGGCTGTCGCTTTTATCGGGGGCAGAGCATTTTATATGCGATGCGGCTTTGTCTGCCCTTGCTGAGAGTGCCTGCGATGTTTCGGAGCAGAGAATAAAGGGAGAGCTTTGCTGTAAGGCACGCTTTTCCCCCGGCTACGGCGACCTTGAGCTATGCGTTCAGAAGGACATTCTTTCATATCTCAACGCCGAAAGGCTTCTCGGTATCACCATCTCGGACACGCTTTTAATGTCTCCGCAAAAAACAATCACCGCCATTATGGGAATTTCGGGCGGCAAATAAAGTAAAAAGGACAGGTAACAACGTGAACAGTATAAAAGAACTAATAAAAACAAAAAGGCTGTATCTTGACGGCGGAACGGGAACGGTGCTTCAGAGCATGGGACTTGAAAGGTCAAAGGCTCCCGAAATGTGGAACCTTGAAAATCCCGATGCGGTAGTACGCCTTCACAAGCAATACTTTGAGGCGGGAAGCAACATTGTCTGCACAAACACCTTCGGCGTAAACTGCGACAAATACGAAAACTACAAAGAGCTTATCGCCGCCGCCTTCGACTGTGCAAAAAAAGCAAGGGCGTGCTTTGACGGCGACAGATTTATCGCCCTCGACATAGGCCCTACGGGAAAGCTTTTAAAGCCCTTGGGGAATCTTGACTTTGAGGATGCCGTTGAAATTTTCGCCTGCTCTGTAAGGGAGGGCGTGAAAAACGGCGCAGACCTTATACTTATCGAGACAATGAATGACAGCCTTGAGACAAAGGCGGCTCTTCTTGCGGCAAAGGAAAACAGCTCTCTTCCCGTGTTTGTCACAAACGTATACGATGAATCGGGACATTTAATGACGGGTGCCGATGCACGCGCCATGATATGTCTGCTTGAAGCACTGGGGGCAGATGCCATTGGTATGAACTGCTCGTTGGGACCTGACAAGATGATGAGTGTCATGGAGGAGTTCTCGGAGTTCTCTTCGCTTCCCGTAATAGTAAAGCCAAACGCAGGACTTCCCGTTATAAAGAACGGCGAGACAGTCTTTGACAAGGATGCAGAGGAGTTTTCCGACCTTTGCAGGCTGCTTGCCCAAAGGGGCGCAAACATTCTCGGCGGATGCTGCGGAACAACCCCCGATTACATAAAAAAGCTGGTCGAAAAAACTACCGACGTCATATACTGCGACCCCTATGAAAAGAATTTCACGACAATTTCCTCCTATACCCATGCGCTCAAGGTCGGCGATGTTCCGCTTCTTATCGGCGAGAGAATAAATCCGACGGGAAAACAAAAGCTCAAGGAAGCTCTCAGAAACCGTGATATGAGCTATATTCTTTCCGAGGCGGCAAAGCAGGAGGAAAAGGGTGTTCACATACTCGATGTAAACGTGGGACTTCCCGAAATTGACGAGGCTGACATGATGAAGGTGTCAATAGAACAGCTTCAGGCCGTAACCGACCTTCCGCTGCAAATAGATTCCTCAGACCCCGCCGTTCTCGAAAAGGCAATGAGAATTTACAACGGCAAGGCTCTTATAAACTCCGTGAACGGCAAAAAAGAAAGCATGGATGCCGTTTTCCCTCTCGTAAAAAAGTACGGCGGAACACTTATTGCCTTGACGCTCGATGAAAACGGCATACCTAAAACCGCCGAAGAAAGGCTTGAAATTGCAAGAAAAATCGCAAAAGAAGCTCAGTTCTACGGCATAGGCAAAAAGGACATAATCGTTGACCCGCTTGCAATGGCGGTATCCTCCGACAAGGACAGCGCACTTGTTACCCTTGAGGCAATAAAGCTGTTAAGACGCGACGGCTTCCACACAAGTCTGGGTGTTTCAAACATTTCCTTCGGGCTTCCTTGCCGCGAAAAAATAAACAGCACCTTCTTTTCCCTTGCCCTCTGCAACGGGCTGTCCATGGCAATAATGAACCCGTTTTCCGACGGCATGATGGATACATACTACTCATACCTTGCCCTTACCGGACTTGACGAGACCTTCTCGAAGTACATCGAATATGCATCAGGTACTTCAGATGCCTCCTCTTCCGGTACAGCCTCCTCAAAAGACGACATCTACGACCTTGAGGGCGCAATAGTAAAGGGGCTTCGCGAGGCGGCAAGCCGAAGCAGTGCCGTCTTACTCGAAAAGATGAGTGCGCTTGACATAATAAACACTAAAATAATCCCTGCCCTGAGCCGCGTGGGCAAGGCATTTGAAGAAGGAAGGGCATTTCTCCCCCAGCTTCTTATGAGTGCCGAAAGTGCTTGTGCTGCTTTTGATGAGGTAAAGAAGGCTCTTCCCAAATCCGACGCCGATTCCTGCCGTTCGGTAATTCTTGCAACGGTAAAGGGAGATATACATGACATCGGCAAGAACATAGTAAAGGTACTTCTTGAAAGCTACGGCTTTACGGTTTACGATTTGGGAAAAGACGTAGAGCCTGAGGCAATACTCGCTGCGGCAAACGACAAAAACTGCAACCTCATAGGGCTTTCGGCTCTTATGACAACCACCGTTCCTTCAATGGAAAAGACCATAAAGCTGCTTTCCGAAAAGCGCCCCGCGGCAAAGACAATTGTCGGCGGTGCAGTTCTCACAGAGGAATACGCAAGCATGATAAATGCCGATTATTATGCCGCAGACGCCATGGAAACGGTGAGAATAGCAAGCGAATTTTACGGCAAATAAACTACATCCGGGAAAAGAGTAAACTAATATGAAAAACATTCTTTCAAAAGTCGACCATACCCTGCTTTCGCAGGATGCCGAATGGCAGCAAATACAGGTTCTTTGCGATGAGGCGCGCGAATACGGCACCGCCTCTGTATGCATTGCCCCCTGTCATGTGAAAAAGGCAAAGGAATACCTTAAGGATTCGGGAGTGGCGGTGTGCACGGTAATCGGTTTTCCGAACGGTTACGGCACAACAGCCGTCAAGGTTTTTGAGACAAAGGATGCGATAAATAACGGTGCGGATGAAATAGACATGGTTATAAACATCGGCGACGTTAAATCGGGACACTACGAAAAGGTGCTTGACGAAATTAAGCAAATAAAAAACGCGTGCGGTGACAAAATACTAAAGGTAATAATCGAGACCTGTCTGCTCACGGACAGAGAAAAGATTGAAATGTGCCGTGTAGTGTCGGAATCGGGTGCGGATTTTATAAAAACAAGCACGGGCTTTTCAAAGGGCGGTGCAACAAAAGAGGACATTGAGCTTTTCGCAAAGAATGTGGAAGGTCATGTTAAAATCAAAGCCGCAGGCGGCATTTCAAGCCTTGAGGATGCGTCTATCTTCATAAAGCTCGGTGCATCGCGCCTCGGCACAAGCAGAATTATAAAGCTTATTAAAAACCTTAAAGACGAGGGAGGATACTGATATGGCAACACCTCACATTGATGCAAAAAGCACGGATTTTGCAAAAACCGTACTCATGCCCGGCGACCCGCTGAGAGCAAAATTTATTGCCGAAAGCTTTTTTGAAAATGCCCGACTTGTAAACAACGTAAGAGGAGTTCAGGGTTACACAGGCTTTTACAAGGGCAAAGAGGTCTCGGTAATGGCAAGCGGCATGGGTATGCCTTCAATATCCATATACGCCCATGAGCTTTACAGCTTTTTCGGCGTTGAAAACATTATAAGAGTCGGCACGGCAGGCGGTATGAACAAAGACGTTCACATACGCGACATTGTTCTCGGGCAGGGTGCGTGTACCGATTCAAACTTTGCATCACAGTACCGCCTGAGCGGAAATCTTTGCCCTATTGCAAGCTTTGAGCTTTTAAAGAAAGCCTACGACATCGGAAACCAAATGGGACTTACACTTCACGTCGGAAACCTGTATTCCACCGATATTTTCTACAACGATGACAACACAAACACTCAAAAGTGGTCAAAGCTTGGAGTTCTCGCAGTTGAAATGGAGGCAGCGGCTCTCTATATGACAGCACAAAAATTTGGCAAGAGGGCACTTGCCGTCTGTACCGTATCCGACCATCTTTTAACGGGCGAGAGCACGAGTGCCCTTGAAAGGCAGACCTCCTTTACCGACATGATGAAGCTTGCCCTTGAAACGGCAATAAGCTTATAACTGGAGAAAAATTATGAAACGCGTTTTTCTTACGGTGCTTGACTCGGTCGGCATCGGCGCATTACCCGATGCGCATTTGTTCAAAGATGAAGGTGCAAACACCCTCAAAGGCTGCTTTGATACGGGACTTCTGCAGCTTCCAACCCTCTCGCTGCTGGGACTTCCTTTTATAGAAGGCTGCGAATACCTTCCAAAGGCAAAGCCCTCTCCCCTTGCCGCATACGGCAGATGTATGGAAGCCTCAACCGGCAAGGACACAACAACGGGACATTGGGAGATTGCGGGGCTTCGTTTAGACAAACCCTTTCCCACATATCCCGACGGTTTTCCCCGGGAAATTATAAATGTATTTGAAGAGCAGACGGGAAGAAAAGTAATATGCAACAAACCATACTCCGGCACCGAGGTAATACGTGATTACGGAAGAGAGCATCTTGAAACGGGTGCACTTATTGTCTACACCAGTGCCGACAGTGTTTTTCAGATTGCGGCACATGAGGACATTGTTCCCGTCGATACCCTTTACGAATACTGCAGAATTGCAAGGAAAATTTTGGTAGGCGACAACGCCGCAGGAAGGGTGATTGCCCGTCCCTTTACAGGCAAAGAAGGTGCGTTTACAAGAACAAACAACCGCCGTGATTTTTCGGTAGAGCCAAGCGGCACAACACTCCTTGATTTATTGAAGGCCTCGGGGCTTGATGTTGTTTCCGTCGGAAAGATAAATGATATTTTCGCAGGTGTCGGAATAACACGCGACACAGACAGCCACGGAAATGCAGAGTGTATGGAAATGACACTTAAAATGCTTGATGAGGACTTTCACGGTCTTTGCTTTATAAACCTTGTGGACTTCGACTCCTCCTTCGGTCACAGAAACGATGCAGAGGGCTATGCAAACGAGCTTTGCAGGTATGACGCACATCTCGCAAGGGTTCTTGAAAAGCTAAAGGTCGATGACCTTCTCATAATAAGTGCAGACCACGGCTGTGATCCGTCAGACATCAGCACCGACCATACAAGAGAGTATACTCCCCTTCTTGTTTACGGCAAAAAAATAAAGCCGAAAAATCTCGGCACAAGACAGACCTTCTCGGACATCGCCGCAAGCATTGCCGATTATCTCGGTGTGAAATACAACCTTTGCGGCAAGAGCTTTTTAGGAGATATAACATGAAACAGACACTCTGTGAAAGAGCAAAAAAGGCAAGAAGCCTTGCCTACACCCCTTACTCGAATTTCAAGGTAGGTGCGGCGCTTTTATGCGATGACGGAACAATTTATACAGGCTGCAACATTGAAAACGCTTCCTATTCTCCCACCGTTTGCGCGGAAAGAGTTGCCTTTTTCAAGGCGATATCCGACGGGAAGCAAAAATTTTCGGCAATTGCCGTATGCGGCGGAAAAGGCGGAGAGCTTTCCGATAAGCCCTGCTTTCCCTGCGGCGTTTGCAGACAGGTTATGCGGGAGTTTTGCGACGATGGCTTTAAGCTTTATATCATGTCAAAAGATGACATAAAGGAATACTCCCTCTCAGATATTTTACCCTTTAGCTTTGGCGTAGAAAACATAGAGGTATAAGCGTATGACCATGTATGATTTAATCACAAAGAAAAAGCACTCGGAAGAATTGACCGACGAGGAAATAAGCTTTATTATAAAAGGCTTTACCGACGGCAGTATTCCCGATTATCAAATGTCGGCTTTCTGTATGGCTGTAATCTTTAACGGCATGACCGACAGGGAAACAAGCACCCTTACCATGGCAATGGCACAGTCGGGCGACATGGTAGATCTTTCGGAATTTGGCTCCATGAGCTGTGACAAGCATTCAAGCGGAGGCGTGGGCGACAAAACAACGCTTATCGTTGCACCCATAGTTGCTTCTCTCGGAGGGATAGTCGCAAAAATGTCGGGCCGCGGTCTCGGTCACACAGGCGGCACCATTGACAAGCTTGAATCAATCCCCGGTTACAGAACAGAGCTTGACAAGCGTGAGTTTCTTGAAATATCGAGAAAAACAGGTCTTTGTGTTTGCGGACAAAGCGGAAACCTTGCACCTGCCGACAAAAAGCTCTATGCACTTCGCGATGTTACGGCAACGGTAGACTCTATCCCCCTTATTGTTTCAAGCATTATGTCAAAGAAAATTGCCGCAGGCTCAAAAAACATCATGCTTGACGTCAAGTGCGGAAGCGGCGCCTTTATGAAAACGGCAGAGGATGCAAAAAGGCTTGCCGAGGGCATGGTAACAATCGGCAAAAGCTGCGGCAGAAACACAAGGGCACTTATTACAAACATGGATGTTCCTCTCGGCTTTGCGGTGGGAAACTCTCTTGAAGTAATTGAGGCAATTGATGTTCTCAAGGGCAAAACAAAAGGAGACATAAGAGAGGTTTCCGTAAGCCTTGCCTCGGGACTTGTGGCAAATCTTAAGGGAATTTCCCTGAAAGAAGCAAAGGCTCTTTGTGAGTCGGCAATAGACAACGGCTCTGCCTTCTCAAAGTTCAAGGAATGGATATCTGCACAGGGGGGAAACGCCGAGCTTGCCGACAACACCGATTTATTTCCCAAGGCAAAGCTTGAATATGAGATAAAGAGCACTTATGAGGGCTACATCTCACACATGGATGCCGAAAAAATCGGAATGTCCTGCTGTGAGCTTGGTGCGGGAAGAAAGACAAAGACAGATATCATCGACCTTTCGGCAGGCATTATTATTTCAAAGAAAACAGGCGACTTTGTCAAAGAGGGCGATGTTATCGCAACCCTTTACACAAATCGCATTGAAGCCTTGGAGATGTCAGAAAACATTTTTATGTCTGCGCTTGAATTTTCATACCAAAAGCCTACACTTTCGGAACTGATAATTGCTTCGATAGAGTGAGGATATTAACGAGATGTGAATAATGCGACAAAACTATTGACGAATTTAGACGAATAGTGTACAATTTTAATTAATCAAATGAAACTTGAATAGAGGTGCGTTTTGCAATTATCGTATCTTTCGCTTTCGGAGGCAAAGAAAGAGACGTAGGTGCAGGCGCCGAGATGTCGGTTTTTCCGAAGAAACCGATGTCGGAGGTATGTGAGAATATTCTTATCTCTGTCACATTTTTATGTGGAGCGCTATGTCAGTTTGAATTATTCTTTAGGGAAATAATGGACTGTGGTGCAAGCTGCAGTCTTTTTATTTTATAAAAAATTTATTGGAGGTTTTAAACCATGAAAAGAGCACTTGCCCTTATTATTGCACTTGTGTGCATGCTCGGCGTGTTCGGTATGACATCCTTTGCGGATGAGGTTCCCGGATATGTCAGCTACATAGCAGGGGAAGAAATTGATTCCGAAATGTCTAACCTCGACTATGCTTACGAGTATATTGACGGTTATGCAGATGCCATTACGGCAGACGAAAACGTTGATGCAAACATCGACGAGGCAGTAGCAGAGGTAAGAAAGGAAGTCACTCCCTTCTACGCTACAATCTGGTCCATCGTTCCCGCAATTATCGCCATAGTTCTTGCGCTTATCACAAAGGAAGTTTATTCTTCTCTCTTTGTAGGTATTCTCGCAGGCGGTCTTCTCTACGCAAACTTTAATTTTGAGACAACCCTCAACCACGTTGTTCAGGACGGCTTTGTAGCAAGCCTTGCAGACTCCTACAATGTTGGTATTCTTATCTTCCTCGTTCTTCTCGGCACACTTGTTGCCATGATGAACAAGGCAGGCGGCTCTGCTGCATTTGGCAGATGGGCTTCCACCCACATCAAGTCAAGAGTAGGCGCACAGCTTGCTACAATTGCTCTTGGTGTACTTATCTTCGTTGACGACTATTTCAACTGCTTAACAGTCGGCTCTGTTATGAGACCTGTATGTGATGCAAAGAAGATTTCAAGAGCAAAGCTCAGCTATCTCATTGATGCCACAGCTGCTCCCATTTGTATCATCGCTCCCATTTCTTCCTGGGCGGCAGCCGTTGCAGGCTTTGCTCCCGAAGGCGAAGGCCTCAGCCTCTTTATCAAGGCTATTCCCTTCAACTTCTATGCAATTCTCACAATTATTATGATGATTACAATTGCAATCATGAAGATGGACTTCGGTCCCATGAAGCTTCATGAAAAGAATGCCGAAGAAAAGGGCGACATCTTCACAACACTTGGAGAAACAAGTGCTGTTGCAGAAGAAAAGGCTAACGAAAAGGGTAAGGTTATCGACCTTATTCTCCCCGTTGTTATCCTCATCATCTGCTGCATCATCGGCATGATTTACTCGGGTGGATTTTTCAGCGGCGAAAACTTCATCGATGCATTCTCCAACTGTGATGCTTCCGTTGGTCTTGCACTCGGTTCATTTGTTGCAATAATTCTTGTATCCATCTACTTCATCGTATTCAGACACGGTGTTATCAAGTTCACAGAACTTATGGGTTGTATCCCCGAAGGCTTCAAGGCTATGGTTCCTGCCATCCTCATTCTTACCTGTGCATGGACACTCAAGGGCATGACAGACTCCATCGGTGCAAAGGTATTTATTGCAGACTTTGTTAATACTTCTGCAAGTGCATTTGTCAACATCCTTCCTGCAATCATCTTCCTTGTTGCTATTGTGCTTTCCTTCTCGACAGGTACAAGCTGGGGTACATTCGGTATTCTCATTCCTATCGTTCTCGCAGTATTTGCAGGCGACACAACAATGTCCATCATCGGTATGTCCGCTTGTATGGCAGGTGCGGTTTGCGGCGACCACTGCTCACCCATTTCTGATACAACAATCATGGCTTCCGCCGGTGCTCAGTGCAACCACGTAAATCACGTAAACACTCAGCTTCCTTACGCCATGACAGTAGCAGCAGTTTCCTTTGTATCCTACCTCATCGCAGGATTTATTCCCAATGCATTTATTGCACTTCCCATCGCGGTAGTTCTCATGCTCG
Organism: Eubacteriales bacterium; assembly: GCA_045541355.1. GTDB lineage: Bacteria > Bacillota > Clostridia > Oscillospirales > CAG-382 > UMGS1387. Next base: position 7,482 of record JAZQIW010000121.1, on the reverse strand, counting down.
GCACACTCTTTGTTATCAAAGCGGTTATCAGCAAGAAGAACGCATAATTAAAGGTACATACAAAACATCGCGGACAGCCTTTTGGCTGTCCGCTTTTTATTTTTGGATTTTATTTGCCGAGCACAAAATACTTTGCCACCCCGACACATTCCCTCAGAACACCCGGCAGCACCGAGTGCCACAGCGTTGAAGAATGTATATGGGAGGTACTTTCAAAGCCTGCATCCCTTGCGATTTGTCCTGCTCTGAAAATGTGATATTCGTTTGACACATAAGTCACCGAATATCCGTCAGGTAAAATCCCGTCAAGAATACTCTTTGAAAAGGTGAAGTTTTCATAGGTGCTTGTGGATTTTTCTTCCTTTATGATGCTGTCCTTCGGCACTCCGAGATTTACAAGATACGTTTCCATAGCCTCTGCTTCGGTAATATCCTCGTCGTAACCTTTTCCTCCGCTGACGACAATCAAGGCAGCGGGGTTCCCTTTGTGATACTCATATGCGGCATTCAGCCTTCCTTTGAGCGTTGAACTCGGTCTTGAGCCGCGAAGTCCTGCCCCGAGGACTATTACTGCATCTTCATCATATGTCACATTGTCGCTTTTACCGTATAGATACAGGGATGTCGAAAACATAAAGACAATGGCAAGTGCTATGAAAAAGGCTGTTTTAAGCCACTTTGGACAGCGTGTTTTAAACATATCCCAAAGAAAGCCTACGGATAACAGCACAAATCCCATAATAAGCGTCAGAATGTTTCCGAGATTCAGATTTGATGTCATTGATATTATTATTCCGTTAAAAAGGCAGAAGGCTCCTGCAACCATGAAAACACTCTGCCATATTTTTAAAGCTCTATTCATTACTGCCACCCTTCACAAACAAAATGAGGCAAAATGTTCGGCAAAACGAACATTTAATCGAAAAAGCACCCGTAAGGGTGCTTTTTTCTGGAGCTGGTAGAGGGACTTGAACCCTCGGCCTATTGATTACGAATCAATTGCGCTACCAACTGCGCCATACCAGCGTGCCTGTATATTATACAGCCTTTTCTTTGTTTTGTCAATAGATTTTTGCTATCCGGTAAGCTATCTTTCTTGTTTTAAAATATTTTCTTTACCGTTATCCTTCTCGCTGTCTCTCCTGTTTTCTCAAAAATGACTTCATATCTCTTCTCGGGTAGTGCAAAGGCTATGTTCTCACTCCATTCCGTGAAAATTACGCCCTCTCTCTCGGCATATTCATAAAACCCCGTTGAATAAAGCGAGTCGTCGTCAAGTATCCTATATACATCAAAGTGAAATATCGGTAAAGCCCCTCTATATTCGTTTACTATCGCATACGTCGGACTCGATACCCTTGCCCCGGGACACATCAGCGATGCGGCTCCCCTTACAAATGCTGTCTTGCCGCTTCCAAGCTCGCCGAAAAACGCAACAAAGTCCCCGCTCCTCAGCTCCTTCGCTACCTCCCTGCCTATCCCCTCTGTCTCTTCCTCGCTCCTGCTCTCGTATACCTTTATCTCCATCTCTTTCCTCCGCGTTCGTTTAGTTTAGTTAGTTTTTTGTCCGGTTTTTTTCCGCTTTCTTGAAAGAAAGCTCACAAAGAACTTTCGTTACGGGTTTTTCCGCTTTCTTGAAAAAAAGCTCGCAAAGAACTTTCGTTACGGGGTTTTTTCGCTTTCTTGAAAGAAAGCTCGCAAAGAACTTTCCATTTACGGAACTTTTTTCTGAAAGGTTTTATCCCGCCCTCGTTGCTCGAGTGCCGTTTCATTTTGCCCCATTAAGGCTGGGGGCAAAATGAGTGCGGTTTTTAGTTAGTTTTTGTCGGTTTTTTCCGCTTTCTTGAAAGAAAGCTCGCAAAGAACTTTCCATTTACGGAACTTTTTTCTGAAAGGTTTTATCCCGTGTTCGTTGCTCGAGTGCCGTTTCATTTTGCCCCATTAAGGCTGGGGGCAAAATGAGTGCAATTTTTTTATTAATCGTTCGGGCAGTTGCGTTTATGCTGCCCGAACGAAGCTGCAATCGAGCAAAAAAGGTGTGGTTATATCCTAAAAAAGAAAGTTGATAGGCTGAAAGTTCTTTTGCCTACTTTTCTTACAAGCTTTTACACTAAGCCTTTAATCGTTCGGGCAGTTGCGTTTATGCTGCCCGAACGAGGCTGTAATCGAGCGAAAAAGGTGTGGTTATATCCTAAATAAGAAAGTTGATAGGCTGAAAGTTCTTTTGCCTACTTTTCTTACAAGAAAAGTAGGGGGGAGAAAAATCAAAACAATCCAACAATAACGCCGTCGTTGTCGATATCAATAGCCTCAGCGGCGGGCTTTTTAGGAAGGCCGGGCATAGTCATAATAGAGCCGGTAAGGGCGACGATGAAGCCGGCGCCGGAGCTTATACGGACTTCTCTTACGTTAAGGGTAAAGCCGGAGGGTCTGCCGAGAGCCTTCATATCATCCGAGAGGGAGTATTGAGTTTTAGCCATGCAGACGGGGTAATTACCGAAGCCGAGCTCTTCTGCTTCCTTAATAGTTTTAAGAGCCGCCGCATCGAAGTTAACGCTTGAAGCGCCGTAGATTTCCCTTGCAATTTTTTCAATCTTATCCTTAATAGGCATATCAAAGCTGTAAAGGGGAGTAAAGTTTGCGCTGCCGCTGTCGGCAAGTCTCACAACCTCCTCAGCGAGCTCAAGTGCGCCGTCACCGCCCTTTTCAAAGCCCTTGCAGACGATAGCCTTAACTCCGCGAGCCTCTGCGACTTCCTTTATTGCCGCAACCTCCTCATCGGTATCGGCATAGAAGTGGTTAATACAAACCACGATAGGCACGCCGTACTTTTTAAGGTTATCAATATGAGCTTCAAGGTTGCAGGCACCCTTTTTAAGAGCCTCAACATTAGGAGTTTTAAGTTCATCCTTAGCAACGCCGCCGTTGTATTTAAGAGCTCTTGCCGTTGCAACAAGAACGATAGCATCGGGTGAAATTCCGGCCTTACGGCACTTAATGTCAAGGAACTTTTCAGCACCGAGGTCTGCGCCGAAGCCTGCTTCGGTGATAACGTAATCCGCAAGACCGAGAGCCGCCTTTGTAGCGATAATAGAGTTACAGCCATGAGCAATATTGGCAAAGGGACCGCCGTGAACAAGACAGGGAGTATGCTCAATTGTCTGAACGAGATTGGGCTTCATGGCATCCTTAAGAACAGTAGCCATAGCGCCGACACCGCCAAGCTCTCTTGCGAAAACGGCTCTGCCCTCGTAAGTGTAGCCGACAAGAATATTGCCAAGCATTTCCTTTAAGTTTTCATTACTTTGTGCAAGACAAAGAATCGCCATGATTTCGGAAGCCGCAGTAATATTAAAGCCTTCCTCTCTCATAACACCGTCAGCCTTGCCGCCACAGCCCACAACAACCTTTCTGAGAGCTCTGTCGTTCATGTCAAGAACTCTCTTAAAGGAAATTCTTTTAGGGTCAAGTCCGAGGGGATTGCCCTGATGAAGGGAATTGTCTATCATGGCAGAAAGAAGATTGTTTGCAGTTGTTATAGCATGGAAATCACCTGTGAAGTGCAGGTTTATATCCTCCATGGGAAGAACCTGAGAATATCCTCCGCCTGCGGCACCGCCCTTAATGCCGAACACGGGGCCGAGGGAGGGCTCTCTGAGGGCAAGAATACCCTTCTTGCCAAGCTTTGCAAGTGCCTGACCTATGCTTATGGACATGGTTGTCTTGCCTTCACCCGCAGGAGTAGGGTTTATCGCCGTTACAAGAACAAGCTTTCCCTTCTTGCCGCTCTTTTCGATTTCCGAAAGCAATTCTCCCGACAGCTTTGCCTTATACTTACCGTAAAGGTCAAGCTTTTCACTGTCAAGACCGATGGACTGAGCCACCTTTGTTATAGGCTCCATAACCGAGCTTTGTGCAATCTGCGCATCTGTAAGCATACTTTTTCTCTCCTTTAGTTTCACATTATTTGTCAATGCATAATATTCAGCTGTTTTGTATATTTATACAGCACTGTTGATAATAATTAGATTTACATAATTTTGGAAAATCCACAAAACAGACGGCTCTGTCGATTAAAGACAGCTTTTGTGGAAAAGCCTGCCAAACCACTGTTTTCAAGGCTTTTTGAGGTGAGTTACACACATTACCCACAGAGTTTTCCACATTTTTTGTGTTGACACAGAGGAGTTTTCCACAATTATTATGTAAAGTAGTCTCGCGCAAGAGCGACGAATAATTATAAATTCAAGTACATTTGCTGTAATTTAAATGTTAATTTTTTTATTTTATGCAAAATTCGGAAAACCCCGAAAATGCGTGGTTTTCACAAAAAAATCTCCCCGAAAATTAACCGGCAATTCACATATGAAGCTGCCCGTTTTTTTCTAAGAATTTGACCAGTATTTTCTGTCAAGGCTTCTGAGCTGAACCGCCCTTGCAACGTGCTGTTTTTTAATAATCTCGCTGCCTTCAAGGTCGGCGATTGTGCGCGAAAGCTTGAGTATTCTGTCATAGCCTCTTGCCGAAAGACCGAGGCGTTCAAATGCGCTCTTCATCACCTCATCCGCCTCGCCGTCGAGAACACAGTATTCTCTAATCATGGCAGGCGTCAGGTGAGCATTGGCAAAAATGCCCGTTCCGTTATAGCGTTTGAACATAATCTCCCGCGCCTTGACAACGCGTTTTCTTATATCCTCCGACCTTTCGCCGTCGCTCTTTTTACTAAGCTGTTCAAAGGTCAAGGAACCAACCTCTATCTGTACGTCCATTCTGTCAAGCATTGGGCCTGAAATTTTTGAAAGATAGTTTTCTCTTGCCGCCACAGAGCAGGTACACTTTTTGGTAGGATGACCGAAGTATCCGCACTTACAGGGATTCATGGCGCAAACCAACATAAATTTGCTTGGAAAATCATATCTTCCGCTGGCTCTTGTGATGGTAACCTTGCCGTCTTCTATCGGCTGTCTGAGCCCGTCTGTTGCATCCTTTCCAAACTCGGCAAGCTCATCGAGAAACAGCACCCCGTTATGTGCAAGAGACATTTCTCCGGGGCCCGGTATTCTTCCGCCGCCAACAAGGCTGATTGCCGACATGGTATGGTGGGGAGACCTGAAGGGGCGAAGTGTGACAAGGGATTGGTTTTCGGGTAAAATACCTGCAACAGAGTGTATTCTTGTGGTTTCAATGGCTTCCTCGAAGGACATGGGAGGCAAAATGCCGCCAAGCCTTTTTGCAAGCATACTCTTTCCCGTACCGGGAGGGCCGATAAGCAGTACATTATGCATACCCGCTGCCGCAATTTCAAGGGCAAGCTTTGCATTCTCCTGTCCCTTAACCTCACTCATATCGTTAATGAAGCTGTAAGATTGCTCAAACATCTCTTTCTTGTCAACAACAGTCTTTGAAAGTGTACCGCTGCCGGCAAGATGCTCCACAAGCTCTCTTAAGCTTTTCACACCGTAAACATCAATGCCGTCAACAACCGCCGCCTCTTTGGCATTGTCCAAGGGAACAAAAATCTGCGAAAGTCCCGCCGACCTTGCCGCAAGGCACATGGAAAGAACGCCTCTTACGGGTCTTATATCACCCGACAGCGAAACCTCACCGACAAAGCACTTGCCGTCGGTGTTCATGCTGACAAGGCTGTCGCATTTGAGCATTGACAAAAGTATTGCAAGGTCAAATGCCGTTCCCTGTTTTATTCTGTCCGCAGGAGCAAGATTTACGGTGACCGAGGAATAAGGAAAGTCAAGACCGCTTGATTTTATCGCCGCCTTTATTCTCGAATAGGATTCCTTTACCGCCGTATCGGGAAGCCCGACTATTGCAAACTTCGGAATATTTCCGGAGGAATAGCATTCAACATCCACCACAAAGCCGTCAATGCCGTAAAGACAGGCTGATTTTACACATGATGTCATTTTACGTTCCTCCAATCACAATATGTCATTTAAATTTTATCACACTTCTTTATTTTTTACAAGTGTTTTTTAACAAATATCGCCGCTTGAGAAAGCTTTGCCCGTTTTAATTATTTCTCTCATACTCTATTTACAAAGCCATTGTTTTGTGGTAGAATATAGGGTAAGAAATTATTATCAAAAACAGGTGAAAACCATGAACGAAAAAACTAAAGCTTTAAAATATTTGAAAAAGGTTCTCAAGCCCTCTCGCTACACAGGCGGAGAGCTGAACGAGGTTATAAAGGACAAAAGCACGGTGGATGCTCGCTTTGCATTCTGCTTTCCCGACACCTATGAGATAGGTATGTCAAACCTCGGTATAAAAATCCTCTACAATTGCCTAAACAAAGAGGATAACATCTGGTGCGAAAGATGCTTTGCCCCCTGGCCTGACATGGGACAGCTTATGCGCGAAAAGGACATCTCACTGTATGCCCTTGAAAGCGGTGATGCTTTGCGTGATTTTGACTTTGTCGGCTTTACGCTTCAGTATGAGCTTTCCTATACCAATGTTCTGTATATGCTTGACCTTGCGGGCATCCCCCTTTATTCAAAGGACAGAGACAACAGTCATCCAATTATTATCGGCGGCGGTCCCTGTACCTATAACCCCGAGCCCGTTGCGGATTTTTTTGACATCTTCAGCATCGGCGAGGGTGAATTCTCTCTCGTTGAAACGGTAAAGCTCTACATAGATTATAAGAAAACCCATGAAAGCTTTGACAGGGCAGAGTTTCTTCATCTTGCAAGCAAAATAAAGGGCAACTACATTCCGTCACTCTATGACGTGAAATATGAAGGCAGAGACGGTTGGGTATCGTCGGTAGAGCCTGTTTTCGATGACGTTCCCTCGCTTGTTGAAAAGAATGTTGTTACAGATTTCGACTGCGCACCCTTCCCCGAAACAGTTCCCGTTCCCTTTACCGAAACGGTACATGACAGAATTATGCTTGAGTGTGCAAGAGGCTGTATGAGGGGTTGCCGCTTCTGTCAGGCAGGTATTATCTATCGCCCGTACAGATCACGCAGCTTTGAAAAGCTTAATGAACAGGCAAAAAGCCTTTATAAATCCTCGGGATATGAGGAAATGAGCCTTTCCTCGCTCTCTATCAGCGATTATCCTTGCCTTATGGAGCTTGTCGATGCCCTTAAGGAATGGACAGACAAGGAAAAGGTTTCGCTGTCGCTTCCGTCAATGAGAATTGATTCGTTTGAGGCGGAAATTATGAAAAAGGTTCAGGGCGTCAGAAAAACAGGTCTTACCTTCGCACCCGAGGCAGGTACGCAAAGACTTCGCGATGTAATAAACAAAAACCTTACAGAAGAAAATATTCTCGAGGGCTGCAGGAACGCCTTCTCGACAGGCAGAACAAGCGTAAAGCTTTACTTTATGAACGGTCTTCCCACTGAACGCGATGAGGATATCGAAGGAATCGCAAACCTCGGTCATCAGATCGTGGATCTTTATTATAAGAGCCCCGATAAGCCTAAGGGCAGACCCGTTGAGGTTACAATTTCG
>JAZQIW010000120.1:0-50713 GCA_045541355.1 Eubacteriales bacterium | reverse complement strand
CACAGTGCCGTGGAGCTGATCTTTGATCTCTGCCAAGACCTGCGCAACACCAAGGCCTGCGGCTGCGTGTCCATCGTGACCGCAGGAATGCATCACACCGGAATTAACAGAGGCAAAGCCTTCCTGCGCCGGGAAATGGTCCGAATCCTGTGACTCCTCTATTTTCAGCGCATCAATATCAAATCGCATGGCAACGGTAGGACCTTCTCCGCATCGCAGGATGCCAATAACACCGGTCAAGCCGTCTTTTGTGGCTTCTGCAAATTTTGGATCTGCCCCCTGGGCAATGGCACGCTGATATTCCTGCTCCAGTGCTTCGTCGGAAGGAACATTCACCCGGGTCTCGCTGTTACAGACCTGCTCGCCGATCAACACCTCATAGCCAAGCTCCGTGAGTTTGCCGGCAATGATGGAGGCGGTACGCATTTCTGTCCATCTAGTTTCCGGATACTTATGGAAATCCCGGCGTTGCCGCACCAGTTCAGGGGTTATATCCTCAGTAAGCTGAATGATTTTTTTATACATATTATTCAAACAACCTTTCTGTTAAACATATTTTTCTTATTATAAGTATACAGCGTTTTGCGATAAATTACAACAGGAATCTTCGAAATGATCAGGGGATGCAATCCCGGCTCCAAAGAATGACTACAGTAGCGGATCGGATGAAACATCACTTCTTCAACAGCTTTTTCAGTTCTTCATCGGTATAAGTTTCTAGCTCTGCATTTTGCCATATAGTCGGCAAAGCATTCTTCCAATGTTACAGTTCCAGCGCCTAAGGGTTGCATTTTGATTTTTGCCATAATAAATTACTTCCTTTCATAAAAAAATTTCACTCGTCGGACTACCTCAAATGAGTTTTGAAATCCTACGAATGAAATCTAAGCCGTTTATTATGGAAAAAGAAAAGACCTTGTAAGCTGTAATAGCCTACAAGGTCGATGGTGCGGGTAACAGGACTTGAACCTGCACAGCCTTGCGACCAATAGAACCTGAATCTATCGCGTCTGCCAATTCCGCCATACCCGCATATATAGGTTTACCTTTTTTACTGACGGAGAGGTAACACCTCCGTAGTTGTACCTAAAACCCAGTATTTTTCACTCTTAGAATGAATACCTGAATCTTACGTGCCAACCGCACACCGCTTTTCTGCTGAGAATGCCAGTCTTTTCGGGATATTTCGGCATATCGGGAACTCGTCAAAAATGGTGTAAAAACCTGAATCTAGCGCGTCTGCCAATTCCGCCATACCTGCAAATATTTAACCGCACTTTTCACACGACTGCGGCAGCCGAGGCTGCGACCTGCTTAAATCAACAATAAACCGGATCATTATAACAGATAACACCTGTTTTGCAACAAAAGTATATTAACACAAATCAAAAGCTTTGTCAAGACAAAACCACTACATTTTTATTTCAAAACTCCTAAACAACTGCAAATTTTCAAAAACAACATAACAGATTTTACATTCAATACTTTATATCAAAAACCGTTGAAAAATACACAAAATTATTGTAAAATAAAAAAGTACACAGAAGGAGTTGATTCAGTACATGAGCTACAATATTGAGCCAATCGGTTACATACGCAACAGCTACAAGGATAAGTTCGGGATACCACGGCAAAGCAACCTTGTTAAAAACACAGAATCAACTATTATCTTTAATGAAAAATACCGCGATGACAACTCCCTTCGCGGACTTGAGGGTTATTCACACATATGGCTTCTATGGATTTTTTCCCAAACAGACAGCCAAAAAGACTGGTCGGTTACCGTAAGACCCCCGAGACTCGGCGGAAACAAGCGCATGGGTGTTTTTTCTACCCGATCCCCTTATCACCCAAACCGCATAGGGCTTTCATGTGTAAAAATCAAGTCCATTGAAAAGACTAAAGAATACGGCTCTGTCATCACCGTACTCGGTGCTGACTTACTTGACGGTACACCAATCATCGACATAAAGCCTTATCTCACCATATCCGACTGTTATCCCGAGGCAGTATGCGGATTCTCCGATGAAAATGCCGATTACAGATTAAAAGTGGATATTCCCGACGATATTTCTTTGCAATTCTCAGACAAAACACTAAGCGAAATTTCATCAATCCTAAGCTATGACCCAAGGCCTTCATATCACGAGAGTCCTGAAAGAATATATTCCATGACATACGACATATTTGATATACGGTTTAATGTTGAAAACAGGGTATTGAAGGTTATAGAAATTAAAAAAATGAACGGAAGTGAAGAATGAACAAGCTCACTATGGGTATTCTTGCCCATGTAGACTGCGGAAAAACCACCCTGTCAGAGGCTTTGCTTTTTACAAGCGGCACCATTAGAAGCCTCGGCAGAGTTGATCATAAAAACTCTTATCTTGACAGCTACGAGCTTGAAAAAAAGAGGGGTATTACCATATTTTCAAAGCAGGCTTGCTTTTCAAGCCGAAAATTTGATATAAACCTAATTGATACCCCGGGACACGTTGATTTTTCTGCCGAGACCGAACGAACTCTAAGAGTGCTTGATGTTGCAATTCTTGTTGTCAGTGCAGCATCCGGTGTTCAAAGTCATACGGAAACGCTATGGACTCTTCTTAAAAAGCATGGTATACCTACAATAATCTTTATAAACAAGATGGATTTATCCAATGCAGATAAAGAGACCTTAATGAAGGGAATTAACAAAAGACTTTCACAGGCGGCATATCCATACGAGGATTTTAACAATTCTGAGGAGCTTTCAATGTGTTCGGAAGAATTGATGGAAGCCTTTCTCAAAAACGGTACGCTCTGTGACAACGACCTTATTGATGCTTTTCAGAACAGACAGCTTTTCCCATGTGTTTTCGGCTCTGCTCTGAATCTCGACGGTGTTAATACTCTTCTTGACTGTATTGATAAAATGTGTGCCTCCCCCTCCTATCCCGATGAATTTGGGGCAAGAGTTTACAAAATCGGGCATGATGAGAACGGTGCAAGGCTTTCGCACGTCAAAATAACGGGCGGAAGCATTTCGGTAAAGGACACAATATCGTACCTTGACATTGACGGCAATGAAATCAAAGAAAAGATTGAACAAATTCGTGTATATCAAGGTGAAAAATACACGAATGTCAATTCTTGTAATGCCGGGGATATTTGCACGCTTTTAGGACCTACAAGACTTCTTTCAGGCTCGGCACTTGGCTTTGAGGATGATGCAGACACGCCTGATCTTGTTCCAATTTTAAACTACAAATTAATTCTTCCCAAGGGAATAGATGCACATACCGCCCTTTCAAAAATGCGAATACTTGAAGCTGAAGACCCAATGCTAAAGGTTAGCTTCAATGAGCCTTTAGGCGAAATTCATCTGCTGCTTATGGGTGAAATACAGCTTGAAATAATAAAGCATCAGATAAAAACGAGGTTCGGATTTGATGCTGATTTCGGTGAAGGCGGCATATGCTACCTCGAAACAATTGAAGGTGTAAGCGAGGGCGTGGGTCACTACGAGCCTCTTCGTCATTACTCCGAGGTTCATTTGCTGTTGGAAGAGGGAGAACGCGGAACAGGTCTTATTTTTGAATCTGCCTGCGACACGGATGACCTTGAAAAAAATTGGCAAAGACTTATTCTGACGCATCTTGATGAAAAAATGCATCTCGGCGTTCTGACAGGCTCTCCCATTACAGATATAAAAATAACACTTGTTTCAGGCAAGGCTCACAAAAAGCACACTGAAGGCGGCGACTTCAGAGAAGCCACTTACAGGGCTGTGAGAAACGGGCTTATGAAGGCAAAAAGTGTGTTACTTGAGCCTTGGTACAGCTTTGAAATAACAGTTCCGACTGAAAATACAGGTCGAGTTATGACGGACATTCAAAAAATGTCAGGCACCATGAATCCGCCTGAGAGTAACGGCGAGACAAGTACTATTTGCGGCACCTGTCCGGTATCTGAAATGCGTTCATATGCATCAGAGCTCGCCAACATCAGTCATGGCCTTGGAAAAATAAGCCTTACTCTTAAAGGCTATGATATATGCCACAACCCCGACGAGGTCATTAATAAGTACTGCTACAATCCGGAGAGCGACACATTCAACAGTCCCGATTCAATATTCTGTGCAGGCGGTGCTGCAATATTTGTAAGATGGTGTGACGTGGAAAACTATATGCATCTGCCAAGTGTGTTTACAATCGACAGACAGGAAATTGAAGAAAAAAAGGAGCTAAAAAGGCGTGCCGCCGAATACTGTTCACAAGCAGCAACAGATAAGGAGCTTATGCAGATATTCGAAAGGACATACGGTCCTATAAAAAAACGTCAGGAAGCTAAAACCAAATTCAATCCTTCTGTTGGAAAACAGATTAAAACTCCACGTGCAAAACCAAACCATATGCCGACAGGCCCCGAGTATCTTCTCATTGACGGATACAACATTATTTTCGCCTGGGATGAAATGAAAAAAACGGCTTCTTCAAGCCTTGAATTTGCCAGAAAAGAGTTAATTGAAAGACTATGCAACTATCAGGGCTTCTGCAAAAACGAAATTATTCTCGTTTTTGATGCCTACAAGGTACACAAAAACCCGGGCTCTGTCGAGTCCTTCAGAAACATAAAGGTTGTTTACACAAAAGAAGCCGAAACTGCCGACACATACATCGAAAAGGCGGCATACAAGCTCAGTAAAAACCACATTGTCCGCGTCGCAACAAGCGATGGACCTGAGCAGATGATTATTCTCGGCTCAGGTGCTCTGAGAGTCCCCGCCCTCACCTTTATAAAGGAGCTTACCGATGCCGAAAAGGCAATCAGAGAATTTCTGTATGACTAACAACAAAGCCCATGCAAAAGCATGGGCTTTACATATTATTTAATTCTAAGAGTTCTGAGATAAACTTTATGTTCATCACTTACTCTAAAGCTTTCAATCGCCTTCTGAATAGCTTTGTTATGTGTCCACTTATCGAGAACACGTTTTTCAAAACAGGTAATTGCTTGGGCATACTGTTTAGCAAGAGCGGTTGCAAAGTACCACGCAATCATCATTTTTACATAGTATTCACCTGATTTGATTTGAGACACAAGATAAAGCTGTTGCCGTGAAAACGCATTATCGAGATAATAGCTCTCAAGCATTCCTATTCCAAACCGTACAACATAAGGTCTGCTGTCGCCAAGCCATGACGAAACATAGGGATACAATTTATCTGTGTTATTCTTAAAGCAATCAGGTCTCAGTACATCACAGGTTGCCCAGTTATCAATGTATGGCAAAAAGTTCAAAACGTGCTTTATACACTCATCAAAATCCCTTATCTGCTGAATGTAATAGGCATGAATATTGTTCTCTTCATAGTATTTATGAGGCAATGATGTGAGAAATAAAGCAAAATCCTCATCAACAAATATAGATTTTGAATACTTCCGAAGCACAGGAGTACGAACCCCTATTATGCTTGCCTTATCAATACTTGGAACAAGCTTTGCGTGAAAATCGCGGTAGGCTTCATCACGCATACCAAACAAGTCCTGTCTTAAACGGTCAATTATCAGCATCTGAAAACTCTGCGTGATACGGGCCCTGCTCTTCAGGAACAAGAACCGATGCAACAAAGTATACTACAATACCCAAAAGACCGCAGGCAAAGAATATTGCTATAATTCGAATAATTATCGGGTCAATACCAAAATACTCTCCAAGACCTCCGCAAAGACCTGTCAGCCATCTGTTCTTCTTTGATCTGTATAACTTCTTTGTCATTATTTGCTCCTGCAATACTGCTTAATTAATAGTTTTCAGCGTGTACTTCAAAATAGGACTTGGGGTGTGCACAGGTGGGACAAAGCTCAGGTGCCTTTGTTCCTACAACAAGATGTCCGCAGTTACGGCATTCCCATACCTTAACCTCACTCTTTTCAAATACAGCAGCTGTTTCAACATTTTTAAGAAGCGCTCTGTATCTTTCCTCATGGTGCTTTTCAATAGCAGCAACAAGTCTGAACTTTGCAGCAAGCTCGGGAAAGCCTTCTTTTTCGGCAGTTTCAGCAAAGCCTGCATACATATCTGTCCATTCATAGTTTTCGCCCGCTGCAGCCTCAGCAAGATTCTCTGCTGTATTGCCAATGCCTTCAAGCTCCTTAAACCACAGCTTTGCATGTTCCTTTTCATTATCAGCTGTCTTTAAAAAGAGAGCCGCAATCTGCTCATAGCCTTCTTTTTTTGCAACAGATGCAAAATATGTATACTTGTTTCTTGCCTGTGATTCGCCTGCAAATGCGGCTTCAAGGTTTTTCTCTGTCTGTGTACCGGAATACTTACTCATAATTTAATCCTCCTGAATTATTATAATTTATATAGTAATTATAAAATTTTATATGAAATATGTCAACAGCAAAGTGATTAATTTTTAATGTATCTCTTGCATTAATTGAAAGATTGTGATAAAATAAACAATATACAAGCTTAAAATCATTTTAATATATTAAAGAGTACATATGAAAGGATGATTATATATGTCCAATATTTGGCACGACATTTCCCCAAAGAGAATAAACGCTGAGGACTTCATGTGCGTTGTTGAAATTTCAAAGAACAGCAAAAAAAAGTATGAGCTTGACAAGGAAACAGGTTTTCTTATGCTCGACAGAATACTCTACACCTCAACCCACTATCCCGCAAACTATGGTTTCATCCCCCGTACCTACGGCGATGACAACGACCCGCTTGACGTTCTTATACTCTGCTCAGAGCCTATTGAGCCTATGACGCTTGTCAGAGCCTACCCTATCGGCGTAATTTCCATGATTGACAACGGCAGAAACGACGAAAAAATAATTGCAATACCCTTTAATGATCCCAACTACAATATGTACACTGACATCGACAATCTTCCAAATCACGTGTTTGATGAAATGCGGCATTTCTTTACTGTCTACAAAAATCTCGAGCACAAGGAAACAGCCGTTAATGAGGTCAGCGGAAAAAGCGCGGCTATAAAAGTAATCGAAGCGGCAATAGACAACTATATTGAAAACTTTTGTAAATAAAGCAAGAGGGACTGCAAAGGCAGTCCCTTAATTATTTATTTGCATTATGAATGCTGATTTTTTCGGTCAGTCTGTTATACATGAATATTTTAAATATAAAGCCTATGCTTTGAACGAAGAAGATTACAGCAATAACATGATTATGACCGATTGCATGGTCAATAGGCTCTATCAGGGAAACAACACCCGAAGCCATTTCAAAACAGCCAATTATTATAAACCAATGCCAACCCTTTATTTTTTCATCATGAAGCTCGATCGCTTCAATAAATTTCATAACGCCGAGCGTAAGCTCCCATATTCCAAAAAAGACAGGAATTACCTGCGGCAAAACTGCATCATGTGCAATAGGAAAAACCGAAAGCAAAACCGTAATCATTCCGTCAGCAAGGAGCCATCTTGCGCCATGAATATAGAACCTGTTGCGAAGAAAAATGTATATATTTATAATTCCCGAAAAAAGCATACAGAGACCAAGCTCCCATGCAATAGTTTCAAGAACGCTGTCGGGTTTATTTATCACAAACACACCCGCTAAAAACAAAGCAAGGCAGGAAAGCGTCCATAAAAACTGAACTGTCTTGAGTTTTAATCTATGATAAAGCTTCATTTTTGCAACTCCTCCATGCTTTGTACAAACATTATATCAAACCACCCAACATATGTCAACACAAACCACAACAAGCAAAAGCCTTTAACTATGCCGAAAGGTATCATTTATCACAAAGCTATAATTATGCTTTATATTCGCTTGGTGTAACTGCCATAATATTCTTAAAATTACGATTGAAGCTGCGAAGCGAATCAAATCCGCAATCATACGCCGTCTGAAGAATTGTTCTGTCTGTATTTTGAAGTATATGACAGGCTTCACTTATCCTGTACCGATTGACATAATCGGTAAAAGAAAGACCTGTACAGCGCTTAAAATACTTGGACAAATAGACGTAGTGATATGACGTTGCGGCAGAAAGTGCTTCAAGTGAACAGTCCTTATTATAATTATTCTCTACAAATCTGAATATCTTAGACAAAAGACCGTCGGCACCAACCGCCTTCTCGGTATAGACAGCATTCTTATCAAATTTTCCGCAAATAGTATACAGAATTCCTTTAATAGTCATAATACTGTCTTCTTTCGTTAGCGATGCAAGTCTTTCTATGTCTTCAACACCAACCCTGAACATATTGTTCTGAGGCACAAGATTATTATACTGACGGCTGTATGCCTGAACAAGCGTAGGTGAGAAAATGCATAAAAAATGGCAACTATGCTCCTTTGTCTTTAATTCATGCACCTGATTTGGAAAAACCAAAAGTGCGTCTGCCTCGCGAAGGACATAGTCATTTGCATCAACGGTAACAACCATCTCGCCCTCTGTTACAACAATAAATTCAAAGCTTGAATGAAGATGCATGGGAAAACTGAAGTCAATTCCATTTTCCAGTTTTACTCCGTCGGATATTAATGATGTGTGCGTCTGATAGAACATATTATTCGCCGCCCTGAATGCTAAATTTTGTCTATTAATTATACTATAAATGGCATGAATTGTCAACCTTCATAATATATAATGAGATTAAACTAAACAAACAGAAAAAGGAGCATTAAAATGGAATTTTACAAGGGCATAGAAAAAATCAAGTATGAAGGTTCAACAAGCAAAAATCCCCTATCGTTCAGGTTTTACAACCCCGATGAGATAATCGGCGGAAAAACCATGAGAGACCAGCTCAGATTTGCCATGAGCTATTGGCATACAATGTGTGCCGAAGGAACGGATATGTTCGGTGTAGGCACAATTGACAAAAGCTATGGCGAGAGTGATTGCATGAAGAGTGCAATCAACAAGGCTCACGCTGCCTTTGAACTCATGGACAAGCTGGATATTGATTTCTTCTGTTTCCATGACAGAGATATTGCGCCCGAGGCAGACAATCTGAGGGAAACAAACGCAAGGCTCGACGTAGTTACAGCTGAAATTAAGGGTCTTATGAAGGAAAGCGGCAAAAAACTGCTTTGGGGTACTGCAAACTGCTTTGGCAACAAGAGATATATGCACGGTGCAGGTACTTCACCCAACGCCGACGTATTTGCGTTTGCTGCGGCACAGATTAAAAAGGCAATAGAAATAACAACTGAGCTTGGCGGCGAAGGTTATGTTTTCTGGGGCGGCAGAGAGGGCTATGAAACACTTCTCAATACTAATATGTCGCTTGAACTCGACAACATGGCGCGTCTTATGAGAATGGCTGTTGATTATGCACGTTCTATCGGCTTTAAGGGCGATTTCTACATTGAGCCCAAGCCCAAAGAGCCCACAAAGCATCAATATGATTTCGATGCCTCCACTGTTCTTGCTTTTCTTCGCAAGTACGGTCTCAATAAGGATTTCAAGCTTAACATCGAAGCAAACCACGCAACGCTTGCTTGCCATACATTCCAGCACGAAGTAAGAGTTGCGGCAGACAACGGTGTGCTCGGCTCTATCGACGCAAATCAGGGCGATATGCTTCTCGGCTGGGATACTGACCAGTTCCCCACAAATGTTTATGAGACAACAATGTGTATGTACGAGATTCTCAAGGCGGGCGGCTTTACCAAGGGCGGTCTTAACTTTGATGCAAAAACGCGCCGCGGCTCTAACACAAACGAAGATATTTTCCATTCCTACATTGCAGGCATGGATGCCTTTGCCCTCGGTCTCAGAATGGCTGACAAGATAATAAAAGACGGAACAATTGACAGCTTTGTTGCTGAAAGGTATTCCAGCTACGAGAACGGCATCGGTAAGAGAATTGTGGATGGAAGTGTTTCAATGGCAGAGCTTGAAGAATATGCCATCAAAATGGGCGATGTAACATCCAATATCAGCGGAAAGCAGGAGTACCTTGAAAATGTTATTAACTCCATTATGTTTTCCTGACAGGTGAAGGGTTATGGACAAGAAGTACTTAATAGGCATTGATGTAGGAACATCGGGAACAAAATGCGTTCTTTTTGACACCAAAGGAAATGCCGTTTTTTCACATACCGAGGAGTATCCCATGTATCAGCCTAATAATGGCTGGGCAGAGCAAAATCCCGATGATTGGTGGGAAGCGGCGAAAAAAGCACTTTTGGCTGTCACATCCAAGGTAAATGACGGAAAAATTTGCGGTGTAGGCTTATCGGGTCAGATGCATTCGCTCGTTCTTCTTGATGAGAAGCTATCGGTCATAAGACCTGCAATTCTTTGGTGTGACCAGAGAACGGGCAAGCAATGCGAAGATATTGAAAACATCGTTGGACATGACAGACTTATCGAAATTACAGCAAATCCTGCCCTTCCCGGCTTTACAGCATCAAAAATACTGTGGGTAAAGCAAAATGAGCCCGACAACTTTGCAAAAATTCGCCACATTTTACTTGCAAAGGACTACATACGTCTAAAGCTTTCAGGCGAGTTTGCAACAGACGTTTCAGATGCTTCGGGAATGCAGCTGCTTGATGTAAAGAATCGCTGTTGGTCACAAGAGGTTTGCCAAAAGCTTGGAATTGACATGACATATCTTGCAAAGGTATACGAGTCAAGTCAGGTCACAGGCTTCATTACGCAAAAAGCAGCATCTGTCACAGGTCTTCCCATCGGCATTCCCGTTGCCGGAGGCGGCGGCGACAATGCCTGCGCTGCGATTGGTACCGGTGTATGCAAAGACGGTAAGGCTTTTACTACAATTGGTACAAGCGGTGTTGTTTTTGCTCACACCTCATCCCCTGTCATTGACCCAAAGGGACGTATTCATACATTTTGTGCTGCGGTACCCGGTACATGGCACGTTATGGGCGTTACTCAGGCGGCAGGACTGTCTCTTAACTGGTTCAGAAACAATCTTTCGAGCGACGTTTCTTATTCCGCAATTGACACAGAGTGTGAAAAGCTGCCTATTGGTTGCGAAAAGCTCATATATCTTCCCTATCTTATGGGTGAAAGAACACCTATACTTGACTCTGATGCAAGAGGTGTGTTCTTTGGTCTTTCGGCAATGCACTCAAAATTCCATCTTGCAAGAGCCGTTATGGAAGGTGTTTCTTATTCTCTTTACAGCTGTCTTGAGGTACTTTGTGAGCTTTCGATAGATGTTTCGGATATGGCACTTTGCGGCGGAGGCGGCAAAAGCGGCTTCTGGCACAAAATGATTGCTGATATTTACGGGCTAAAGGTAAAAACAATGCTTTCAAACGAAGGTGCAGCCTTAGGTGCTGCAATTCTTGCCGGCGTTGCAGCAGGCATCTACCCTTCTGTTGAAGAAGGATGCGCTTCATGTGTTTTTGAAAATAATACCGTATCATCAGACTCTTCCCGTCACTCGGAATATATGAAATATTACAAGATTTACAAGGAGCTTTATCCGCACCTTATGCAAAGCTTCAAATGTCTCAAACAAATATAAATTATTGGTGTCCCGCTGCTTTGCGGGACACTTTTATCTGTATTGACTCTTATTTAAATCTATGATATAATTCCACTTGAAAAGGGGGTTATTCCATGAGCAGTAAAAGAAAGAGTGAAATTTCACTTTTGAACGTTCTTTTGTGTCTGTTTGTAATTTTTATACACATAGACTCATTTCCTATTGCCTTTTATCCTAAAGGCAGTGCTTTATATACGCTGTATCTTATCCCCTCAAGGCTCGTTTCTTTTGTTGTTCCGGGTTTTGTTCTGCTTTCGGGAACAAAGCTTTTTCTCGGAGGAAAAGAAAACATCGGTTATTTTGAATATCTGAAGAAGCGTTTTATCTCAGTCTATTTTCCGTATCTTGTATGTTTTATATGCTACTACATCTACTACATGCTTGTTTACGATTATCCTCTTGACCTGCAATTTATTTTCAACAACTTTGTTTTCGGCAGTCTTGCCTGCCACTTTTATTTTATACCTCTTCTTTTCCAGTTTGACCTGCTTCTTCCCTTATGGAAACGGCTTATAAACAGTGTTTCGCCGATAATTATAATTCCTATTGTTCTCATATTCTCAAATGTATTTGAATGCTATTTTCCAAACATCCTTTCAATAACCTTTCCAAATGCTTCGTTTATTTACAACGACAGGCTGTTTACCACTTATCTTTCGTTCTGGATAATCGGTTGTTACATCGGAAAGAACTATGCGCGTTTCTTAGAACTTTTAGAAGACAATTTCAAAGCTATATGCATATTGTTCTCAGCTGTCACAATTCTTAACGTGTATTACTCGGTGATTGCATTTAACGATCTTTGCTACGTTCCGTTTATGAATACCCTTCACTACACATACAGCATTTGTGCAATTATTTTCTTCTTCTCACTCTTTTATAAAACCGCAAACTTAATTGTTGCAAAGCTTCCCCTTCTTTTAAAGATTGACAGAGTAAGCTATGACATATATCTTTGGCACATTTTGGTTTTGTTCGTAACCAACAGCATCATTGAAGAGTTTGGAATCAATTCACAGCCGTTATCATTCATTATACGTTTAGTATTCGTTACAACCATTACAATTGCTTTGGCAATACTAAAGCTTACCCTTAAGAAAAAGCTGCTAAAACAAAAATAAAAGAGAAGGCAGGACCATGTCCTGCCTCGCTTTTTACATAAGCTGCTGTTCATTTATAATTAGCTTAAATTCAAGTCCCAGCTTTTCAGCCGCCTTCTTGCACAAAATCATTCTCTGAAGGAATATCTCAAAGTATTCCATAACCGTACTGATACCGGTATCAATTTCAAGCTTGAGTTTAAGCAGTGTTTTGTCGGTATTTATTTTAATAAAGGATTTCTTAACCGAGTAGTTTACCCTGTCGTGTATATCAAAGCTCGGAATATTACTGTTTCTTACCCTGCTTTTTCTAACATCGGCTTTATCAGCTATTATAAGTGCCGCGGCAATGGCATTTACCGGAACACCGTTGCCTTCATCATGGTTTCCGATAGCAGTAGTTACCGTTGCCACATCCTCGGCTGACATATCAAAGCCTCCCAAAATTCTGAATGCCATAACAGCACCGCTTTGCGAATGCTCCTGTCTGTTTACAAGATTTCCTATGTCATGAAGATGAGCCGCAATTTTAACAAGCTCAACGTCGTGCTCGGAAAAACCGAGGGTTTCAAGAATATACGCCGCATCCGCCGCCACCTTTGTAACATGAGCAAAGGAATGCTCTGTATAGCCAAGTGCTTCAAGGGATTCATCGGCCTTTTTTATATAAGTGTTGATAGCTTCGTTATTTCTGATTTGCTCGTAAGTAACCATATTCCCTCCGAAAATTGCTTATATGTATATTATAGCACATACACAAAATTTTTCAACAGTATTTTGAAAACAAAAAATATACCAAATTACCAATAATTTTTCATTTTTTACATATCAAAATCATTGACGTAACGCTTAGATTGTTATATAATATAGTGATAAAGTAGACATAATGGGACAAAAATTGCAGTCAAATAGGAGGATTACATAATGGAACGCATAAGCAAGGAGAATTATTACCTCGATATTGCACAGACGGTCGCTTCGAGAAGCACATGTCTCAGAAAAAAGTACGGTGCTATTATTGTCAGCAATGACTCCATTGTTTCAACAGGCTACAACGGTGCTCCGAGAGGCAGAAAGAACTGTTCTGACCTTGGCGGCTGCATGAGAGAGACACTCGGCATTCCCAGAGGCGAAAGATATGAAATGTGCAGAAGCGTTCATGCTGAGCAGAATGCCATTATTGCAGCATCCGCGCACCAGATGCTTGGCGCAACACTATATCTTGCTTGTATTGATGCACCCACGGGTGAGCTGATGGGTGGAACCTGCTGCTGTCAGATGTGCAAAAGAAATGTTATAAACGCAGGTATCTCAAAGGTTATTGTTCGCGACACTCCGACCGACTATTCGGTTTACAATGTTGAGGATTGGATTGAAAACGACGACAGCCTTACGGGTAAATTCGGTTACTGATATGAAAAAAATTCTGTTTGTCTGCACGGGTAACACCTGCAGAAGCCCCATGGCTGAGGCTGTTTTTAACAGTATGGTCGCCGACGCATCTGATTTTTCCGCCTCTTCCTGCGGCATATACGCAGACGGTGTATCACCAATTTCTGAAAACGCAAGGAAAGCATTACTTGACATTGGGATTGAGTTTACTCATACCTCGCGCCCTCTTACCGAGAAGCTCATTGAAGAAGCAGATGTTATTATCGGTATAAGTGCATCTCATGCAAGAACACTAATCAATAGCTATGACAGGTACAAGGATAAAATATTTGCCTTTCCATTTGATGTTTCTGATCCATTTGGCGGCGATTTGGACATTTATAAAAAGTGCCTTAAACAGATACGAGAAGGAGTTTCGGTAATTATAAATACGCTTACCGATAAAAAAGATGGATAATCAAAATCTTTGCGACATAGTTTACAGATTTCACTGCCTTGAGGATCTTGACACCATTGCCGACCTCGAAGAGGCTATATTCAATCCACCTTGGTCAAAAAAAGCTCTATGTGAATTTGTTGCATACGACACAAACAAAATACTTGTTGCTTCCTTAAACGGTTTTGTTGTCGGCTACATTACTTATTCCACAGTACTTGATGAAATACAAATCGCAAATGTTGCGGTAAATACAGAACACCGAAAAAGAGGAATTGCACAGGGACTGTTAAGAGCCTTACATGACATCGGAAGCAAGAACAACATAAAAGTAATTACTCTTGAGGTAAGACAGTCAAACGATGCTGCAATTTGCCTATACGAAAAAATGGGCTACAAAAAGACCGGTGTTCGCAAAAACTTTTATTCAAAGCCTATTGAAGATGCAATTCTTATGGACTATGCCTTTGAAAGGAACGTATAGATGTTAATACTCGCATTTGAATCATCCTGTGACGAAACAGCAGTCGCAATTGTCAGGGATGGCAGAGAAATACTTGCAAACAAAATAGCTTCACAGATTGAGATTCACGCACTCTATGGCGGTGTTGTTCCCGAAATTGCCTCACGTGCACACACCGAGGCGATAAGCTCTCTGACGCGCGAAGCTCTTGCTGAGGCAGGAGTTGGTCTTTCAGACATTGATGCAATTGCCGTCACCAACTGTCCTGGTCTCATCGGTGCACTTCTTGTAGGTGTAAATTTTGCAAAATCTCTTGCATTCAGTCTTGGCATACCTTTAATACCCGTTCATCACATAAGAGGCCATATTGCTGCCAACTACTGTTATTTTGACGGCAAAGAAGGTCGTGAACTGTTAGAGCCGCCCTTCACAAGTCTTGTAATGTCAGGCGGTCACACTTCACTGATTAATGTTCGCGGTTACTGCGATTTTGAAATACTCGGTGCAACAAGAGACGATGCTGCAGGCGAGGCTTTTGACAAGATTGCAAGACTTCTGTCTCTACCCTATCCCGGCGGTGCAAAAATGGACAAGCTTGCATATGAAGGTAACAAGGATTATTTGACCTTCCCAAATGCTTCTGTCAAGGACTGTCCTTATGATTTTTCTTTTTCGGGACTTAAGACTGCGGCAATTAACCACATTCATATGCTTAATCAGAACAAGACGCAATTTAACAATGCCGATATTGCTGCTTCCTTTACAGATGCTGTTGTTAAGTCAATTGTCAAAAGAGTCGAGCATTTATTCAAGGACAACACAAACTTTAAAGATAAAAAGCTTGTACTTGCAGGTGGCGTAAGTGCAAACAGCCATATAAGAAGAGCTCTTGACGAGCTTTCCGAAAAGTACGGTGTCAAGCTTTACGTACCTCCCCTATCCCTTTGCGGCGACAATGCTGTGATGATTGGTGCACAGGGCTATTACGAATATACTGTGGCAAACAAGACCGCAGGCACCAATTTAAACGCCTACGCTACAATGGGAATTGATGAGGTTTAGATGATAATTTGTTTGACATAATTCCCCATTGTTTTCTACATCATTGTGGAAAACTCCTCTAAAAAATGCGTGGACAACGCAAAAGCGAGGTTGTTTTTAAAAAAATCCCGCCAAAATTGTGGAAAACTCGGTTGAAAATGTGGGTAATTATGTAAACCCGGTTATTTATTTTATGAAGGTGATACATATGAACAACAAAACAAACGAAAAAAAAATCTCAACAGCCGTTATCAGACGACTGCCGAGATACTTCAGGTATTTGAGAGAGCTTATCAGAAGTGATATACTGAGAATATCCTCTCGTGAGCTGTCAGAAAAAATGAACATTACCGCCTCTCAGATACGACAGGATTTAAACTGCTTTGGAGGTTTTGGGCAGCAGGGTTACGGCTACAATGTCAAGAGTCTGTATTCCGAGATTTCCCACATATTGGGTGTTGACAGCGGAATTACAGCTATCATTGTTGGTATCGGTAACGTCGGAAAGGCTCTTGTCAACAACCCTCTTTTTGAAAAGAGAGGCATAAAAGTAATGGGCCTGTTCGACACAGACCCGTCAATTATCGGTACAAGCTTCGGTTCGCTTACCGTTTCCGATGCAAAGGATATGGAAAAGTTTTGCATTGAAAACAACATAGACATAGCTGTCCTTGCCATTCCCAAAACTGCCGCAAAGGATACAGTAAAGCTTCTTGCCGATTGCGGTGTACGAGGCTTCTGGAACTTTTCCAATGCCGAGGTTACTCCTCCCAAGGGTGTTCACATTGAAAATGTTCACCTTGGTGACTCGCTCATGGCTCTTTGCTATGATGTTGCTCAGGACAAAATAAATTAATAATCTCCTTCAAGGAATTTAATGGCACGTTCAACAGAGTTTTTGGCATTTCCCCACGGCTCGTTTTCATATCTGTAATCAAATTTCTTACAGAACCATGAAACATCCTCTTTAAGAGATGCGATATATGATGACTGAACAGCCGACAGGCTTTCGGCAAACAAAGGGAATGCCTTTTTATCAAGCTTATACCTTGCAGTTTCAAGAATCATTGATGCGTGCTCAAGGCAGAAGTAAGGTGTCTTACCAAGCTTTTCCTTAAACTCAGGAACATTCTCCCAAAGCAGCACGGCACAAAGCATCATCTTTTCAAACTTTTCCTCGGTATTCTTACATATGTAGCAGCTGCTTTTTATATCTTCCATGTTCTCAGATGCCTTTTTTGCATTATCCTTACCGAGAAGTGCCTTTTTCCATATAATTGTTTTATTTTCAACCTCGTCAAGATGGCTTTCGAGCATCAGAGCAAGGCTGAGGCGGTTATTCATGGCAAACATTTTATCATAATGCTTTTTACAGAATCCGAGTTTATTCGTCTTGATTCTTATATCAGGCTCCATCATCGAAGCACCCATTATAAGCTCGCGTTCATTATCCTCAAGAGTTCTTCTCATACTGCAAAAAGGACATCCGTCATATCTATCGAAAGCTTCATTTACGGGTATGGTATATATTTTTTCGTCCATTTATATCACTCCTGTCCCTATTATGCTATCACAAACTATCTTTATTTTCAACACCTTCATGTAAACATTATTTTTGGAGATAAAATGAACTACACTATCGCAAAGCCCCAAAACTTTGATCTTACACAAATATTTGACTGCGGTCAATGCTTCCGGTTCAACAAGCTCCCTGAAAAGCCCGGCACATATTGCGGCGTTGCTCACGGTATGTATCTTGAGATATCGCAGCAGGGTGACTGTATTGTTTTTTCCAATACCACAAAAGAAGCATATGACAGCATCTGGCATTCTTTTTTTGACATGGACAGGGACTATGCAAAAATCATCGGCTCATTTTCAGATGACCCCGTTCTGTCTGATGCCGCCTACTTCTCGTCGGGTATACGTATTCTCCGTCAGGAGCCGTGGGAGGCTCTATGTTCATTTATAATAAGCCAGAACAACAATATTCCGAGAATTAAGGGCATTATTGAAAATATGTCAAAGGCATTCGGCAAGAAAATCATATGTGATGACGGAATCTGCCGCTATGCCTTTCCGACAGCAAAGGCTTTGGCCGATGCCGGTGTTGATAAAATTTTCGAACTCAAAACAGGATTTCGTGCAAAATACATTTACGATGCCGCCGTTAAGGTCGAAAGCGGTGAAATTGACTTGAATTTTATTTTTTCCGCTGACACGCCCTCATCTCTTGATACCCTTATGAAAATAAAGGGAGTGGGACCTAAGGTTGCTTCCTGTGTCCTGCTTTTCGGTTTTTCAAAATATGATGCCTTCCCCATTGATGTATGGGTTAAAAAAATCCTATCAAATTACTATGCAGGCGGAATAACGCATCATCTCTCGGGTGAGCATGCAGGCATTGCACAACAATATTTATTTTATTACGAAAGATGCAAAAACAATGTGTTTCTTTAATAATACATCCTTCAGGAGGACATAATGGAAAGCTTGAGAAGCAAAACAACAGCCGCATACAGATGTCCCGTATGCGGTGCAATTCTTACTTTCGATGTAACACGCGAAAGGCTTGACAAGGGCAAAATAATAATGCCCTGCATACAGTGCAAAAAATCCACACTTGAAATATCAAAAACCCCTGACAAGTCAATTAATCTTGTTGTTCCGTGTCTTATGTGCCCGCACTCTCATCCTTACAGGATTTCAGAAGATATGTTCTTTTCAAGAGAAGTCTACTGTTTTCCTTGCTCCTTTACCGGAATTGACATATGCTTTATCGGAGAAATGGACTATGTCGAGGATGAAATAATACGTTCAGGTCACGAAATTGATGCAATACTTGAAGAGACAAAGCAGTCCGACCTAAATGCGAAGGATGCATCAAGTATGGTCGCGGATACAAGCGTTATGAGAGAGGTTTTATTTGCAATAGGCAAGCTTTCTGACGACAAAAAGCTATCCTGCGGCTGTGGCAGCAAGGCTGTAAAGGTGCTTATTGACTACGACAAAATTAAGGTTGTATGCAAGGTTTGCTCTAAAGAAAAGGAAATTGCAGCAAGGACACGGTTTGATGCCAATGCTGCAATTGATTTAGACGAAATTATTATTTAACTCTAATCCTTTTCTTACATTTATGGAGCTTTTAAACCAATAAAAATAAATAATAGCAAATCCCAATGATGACACTTGTAAGTGTGCCGTAAACTATAACAGGACCCGCAATCTTAAACATATTCGCCCCAACTCCAAGAACATATCCCTCTGCTTTTGAATCAATGGAAATTGAGCTTATGGCATTTGCAAAGCCTGTAATGGGTACAAGAGTGCCCGCACCTGCATGCTTTGCTATCTTTTGATATATTCCAAGACCTGTAAGCAGGCATGACAGTACTATTAATGAGCATGGAACCAGTGTTTTTACGTTTTCCTCATTTACACCAAGCCATTCTCCGACGTCTCCTATTCCCTGTCCTATCATGCAGATTATCCCGCCGACAGCATAGGCGGTCAGAAAGTCCCTTAACAGGTTTGATTTTGGTGCAAAGCTTTCGGCGTACTTTTTGAAATTCTTTTTATCATTTTCATTAAACTTATGCTTATCCATAATACTATAACCTTTCGGAGGAGTTAGTTTTGATTTTTGCAAGTTTGCTGTTTCTATATATATTTTTACCTCTAAATTTAATATTATACTTTGCCTTACCCGGACTCAAGGCAAAAAACGCAATTCTCATTATTTTTTCAATTGTTTTCTACGCATGGGGCGAGCCTGTATGGGTTATTTTGTTGCTTCTTACGGCGTTTCTCGATTACAAAAACGCCTGCATTATAGAAAATAACAGGGGTACAAAAAAGGCAAAGCTTGCTCTTTTACGGTCAATAATTGCAGACATCGGAATTTTTGTTATATTCAAGTACTCGGGATTTTTCATTTCCAACATTAATGCAATAACGGGGCTTAAGCTTTTCGTTCCGAATTTTTCACTTCCGATCGGCATTTCCTTTTACACCTTCCAGACTCTTACATACATAATTGATGTATACAGAGGAAAGGTAAACGCTCAGCCAAGGTTTTCAAAGTATCTGCTTTATCTATCACTGTATTTTCAGCTCGTTGCAGGTCCGATTGTGCGTTATACAGATGTTGAAAAGGAAATTGAACACAGGCTTTTATCGGTACCGAGGTTTTCAAGCGGTGTGTACAGATTTGCCTGCGGTCTCGGCAAAAAGGTAATAATTGCAAATGCGGCGGGTGTTCTTGTTGACAAATATATGACAGGCTCAGTTGAAGGCTTGACTGTTCTGGGTGCGTGGCTTGGTATTATCATGTACACGGTTCAGCTTTACTTTGATTTTTCGGGATATTCCGATATGGCAATCGGACTTGGTAAGATGTTCGGCTTTAATTTCCCTGAAAACTTCAATTACCCGTATATTTCAAAGTCTGTCAGCGAATTCTGGCGCAGATGGCACATGACTCTCGGCTCTTTCTTCAGAGATTATGTCTACATTCCTCTCGGAGGAAACAAGCGTCTTGTATACAGAAATCTATTAATCGTATGGTTTTTGACAGGCTTTTGGCATGGCGCAAGCTGGAATTTTGTAATTTGGGGGCTTTACAACGGCGCATTTATAATGCTTGAGAGACTGACAAAACCCTTTTTTGAAAAAATTCCTGCGTTTTTCAGACACATATATCTGCTGACGGTTGTAAACGTAGGCTTTGTTTTCTTTAAATTTGCAAGTCTAAAATCTGCAGCAGCCTACATTTCCGTAATGTTCGGCAAAGGCGTCAGTTTTACCTCTCTTGACGTAAACTACGACATTCTGAACAACATTTTCTGGATATTAATAGCGCTTGCTTTATGCATGCCTATAATGAAAAAGCTCGAGGCTCTTTACACAAGAGCCGAAAACGGTCCGTATATAATCAGTATGGGATGCGATGTGATAAGATTTGCTCTTATTGCCGTTCTTGTTGTTTTCTCAACAGCGCATCTTGCAGGCAACAGCTTTAATCCCTTCTTATATAACGCCTTTTAACTTTTACATTATACAGAGTTCACATATATGATATACAATATTTTAAAAAGATAAGTGAGGTTTACATACATGGCTAAAAACAAAGGTCTTGGAAAAGGACTCAGTGCGCTTTTTACCGAGTCTGACATAGTAATTGACAGCACATCCTCTGTAAACAGTGTCAGGCTTTCAGATATAGAACCCGACAAGGATCAGCCAAGAAAGGTATTCAACGAGGAAGCTCTTACAAGCCTTGCCGAAAGCATTGAAAGACACGGCATTCTTCAGCCGCTTGTTGTGCGCAAAGCCAAGGGTTCATCGTCTGACAGTGCTGCTTCAAAACTGCTTAGCGACAAGTATACAATAATTTCGGGCGAAAGACGTTGGAGAGCCGCAAAGCTTGCAGGTCTTTCAGAAGTCCCCGTTGTTATAAAGGAATTATCCGACACCGATGTTGCAGCAATAAGTCTTGTTGAAAACCTTCAAAGAGAAGACTTAAATCCCGTTGAGCTTGCCCAGGGTTTAAAGAGGCTTATTGAAGAATTCGGTCTTACTCAGGAGGAAGCTGCCTCCATTGTCGGCATTTCACGCCCTGCACTTACAAACTCATTAAGACTTCTTTCACTTCCTGAGGAAGCCCTTGACTCGCTTTCCAACGGCGACATTTCAGCGGGTCACGCAAGAGCACTTCTCGGTCTTGAAAAGGCTGATTTAATTGACGAGGCTCTGCAGGTTGTAGTTGGAAAAGGGCTTTCGGTACGCGAAACCGAAAAGCTTGTGAAGGAAATGCTTTACCCCAAAAAGCAGCTTGAAATTCCCGATGACTCAGTTCTCAGAAAGCAGAGGGATTTAAAGGTTTATATTTCAAAGCTCGAAGAAAAGATTTCCTCAAGCATGGGCAGGAAAATCAATATTTCCGCCAACAAAAAGAAACCCGGTTACGGAAAGCTTGAAATTGAGTATTACGACGATTCAGACCTTGAAGCTCTTTTGACGCAGCTCTGCGGAAAGGATATTTTTAACGAGGAAGTGTGAGCATTAGATGCTATTAAACATTAAAACCGTATATTTTCTCATATGGGCAATATGTATCGGTATTGCCGCAGCAATTATATACACAAATCTTTCAAGAAGCGCACTCAGTACATTTATCAATGCCCTTACCGACAGAAAGGTTTTCTCACAGGAGTGCGCAAAAACTTTAAATGAGCTTGGCTTATCTCCCCTACAGTCTTTTATTGTAAAAGGCGCCGTAAAAAAGCAGTACGGTCTTAGAAGGATTATAGGCTCTGTAAAAAAGTGTGCCGGTGAAAACGAGGACTTGAAAAAACTTCTTGGCGAAAGCATAGAAGAAAGCTATTATCTGCTTGAAACCGACACAGAAGAAATACTCAAAAAATACACCTATAAAACAATGAAGGCAAGGTTTGTTTTTCTTTTCATTATTGCCATGATTATACTTGCATTTCTGACAACGCAGTTTGCTGAAATTTTCCATAATTACGTAATGATTCCGAAAATGCAAGAGACTGAGCAAGCCGATAAAGGAAAGCCTGTTGACAACAGCGACGTTTCACTTGATGAAGAAGATGTGGAGGAAGCAGAAGATCAGGAGGATGCTGATACGGACAACAATGACTCTAACGATGATAATGTATCCGAAGCTCCCCTTACTCCTCAGATTCCCACTATTCCGACTGCCCCTACAATTCCGACAATTCCTACGCTTCCCCAATAAAACTCAGGAGGTATTGAAATGAATAGAAATACTAACAGCAAAGCAAAGCCTATTCTAATTATTATTATCGCAATACTTGCACTCATGGCAATAGCAGGCATTGTACTTAATGCAATTGGATACAAGTACATTAAGACAGAGAATGTAAAGTTTAAAGGCTGGGTAGAAAACGGCATTCCCACAAGCGGAAACGTCAGTTACAGCGACGGCTGCAAGGGCAAGCTTTCTATTGACAAGGAAAGCGGTCTATATACCATCGAATACTCAACGGGTGACGTATATAAAGGCACGCTCATTGGTGTTGCACGAAACGGCAAAGGTACAATAACCTACGCCAACGGTGATATTTATGAGGGCGACTTCATTAATGACGAAAGAACGGGAAATGCAATAATCACTCTTTCCTCCGGAGACATTTACGAGGGTGAGGTTAAAAACGGTGTTCCTCACGGTGTCGGTCTCTATACCTTCTTTGACGGTGACAGCTATTACGGCGAATTCAACGAGGGTGCAAAGCACGGCGGCGGCGAGTACAGAATGGCAGACGGCTCATATTATTACGGCACCTTTAAAGACGATCTCTATCACGGAACCGAGGTCACAAGCGTTAAGCTTTCCGACGGAAGCATTTACACGGGAGAATGCAAGCTTGTATTTGCGTCGGGTGACGTATATGTAGGCGACTTTGTAAACGATGCAAGAACAGGTAACGGTACATATACATGGGCAAGCGGCGAAAGCTATACCGGCTCTTTCAAGAACGGCGTTCTTGACGGAGAAGGTGTATACACGTTCTCTTCCGGCGAAACCTACAAAGGCACATTTGTAAACGGCAAGGTACCCGAGGTTTCTGAGGAATCAGAAAGCGAACCCGCCGAGCCTTCTTTATAAATCATGAGAAAAAGTGAAATTATACTTGAAGGCATTGTTTCAGTTGAATGTGCTATCAGGGCAAAGCACAGAGCTGCTATCAAAGTATTTATTGACAAAGCAAAGCATCACAAGCGCGACAGAAAAATTCTTCACTTCATTTCATTTTTGAAGGAGGAAAAAACAGAGTATACGCTTTGTGACAGAGAATACATTGATTCTATATGTGAGGGTGGTACTCACGGAGGTGTCGCCGCTATTGTTTCCGAGCGCAGCTACTGCGATTTTAAGGAGTTAATAAATTCATTATCTGAAGGCGAATACGCGGTATTTCTTGACGGAGTTGAGGACCCTTTCAACTTTGGATACTCAATACGAAATCTTTTTGCTTTCGGATGCCGCGGTTTTATAATTCCCGAAAGGAACTGGATGAGTGCCTCGGGTCTTGTCGCAAAAAGCTCAGCAGGTGCAAGCGAGCTTTGCGAAATGGCAATTGCACCGCAAAATGACCTTGATACTGTTGACATACTTAAACAATGCGGCGTTTCAATCGTATGTTCTGCCCTTTCGCCTACTTCTATACCTCTATATTCTTTTAAACCGAAAAAGCCCTTTGTGCTGTTTATAGGTGGTGAAAAAAGAGGTATTTCCAAGGACATCTTCGAAAACACAGACTTGACGGTACACATTCCTTACGATAATGAAAAAGCAAGGTATTCACTTCCGACAGCATCCTGTGCTGCAATATTCGGAAGTCATCTCTCTTCATTAAACAACTGATAAAAAAGGCGTCGGCAGATTTAATGCCGACGCCTTAAAACTATATATACTTTTGCATTTTTATCATTTCAATATTATCCTCTATATATGTAATGCCGCAATTTTCAAATCCGAATTTTTTATAAAAAGGCACAGCCTGCTTCTGGGCATTTACAAGCAACTTATTTGCTCCTTCTTCCAAAGCTATTTTCTCAAGGGCAGACAGCATTTTTCTACCAAAGCCGCACTTTCTATAATTTTCGAGCACAGCGATTTTCCCGACAATTCTTTCATTATTTACGTCGCTATAAACCATTCGGCTTGTGGCAACCGTAACACCGTTATGATAGACGTTGGCAAACCATGCCGTATCATCTTGTCTATCTCTTCGGGAACCCGTCAAATAGCCCTGTTCCTTGGCAAAGACCTTATCCCTTACAGTCATGGCATCCTTCAAAAGCATACTCGATTTACCGCATATAAGCTGATACTCATCAAAGCTCTCGTTTTTTGCTTCAACAAGATTTCTCAGGGTAAGCGATGCATTGAACTCATCTTCAAAGCTTTTAATACTCTTACGAATAAGTTCTCTTTTTTTATCTGAAAGTCTTGTGGTTCTGCTCGCCCTTATAAGAATATTCTTAGGTGAATGCTCTATGTCAATAAATTCAAGAACATCAACATTATAACCGCACATTTCAAGCATCTTTCCCCTTAAAGCATCGGTAGCAAGGGCAGAAAATCTCTCCTTAATAAGCCCGTAATCACAGAGGATTGAACAGGTATCGGATTTTACCTTTTTATTCAACTCGTGCTGACAACAAGGTACTGAAAAAATATAATCAGTCTGCCAGCGGTATGCGTTATACAGAGCATAGTCTGTTGCAACATCACAGGCATGAAGGGCAATTACCATATCGGGTCTGACCTTCGGAAGATAGTCCTTAATATCCATGCATAGAAATTCAAGATTATCATACCCGTACTTTCTGCAAAGCTCATTGCAGTCATCAATAACCTTTTTCTTAAGGTCAAGACCAACAATATTAACGCTCTTCCCTGCGATTTTTGTCATATAATGATAACAAACAAAAGTAAGATAGGACTTTCCGCAGCCAAAGTCGATAATGTTATAGTGCTCTCTTGGATCTTTTTTTACCACATCATCTATAAACTCCAAAAAACGGCATATCTGCTTATATTTATCATACTTACTGTTTACAATTTTACCGTCATTTGTGAGAACGCCAATATCCATCAGCACCTGCGGCGCATTATCAGGCTCGATAATGTGCTTTTTTTCACGGTTATGTCCGGTTTGCTCCGTCATCTTTACCGTGTTCCTTCTTCTGTTATGAAGTAGTTTGCCTTTTGAAGATATCTTTATTCCGTATACATATTCGTCAGTGAAAACCTCAGCCTGTCTGAACTGCTCAGATAACACAGCGCAAATCTTATCTGCACATTCATTTAGAGATATGTTTTCATGGAATGCCTGCGTTTTGGTAAAAAATTCAAACTGGCAGCTCTTACCAAGGTTTCTCATAACGCATTTTTCGTACTCAGAATCCTTTGAATACTTTACAGAAAAAACAGCTTTATTTACATTTTCTCTGAAAATATCAACCAAAAGCTCATATAAAGCCTTCATCAATTCAACTCCCCTGCCTCATCAATTGCAGCCTTAATTGCATTTTTTACAGCAAGTGTTCGTATATAATCTCTGTCGCGCCTGTTATGCTGCCCAAGAAGCAGCTTTTTGGCATAGAGCTTATTTTTTGTTGCAACGCCGAGATATACAAGTCCGACAGGCTTTTCATCGCTTCCGCCATCAGGACCTGCAATTCCCGTAAGGGACAACGCTATATCTGCTCCCGAAAGCTCAAAAACGCCCTTTGCCATCTGCATTGCTACTTGCTCTGAAACAGCACCGTTTTCTTCAAGTGTTACAGGATTCACACCCAAAATCTTCATTTTTGCTTCATTTGCATATGTGCAAACACCAAAACCGAATACACTGCTTGCACCAGGCACCTGAGTTATTGCCGCACTGAGCAGTCCACCCGTACAGGATTCTGCCGTTGCAACGGTTTTATTCTTTTCTCTAAGCAAAGAAACAAGCCTATGCTGCATAGATTCACAGTTAATGCCATATACGACATCACCGAGAAGCTGTTCTACCTTTTTTGCAGTTTCAATTGAGAGCTCTCTTGCCTTTTCAACACTATCTGCCGCTGCTGTTACCCTTACTCTGACCTCTCCGTCATTGACATAGGGTGCTAATGTTGGATTTCTTGATTCTATCATCAGATAACGGAGTTTTTCTTCAACGCTTGATTCACCCATGCCAAATATATTGACATTTGAGGAAAACAAAGCCTTAGAGGAATATTTTCTAAGATAAGGCAGCACCTGTTCTTCAAGCATTGGTTTCATTTCTCTTGGAGGACCGGGAAGCATTACAAGCACCTTGCCGTCTTTCTCGGCACAAATACCCGGGGCTGTCCCGAAATTATTCATAAAAACAGAAGCTCCCTTGGGAATATATGCCTGCTTTCTATTATTCTCGGTCATTACTCTTGCATTTCTTGCAAAGTACTCCTCAATGGACTTAAAAACACTTTCATCAAGTACACATTCAAGCCCCATCACTTTTGCACATCTCTCAACCGTAATATCATCATATGTAGGTCCAAGTCCGCCTGTTGTTACAACAATATCACTTCTTGAAAATGCGTGTCTTAAGGTTTCTTCAAGTCTTTTTCCGTTATCTCCGCACACAGAATGATACAGCACATCAAAGCCCTGCTCTGACATTCTTTTAGAAATATATGCGGCATTTGTATTAACAATATCACCAATTAAAAGCTCGGTTCCTATACAAAAGATTTCTGCAATCACAGAATACCAACCTCCTGAATATATGCTCCCTCAACCGCTTTCTCAACAAGTCGGGCAACATCAAGCTTACTTTCCTCGGCGAGTATATTCTCGAGCTTGGGGTTTGTAACGGGATGGCGGGGTGTAAATACCGTACAGCAATCCTCAAAGGGTTGAATTGATATATCAAAGGTTCCAATCTTTCTGGAAAGCTTTACAATATCCTCTTTATCCATTGCAATAAGCGGGCGATGCACGCAAAGCTCGGTGACAACATTGTTGGTAGAATTAAGAGCATTTGTTGTCTGGCTTGCAACCTGACCAAGGCTCTCACCTGTAATAAGACAGCGACAGTCGCGATTTATTGCTATTCTTTCAGCTATTCGCATCATAAATCTTCTAAGTAAAAGTGTAAAATAGTCCTCATTACAGTTTTTCTTAATCTCTTCCTGAATCTCTGTTACAGAGGCCACAATCATCTTTATTCGACCGCAATAATCCTGCATGGTTTCTGCAAGCTCAACAACCTTTTCTCTTGCTCTTTCACTGGTATAAGGATAGCTCTCAAAGTGAAGAGCATCAATGATAATGCCTCGTTTTGCCATAAGGTATCCGGCAACAGGACTGTCAATACCGCCCGAAAGAAGCAGCAGACCTTTTCCTGCACTGCCATAGGGCATTCCGCCGGCACCCTGAAGGGGCATTGCATGAATGTAGGCATAATCTGTACGTATTTCAACCTTAACAGTGACATCAGGATTTTGAACATCAACCTTCAAGTTGTGAAACTTAGAGAGGATTGCCCCGCCGCACTCCCTTGAAAGTTCGGGAGATTTGAGAGGAAACTTTTTGTCCGAACGCTTTGATTCAACCTTAAACGTCTTTGCTGACGCCAAATCGTCCTTAGTGTAATCAGCAACCGCCGCAAGAATACTTTCCATATTCTTTTCAACAACAGCCGCCTTACAAACATTCATAACACCAAAAACCTTTGTGCTCTCCTCAAGTGCCCTATCCATATTTAAAAGAGCCTCATCGTCCTGTGGAGTTACATAAAGCACCGACTGAACGCTGCTATATGAAAACTTTCCAAGTTTTTTTATGCGGTTTTTGGCATCCTTAATAAGCAAGCTTTCAAAATAAGAACGGTTAAGACCTTTAAGCACCACTTCACCAAACTTCAAAAGCAAAACTTCATTATACTTATTCATAAATATATCCTTTCAGGCTCATTCAATATCTTGATTGTCCTCAAGAGCCGTTCTTATTCTTGTGTTTACATAGTCTGCAAATTCTTTATCGGGTTCAAATTTCAGCATACACTTTTTACCGTTAAAATCAAAAAAATAAACATAATACTTTTCCGGTGACAAATTCTTTGCCCAGCTGACAGTAAAAGAGGTTTTGGGAAGTTCATCAAGCTTTTCTCTATACTCCTTTTCATCAATTACATATGACAAAGACATTTCATAACTTAAAGAAAGCACGCATATACTTTTCTTACCCGATATCTTATAAATTCTGATATCGTTATCTGCCGCTTCATATACATAATCATAAACTATGTACTTCAAATACATATGAACACCTGCAACTGCAAATATAAGGGAAGTTATCTGATACACCCCATTATACATACTTACAACACCTGAAAGCGCAAAAAGAACAATTGCGGCAATTGCCATGGAAATTGAAATAATTTTTTCCTTTTTTCCGTACAGTTTTGGTCTATAAGTCATATTTCCACCTCTGATATTTTGTATTTAACATTATCTCTGTCAATCTCAACATATGCGTATGTACCCTTAGAGCCATCTCTGGGATTTGTAAGGCTTCCGGGATTTATAACCAGAACATTCCCAAGAAGCTCTGCATGGGACACATGGGTGTGTCCGTAGAAAACAATATCGGCACCATTCATTTTTGCATTGGATGCCAGATATTCCAGCCCGAAATTCACGTTATATTTATGACCGTGTGTATAAAAAATTCTTTTATTCTCGGCAGAAAAGCTTCCTTCGTATGCAAAGTTTCCAATACCGCTACGGTAATCACAGTTACCCAAAACACCGAGAAAGGCAACGGTAGGAAAATCCTTCATAACCTCTTGTGCATCAGAAACACAGTCACCGAGGTGAAGCAGCAAGTCTACTCTGCCTCTGAATTTTTTCAAAAGCCAAGAAAGAGCCGATGTTTCTCTATGAGTATCCGAAACAACAAGTATTTTCATAAAACCTCCGAAAGAAAGGGGCAAAACTAAAATGGACAAAAAAGCAACCTTTGAAAAGGCAATCGAAAAAATCTGCCGAGAAAACAAAATACCCGAAAGCAGAATTAATGCTTTACTCTCGGACAGCGAAGAAACAAGGGCAGTAATCACCCGCCTGTCGAGGCAGGAGCTTGAGGGGTTACTGTCCGAGATACCCGAAGATAAGCTTGAATACTTTATAAAAACCATTGAAAGTGTAAGGTAGGAACTGTATGCACGAAGTATCAACAGGCAGCATTGAAAAGCTGCTTTCTGACAAGGAAAGCTTAGAATTAATAACATCCCTTGTTTCGGGTATTTCAAAAGGAAACAGCACCCCGTCAAATGACGAAAACAAGGTTGAAAAAGACAACTCTCAAAACACATCTGACAATCCAAGAATTTCAAGAATTGAAAATAAAATTGCACTTTTTAACGCAATTGAGCCATTCATCAGCGATGCCTATGAAAAGGAAAAGGCATTAATCAGAAATGCTCTCACAATTGCAAAGCTTTTAGCATCATTAAACAAATAAAAAGCTTTAAAAATTCAGCGGCAGAAAACCGCCGCCCAAGAGGTACTATATATGTATATTCGAGAAAACGCACCGGCAGAAAAACAAATACAGCCGGCAAGCATAAAAACCTTTCCAAATGCATCGGCACTAAAAGAAATGAAAACGCTGCAGCTCAAAGAAACCCCTTCTGAAAAAAGCATCGACGGCTGTTTTGGCTGCGACAAATGCAAAAATGATAAAAATTCAGACAATTCTTTAGAAAGCTCCTATATTTTTGCATTACTCATGCTTCTGTTAATGTCTGACGACAACTCCTGCAACAGCTCATTAATCCCGACACTTCTCGCATCAGCATTATTATTACAGATTTAAGACAGAGCAAGCGTTTCCATTGAATAAACAAGCTTCCCATTCTCATGAGATACAGCAGATACAACAATGCCGTAATCAAGCGACACAGTATAAGTTTCAACCAGACTATATCCGTCAAGCTCTGTAACAAAGCTTATTGTGATTTGTGCACCAACATCCGAATCAGAGAGAAGAAAGGTTGCTTCACTAAGCGGATAATCTCCATTAAGAAAATTATGATGAGTAAGAATGAATCCACATTCATCAGAAATAGAAAAATTTCCTTTTGAGACGTCCATGACGGTCTGCTGACCTTCAGGACCGAAGAAGCTGATATTTACACCATCACTTGATTCTATTATCTGTTTAGTGAGAAAATCAGAGCTGTCAAACGCCGAAACCTTATACAGGGAATCTGTGCGAGAAACTACAAATCTCTCCTGTCTTTCCTGTTGCCCATCATAATGCTTGACTGATATTTCCTGAGTATAATCCCTGTTTGGTTCAACGTTTTCAAGAAGCTGTCTTGCATTTTCATAGGTAAGAGAAACGGTTTCGGTTTGCTTACCATGCGAAGAATCATATGAAAGCGAATTATAAATGCCGCTTTCGTCACTGCTGTTCAAGGCATTGGTATTATCCGAAATTCCAAAAAGCTTTTCTATTGAATCGGGCAACTCAATGATGTCTATTTTGACAAGTCCGAAAAAGATAAAGGCAAGAATTGCAACCACCACAAGAATATTTGCAATCATTCCCATTACTTCACGATGATTTTTCATAACTTCACCTATTACTCTTTATCTTCCTTTTTTACATCTGCCTCATGCTCTTTTACCGAAGAAATTGAAAGGTTAGTCAACAGAACAATAACCGCAACAGCGAGTATTACAACTCCTCCAACATATTTTCCGATTGACATAAGAATAGCAGATATACCCGAAACACCCGAAACAGCATACAGAATCATTACTGCATGACGCTGATCAAAGCCTCTGTCAATAAGCCTGTGATGAAGGTGTCCACGGTCTGCCGAGAAGGGACTTCTTCCTGTAAGTATTCTTCTTGCAAATGCAAATGCAGTATCAAGCAGAGGAAGAGCAAAAATGAGAAACGGTACCCAGAAGGACACAAGAGCATTAAGCTTAAAGCAGCCCATAATCGAAAGCACGCTCATGGAATATCCGAGAAACAATGCACCGGTATCTCCCATAAAAATCTTTGCAGGGTTAAAGTTGAATGGCAAAAATCCAAGACAGCTTCCTGCAAGAATACCAATCATAACAATAACAGAAAAGGGTGTATCTGTGTGAAAGAGGGATATAAGAAGTGTAAATGAGGATATTGTCGATACCCCGCACGAAAGACCGTCAAGTCCGTCTATAAGGTTTATAGCATTTGTAAGCGCCACGATCCATATTATGGTGACAACTCCCGACCAAGGACCAAAATCAATAATCTTGCCGAATATATTCATCTGTTCGATTTCAATACCAGACAAAAATGCAACAAAAGCAGATGCAAGCTGCATAATAAACTTCAAAAGCGGACTCATATCATATTTGTCATCTATTATTCCCGTAATTACTATCAGAGTCGAACCAAGAAGCATACCAATAATCTTTGCATCAATCTCACAGAAAACGAGAACTCCCACAAGAAATGCAAAATATATTGCAAAGCCGCCCATAAGAGGCATTTCTTTTGTATGCATACGTCTGTTATCTCTCGGAACATCCGTTATCTTAAGCTTAAATGCCGCCGAACGCACAACCGGCGTAAAGGTTGCGGATATAAGAAAGGCACAAAGAAGTGCAATAACAAGATACAAGGGGGAATTAAGAAATGTTGTATTCATTTTTTTACTCCTTCATTTACAAGGCTTTTATTTTACAGAGTAAAAGCCTACTTTTCTGTATACCTTACTGAGAGTCTTTCTTGCAAGATATGCAGCAGTTTCGCTGCCCTTCTTCATAACATCCTCAAGGTACGCTTTGTCCTTGACAAGTCTTGCATATTCCTCGCGAACATGACTTAGTCCGTCTGCGCAGACTTCGCCCACCGCAGCCTTGAAATCTCCGTAACCCTTTCCTTCAAATTCCTTTTCAATAGCATCAAAATCTTTACCTGTGAAGGATGAATAGATAGACATGAGATTATTAATGCCATCCTTGCCCTCTGCATATCTTACACATGTATCGGAGTCAGTCACGG
Source organism: Eubacteriales bacterium (assembly GCA_045541355.1). GTDB lineage: Bacteria > Bacillota > Clostridia > Oscillospirales > CAG-382 > UMGS1387. Next base: position 18,176 of record JAZQIW010000120.1, on the reverse strand, counting down.
CACTCTTGATTTTCTTTATTGTCTCATCACGTGTCTCTATAATTGCAACATAGCTCTTGGGGTTAGGATCTGACTTTGACATCTTCTTTGTGGGATCTGTAAGAGAATTAATCTTCATTCCCGTTTTTACAAAATAAGGCTCGGGAATCTTAAAGGTATCACCATACACACCGTTAAAACGCTGTGCAACATCGCGTGTAAGCTCAACGTGCTGCTTCTGGTCTATGCCAACCGGAACAAGGTCAGTTTGATAAAGAAGAATATCCGATGCCATGAGAACAGGATATGTAAACAAGCCTGCATTTACATTATCCGCATGTTTTTGGCTTTTATCCTTAAACTGCGTCATTCTCGAAAGCTCTCCAAACATGGTGTTACAATTGAGCACCCAGGAAAGCTCGGCATGCGCAGGCACATGGCTCTGTACAAACACACAGCTCTTTTCAGGGTCAATACCACAGGCAATATACAACGCAAGTGCTTCCTGTGTATGACGTCTTAAATCAGCGGGCACCTGTCTTACCGTAATTGCATGAAGGTCTACAACGCAGTACAAGCACTCATAATCATCCTGAAGCGTTACCCAGTTCTTGATTGCACCGAGATAGTTTCCGAGTGTAAGAATACCGCTTGGCTGAACGCCCGAGAATATTCTCTTCTTTGCCTCGGGAGCCTGATTTGCTTCGTTTGTGTTATTCTGATTATTCATTTTAATATCCTCACAATTTTAGAATGTCTTATTTAAAACCTCACCGAGAACTCCAACACCTTTTATAATCTGTTCCTTTGTAGGCATAGAATAGTTCATACGGAAGGAGAATGATTTCTTACTGAGATCAGGCAAGAATGTAGCGCCGGGTACGACTGCAATATCATTCTTGACAAACTCACCTATCAGGGATGTCATATCTGTTCCCTCGGGGCAGGTACACCACAAGAAAAGACCTCCGTCAGGACGTGTAAAGTGAACACAGTCGGGGAAATTCTTTTCCATCTGCTCAATCATGGTATGACAGTTGTCTCGGTAAAGATCGCAAATTCCCTTAATATGATCATCAAGACCATATTTCTCTATAAACTTTGAGCAAAGCATCTGGAAAAACTGATTTGTATGTACATCGTTGGTTTGCTTTACAACGGCAACCTTCTGAATAAGGTCCTTATGTGCACACAGGAAGCCTACTCTCATACCTGCCGAGAGAACCTTTGAAAAAGAACCTGTATATGCAACGATACCTTCATCATCCATGCTCTTGATTGTGGGAATATCCTCGCCGGAAAATCTAAGCTCACCATAAGGATTATCCTCAAGAATCGGAACGCGATACTTTTTGGCAAGTGCAAGAACCGCCTTTCTCTTTTCAGCGCTCATTGTAATGCCTGCGGGATTTTGAAATGTCGGAATAAGATAAATAAGCTTTACACGTTTATCTGTTTTAAGAACGTTTTCAAGCTCATCAGGATCAATTCCATCATTTCCCACATCAAGTCCCGTAAGCTTTGCGCCGTGGCTTCTGAATGCGTTAAGAGCTCCGATAAAGCTTGGGTTTTCACATATAACGATATCACCTTCATTACAAAGCACCTTTGCAACAAGGTCAATCGCCTGCTGACCGCCGCTTGTAATTATTGTTTCATCAAAATCCTTACCCGTTGCAAATTTTGTAAAAAGTCTATCTGCAACCTGCTCACGAAGAGGCATATAGCCTTCTGTTATACCATACTGCAGAGAAGCCGAAGCACAGGTTTCAAAGATTTCATTTGAAAGCTCCTGAAGCTTTTCCGTAGGGAAAGAAAGCGGCGAAGGATTTCCCGCAGCAAAGGAAATTACATTTGGGTTTGTGAGCGACTTGAAAATTTCTCTGATTGCTGAGGGCTTTAACGGCTCTACTTTATTGGAAAATACAAATTCCATTTTAATTACATCTCCTTGGTTAGGACAATACATCCTACAATAATTATACTAAATAATTATAGCACACAGAGTATGTACAATCAACATTTTTTTGGAAAATAAATTAAAAAACAACTATATTTTTTCACTGTTTTATTAAGGCTTTCTTTTATTCGTCAAAATCAGGGATGGAAGTTACTTTATATTACTGCTCCCCGACTCTGCGCTGAACCTCCCTCTTTCGCCGTGGTGGCTTATCTCCCTCCCATTTGGGCTCCCCGCAAAAATGCCCGACCGCTTGGATTTATGGCGGTCGGGCATCGTTTTAATCGAGAATATTACGTTTGGGTTAAACCTTCAAAAAATGTTGCCAAATTGAAAGTTCTTTGCGAGCTTTCTTTCAAGAAAGCGAAAAAAACGTGCTGTTAGTTACTAATCAATTCAGCTCCACACCCCAGCCTGCGACGAACTGCATAAGGCGGGAGGCATCGCGGTTAGTGACGTATGTATCACCGTTAGGGTCAAGACAAGCAGGAGAGTATTCGACATCCCAGCCTGCGAGGTACTGCATAAGGCGGGACGCATCGCGATTAGTAACTTCCCCATCTCCGTTGACATCGCCGCAGACATACGAAGTGACAACCTCGGGATACAAATCAAGATCAACACCGAGCGAGCCATAATTGAATGTATTTGTTATTTCTGCATCAACGCTCAGAGGGAACACTCTCATCTTCGATGAATCAGACGAGTCAAACGCAAGCTTCATATCGGGAAGCGACTGCTGCGTCATATTTGTAACGCTGAAGGCCTTATCACCATAAAGGTCATAAACATCTGAAACATAGACACTATCTTTTTGATATTTGAAGGCTGTAAGCAAAAGATTTTTAACATCAAGCATTCCCTTGCCCCAATAGTCACTATTTTGGCTTTCGGTAATATATGAGGCATCACAGCTTTTTGAAAGATAGTAATTGAAATCAACTTGTTTTAGGTCAGGATACACAGCCTTTAGCAGTGCAGCAGATGCCGTAACAAGAGGACACGAAAAGGATGTTCCGCTTTTACTTGAAACACCGTACGCACTGTTCATAAGAGAATACACGCCCGTTCCGGGTGCTGCAACGTCTACCATGTTATTATGTGTACTGCTTCTTGATATTCTGTATGAATACTCATTTGTTTCGCTATCAAGCACCCTCTCAGCATTTGCAACGCTTACAACCTGGTCATATGCTGCAGGATACAGATAATCCGACGAGCTTGAGTTTCCGGCAGCAGCAACAACTATTGCCCCGTTCTGTATTGCATGAGAAACCGCAGCACGAATTGTTTCGTAATGTGTTTTTACGCCCACACTCAGATTTATTACGTCGCAGTTATATTTATCTACCGCATCATATATTGCCGAAACAATCAGCCCTATATCCACATTGGTCATGGAATTTGTAACCTTCAAGGGTACAATTTTTGCATTACATGCAAGACCCACCGTTGCAAGGCTGTTGCATTCCGAGGCAATAATTCCCGACACAAATGTACCATGATACACAAGATCTGTTGTATTCAGCCTGTCCTCGGTATTTTCCGCAGCAAGATAATTACACCCTTCAACAAGGTTATTGAGAAGGTCATTATGCGGATAAGCACCCGAATCTATAACACCGACTCTTACTTCATTTCCAAAAAAACCGGCATCAAAAGCAAAATCGGCATTTATAGCATCATATACCCATCTCTGGTTATTATAATACGAGTTTTCTTCAACATCTATGAGTCCCAGCAGCTCAGCATAGCCGTTTTCCTCATAGTATTCAACTACACCCATGTCAACGAGAAGCTGAAGCGTTTCTTCATCCTGAGCCTTTAATACAAGGTGTCTTGAAGCAATGTCATCAACAGTTTCCAATTCATCAGATATAAACTCGCAAAGCTCACCGTCTGACATATCCGAAAGCAATGACGCATCAGAAAAATATGCAGCAGTATCCATATGCTGTGCTGTGTTTTCTTTAAGCTTTACAAGGTACCCGGGATGCTCATCCTGTGCCGCCTGTGCAGTAAATACCGACAGCGACAGAACAAGGGTAAGTAGCAAGATTATCCTCTTCATATATTGCCTCCGTTTCATTTATAGTTTTAAGCAAGAATGTCGGTTATTTCTTTAGAAATCTGTGAGCCTGACATTCCGAAATGTTCTATAAGCTCATTGGTGGTTGCGTGAAAAGCATGAACATTATCTATGGCTTTTATAATAACCCTTCCCTTAAAGCACGAACCGATGCAGCATGATAGCTTTTCACCAACACCGCCGCTTTTTATCCCCTCTTCAAGTATGTAACACAGCTTTGCACCTGCAACACTGCTCTTTATAAATTCCTCGTCAAAGGGGTATGCCTTAACAAGCTTTACAATCTTCACGGAATATTTGCCCTTAAGATAGCTTGCGGCATCAAATGCACTTTTACATATTCTGCCGTATGTTATTATAACAACATCGGAATCCTTTTCACCAAATACGCTTGCAGACATATCCGGCAGGTACTCAAATCCGTCTCTTTCGTAGCAACACTCAGAGCCTTTGGGGTATCTGACAACAGATATTCTATCAGAGCAAAGGGCTGTATCCATGCAAGCACGCAATTCCTCATAAGTTTCGGGCGAATAAATATCACACCTCGGAACAGAGGAAAACAGCGATACGTCATAAACACCCTGATGAGTTATGCCGTCATCGGGAACAAAGCCTGCTCTGTCAAGCGCAAGCACACACGGAATGTTCTGAACAGACAGGTCATGAACAACCTGGTCATACACCCTTTGGGCAAAGGTAGAATAAACCGCGCAAACAGGTCTGAGACCGCCTGCAGAAAGCCCTGCTGCAAATGTCACCTCGTGTTCCTCGGCAATTCCCACATCAAAAAATCTATCCGGGTATGCCTTTGAAAAATCAAGAAGCCCTGTACCCTCGCACATTGCCGCCGTCAAGGCAACAAGCTTTTTATCTTCTTTTGCCTTTTCAACCATATACTGTCCGAACTGTTCGGAAAAGTTAGTACCACTTTTTTTACAAACACCGTCATCAGGATTGAAGCTTGATACGGAATGATAATCCTCGGGATGCTCCTGTGCTTTATCGTAGCCTTTCCCCTTTTTGGTCCTTATAAGAATTATAGAGCATTCATTAAAGCTCTTTGCTTCGTTAAAAACATCCTCAAGCTTTTTAATATCATGTCCATCAACAGGTCCGAGTGAACGAATACCCATAGCTGAGAAAAAGCCCGCGTCAGAAAGAACAATTCTTTTAAAGAGCCTTTTTACACCACTTGAAAAATTAATAAGGGCGTTGCCGATTTTTGGAACTTTTGAAAGAGTTCTCTTTAGTTTATGTTTAAATCTAAAATAGCTTCTGCTGCTGCGAAGACGGGAAAAATATCTTGAAAGATTTCCTACATTCGATGATATGGACATTTCATTATCGTTTAGGACAATTATGAACTTCAGATTTTTATCACAGCAATTATTTATAGCCTCATAAATCATTCCGTTTGTGAAAGAGCCGTCGCCGACAACAGAAATCACATAGTTTTCCCGACCGCAAAGCTTATTTGCCTTTGCAAGACCGAGACCTGCCGAAATGCTTGTGCCGCTATGACCTGCAGTAAAGGTATCATATTCACTTTCAAATCTGTTAGTAAAGCCTGAAATTCCGTCTTTTTTCCTTATGGTGTAAAAGCGGTCTTTTCTTCCCGTAAGCAATTTATGTGCATAGCATTGATGACCTACATCAAAAATGATTTTATCGTCGGGAAGGTCAAAAACGCGGTGAAGTGCAATAGTTGTTTCAACAATGCCGAGATTAGACGCAAGATGTCCGCCGTTTTTCGAAATAACGTCGGTTATCTCCCGTCTTATATCACCCGAAAGAACTTCAAGGTCTTTATATTTCAGTTCCTTTAAATCCTTTGAACAATTAATCTGCTCAAGCATATCATCAGCTCTTTTTCTATAATTTTTAACGAGTCTATCTTCTGTATCGTTTACCGGTATATCTGCTCTTCCTGAAGTATCTGTAATACACAGATACTCCAAAATACATCACAAACAAAATGCTTGCCGTTACTGCAAAGGCTATAAACCACTTGCCTTTTACAATATTTTCTATTCTGCTGAAAAAGTAAAGTACATTACTTCTGTCAATAGAAACATTTGAAACAAGCTCCGCCCTGCCGATGTCAGCCTCGCCCTTATACTTTACAACAACCTCACCGAAAACATCACCCTTGTGCACGGGTGCCGATGCCTTCTCATCATATATTCTTTTCTCAAGAGTAATGTCCTGATTATACACCATGTCGTTCGGAAGAAGCATATTAATATCAGCACTCGGAAACAGAGTTATATGGTCAACATCAACTGCATTCTTAACCGGCATTTCACACATTACGTCATTGACAGATGCTACCGCCTGATAAGAAAAGCTGTTAAGACAGAATTTGAAGATATTTATAATATCCTTACAGGCATAGTTTACGCCCTCAAGCTCCTTGGAGTTCATAACAACACACAAATATGTAAGATTGTCATTACCGCTTACGGTTGAAACAATACATTCTCCGCCCTGCGGCGTACTTCCCTGGCTCATTCCCTTTGCAGCCGAATAATAGTAGTCGGGCGAAATAACCTTGGAAAGGAGCATATTTCTATTGATGAGCGTACGCTTTGACGGGTTCTTTTCTGTCGGCTCGACAACGTATCTTGTAGTGTTTGACATTTCAAAAAGCTCGGGAACATAATACAAATGCTGAGCAATAAGAGCAATATCCCTTGCCGTAGTTGTCATGTTTTCCTCATGAAATCCCGTAACATTTTCAAAATGTGTGTTTTCCGCACCAAGCTGACGTGCCTTTTCATTCATAAGGGCACAAAAATCAGACTGATTTTCAGATACATATTCGGCAAGAACAAGCGCAGCATCATTTGCTCCCTTAACAAGAACACCGTAAAGAAGCTGTCTTGCAGTAAGAGTTTCTCCTGCTTTAAGCGACATATTTGAGCCTTGTGATGCCTTTACTGCCGCCTGAGAAACAGTTATCGCAACATCAAGGTCGGGAATGTTTTCATAAGCAACAAGCGCAGTCATCAGCTTTACGGTAGATGCCGGAAAAACAGATTTATCTGAATTTTTTTCAAAAACAACCGTACCTGTATTGAGATTTATGGCGTAAGCGCTATAACCTTCAATAAGCGGGGCATCCTGCACATCTGCATACTGAGCAAGCGACAAGCCGTCAAAGGTCAAGTGCGCCTTTGGAGAAAGAACGGCTTCACCATGACAAAGCAGGGCAAAAAGCATTGAAAAAAGACACATACATACAATTCTAAAAACAGTTTTCTTATTCATTTTTATATATTTCCTCATTAAAGAACTCAAGTGTTTGCTCAACATTATCAGAAATGCTCCTCTTTAACTCGTCAAGAGACGAAAACTTCTTTTCTTCACGGAGCATTTTGTAAAAATAGATACCGACAAATTTATCGTAAGCATTACCGTCAAAACCTATAATATAGGTCTCGGCGACGGGGGTGTTGTCACAAGAAACGGTAGGCTTCACTCCAAAGTTTGTGACACCGAAATATTGCTTGCCGTCAACAATAACAAGTGTTGCATAAACACCGTATTTTGGCACCGCAAGAGCTTTCGGGATAATTTGATTAACCGTGGGAAATCCGAGGGTGTGACCAAGGTGTGCACCGTGAATAACCTTAGTTGTAAAACCAAAGGCAGTTCCCAAAAGTTCCCGCGCCTTTTCTACGTGTCCTGTCTCTATCAAAGCTCGTATTCTCGTAGAAGAAACAGGCTCCGAGTCATTCATAAGCGTTGGCACAGCCACAGCATTCCTGTCCTTTGATTTCATAAGCTGCACAAGGCTTTTTGAATCGCCCGAGGCATTCCTTCCAAAGGAAAAATTATCGCCGCAAAAGCAAACAGCTGCATCAAACTTTGAAATAATGTATTCAATAAATTCCGCGGGTTCAAAATCCTTTACATCATCGAATTTTTCAAGGTAAACAAAATCGGGATTAGCATTGTGTGCAATCAGAGAAAGTCTGCCTTGCAAATCAGTCAGAAGAGAGTGGTTTGGATGTCGGAATTTGGGACTGTCTATAAAGGTATAAACGCCAAAACAAAGCCCATTTTCAACTGCATATTTTTTTGCTTCATTGAGCATCTTACAATGACCTGTATGCACGCCGTCAAAATTTCCGAGAGCCAGAACCGTTTTTACATTTTGGTCTTTTTTATAATAATTATTACTTTCAAAAATTTCCATTAAATTGCCTCAAAAAACAATTGATTTTTACATAAGTATACATTTTTATGATACCACATCCAAGCCATATTGTCAACACGAAAGAAAAACAAAGACCCCGGGTATTACACCGAGGTCACATCTTTACATTTTTCCGAACAGGCTCGACTTATGCTTTAACAGTGAATAATAGCAAACAGTCCCTAAAATTCCGCAGGAAATGATTTCTCCCGCCAAAACCGTTGCAACAAAATATATTATATGTGCTTCTAATCCGTAGGCAAACTTAAGAACAAGCGGAATCACCACAGCATTGGATATAATGGGCGGAAGTGTAATAAAATACTTATTTGCACCCTTCCCTGCAAGAATCCGAGTACCTATGGCACCTATAAGCGTGGCAAGACTTCCGAAAACAACATCGAGAAATATACTTCCCGTAAGCAGATTTGATATAAAGCATCCGATAAAAAGACCGGGTACTGCCGCAGGCGTAAAAGCCGGTAGGATACACAATGCCTCCGACAGTCTGCACTGCACCGCACCGCTTGACAGCGAAAGCGCAAATGACACGTAAGTAAGTACGGTATACAGCGCTGCAATTATGGCAGCATGCGTCACATATCTTATTCTTTTTGTACTCTTCATTTCAGATTGCTCCTTTAGTTTTGTTTTACATGAGGAAGGTTTCGAACTCATGTGAAGATGCTATCATCATACCACCCCATTTTGACATTTCTTTTACCGCCAAGTTAATTTTTTATTCAACTTTATATTTGGTTAGTTAAACCTAACTTTTTTAGGTATATGTTGGAATTTCAGGTGTATTCAACTTTTATCGTACACAAAAAATTCACAAACGGTCGGTTTCGCGAAAAAAATCGTTAAAAAGCACTAAAAAAACTTATTTTTTTTAAGAATACTACTTTATTTTTTATATTGATTGTGATATAATTAACAACATGAAACCATAAATATTCAGGAGGTTAGACTTATGGCAACAACAATTTCATCTGTACCCTTCAAGGATACAGCAGAAAAGGCTGCAAAATTACAGGAAATTATTGCAGAAAACAAGGATCAGCCCGGTGCGCTTATTCCCATTCTTCAGAAGGCTCAGGAGGTATACGGTTACCTTCCCATAGAAGTTCAGACAAGAATAGCTGACGCACTTGACATTTCACTCGAAAAGGTTTACGAGGTTGTTACGTTCTATGCTCAGTTCTCCCTCAATCCCAAGGGTGAATACAACTTCTCTGTTTGTCTCGGTACCGCTTGCTACGTTAAGGGTGCAGGAGACCTGTTTGACAGACTCAAGACAAAGCTCGGCATTGAAGATGGCGGCTGCACACCCGACGGCAAGTTCTCACTTACTTCCTGCCGCTGCGTAGGTGCCTGCGGACTTGCACCCGTACTTCTCGTTAACGCCGATGTTTACGGAAGACTTCTTCCCGATGACGTTGACGGTATCATCGAAAAGTATTCTGCATAAGTTTTTTAAAATCACAAACCTTTTTTAAGGCGGGATTTATTTTATGAAAATTTCGGATATTTCAACCTTACTCGGCGCAGAAATTCTCTGCTGTGAGGAAAAGTCATCAGGTGAAGTTCATTCTGCCTGCGGCAGTGACATGATGAGCGATGTTCTCGCTTATGTAAAGGATCAGGCCGTTCTTATAACGGGACTTGTTAATCCTCAGGTAATAAGAACTGCCGAAATGATGGACATGCGGTGCATCGTTTTCGTAAGAAACAAAAAGCCGACGGAGGAAATGCTATCTCTTGCAAGAGAAAGCGGCATTGTTGTTCTCGCTTCTCCCAAAAGAATGTTTGAAGCCTGCGGTCTTCTTTATGCAGAAGGACTCGGACTTCGAGGCGAGGTGTAAGAAATGAACAATTCCTCCCCTCTTTACTACACCTTTACGGTTCACGGCAACGATTTTTCTTCAGCAGGCGAAGCGTCTGTTGAGGTTAAAAAAATCCTTCGCAGCATCGGCTTTGACGCAGATGTTATTCGCAGGGTTTCAATTGCAATGTACGAGGCTGAGATAAACATGGTTATTCATGCCGGCGGAGGCATTGCAGAGGTTTTTGTTCATCCCGATAAAATTGTTATTGTACTCACCGACAAGGGTCCCGGTATTGCCGATATAGAACTTGCAATGAGCGAGGGGTATTCGACAGCGCCGGACAACATTCGTTCGCTCGGTTTCGGTGCAGGCATGGGACTACCCAATATCAAAAGATACTCGGATGAACTCGACATTCAAAGCAAACTTGGTGAAGGCACCAAATTAACTATTACTGTTAAGCCCTGAGGTGAATACTTTGAACAATTACAAGCATTCTGTTTCCCTTGACGTTTCAAGATGCAAGGGCTGCATTACCTGCTTGAAACGCTGCCCCACTGAGGCAATACGCATCCGAGACGGTCATGCGACCATTGACTCGGACAGATGTATTGACTGCGGTCAGTGCATACGCACCTGTCCTCACAAGGCTAAAAAGGCTATTAACGACAGTCTTTCCGACATTCCCTTCGGCAAAAAATATGTAATCGCTCTTCCTGCTCCGTCTCTGTACGGACAGTTTGCAAATCTCGACGACGTTGACTATTTGCTTCAAGGTCTGCTTGATATGGGCTTTAATCACGTTTTTGAGGTAGGACGTGCAGCAGAGCTTGTTACGGAATACACAAGACTGTACCTTGCACGCAAAGATGTTCAGCATCCTGTTATAAGCAGCGCCTGTCCCGTTGTGACAAGGCTGATACAGCTTCGCTTTCCCTATCTTTGCGACAATTTAATCCCCATTCTTTCCCCTATGGACATAGCAGGAAGAATGGCAAAGGATCAAGCTCTTCAGAGGCATACCGAGCTTAAGGAATCCGACATAGTTACAGTATTCATATCTCCCTGTACCGCAAAAACAAGCTATGTTAAGAACGGTTTTGCAGGCGAAAAAAATTCGATTGACTATGTTGTTTCAATGAGCGATGTCTATTTTGAGCTTATCGGTATTATGAAAAAAGAAACTCCGCCCGTACCCTTTTCACGTGTCGGCATGATCGGCATGAGCTGGGCAGTAAGCAGCGGAGAGGCGTCGGCTCTTCTTAACGACAGATACCTTGCCGTTGACGGCATTGAAAACATCATTAAGGTTCTTGATGAGCTTGAGACCGGCAATTTTCCGTTTCTTGACTTTATTGAGCTTAACGCCTGCTCAAGCGGTTGCGTAGGCGGTGTTCTTACGGTCGAGAACCCATACATTGCAAAGGTAAAAATTCAAAACCTGAAAAGATATCTTCCTGTTATGCAGTCGAGATATGCAAAAGAGGTTATTGAAAACGTACCTATTCGTTTCAACACAGACCAATTCACAAAGAATGTTGTTAAAAAAACAGGCGAGGATATGCTTGCAGCCATGACAGTTATGAAGAATGCTCAGGAAATTTACTCCTGTCTTCCCGAATTTGACTGCGGAGCCTGCGGCTCTCCTACTTGCAGTGCCTTTGCCCACGATGTGGCAACCGGCAAAGCAACTCTCTCAGACTGTCTGATGCTTGGGCGAGGCAATGCAAACAAACGTAAATCGGAGGATGATTAAATGACAGCAGCCGAAATTGCAAAGCTCTTAAATCTCAATGAGCACTGTCTGCCCTGCCCCGATAAGAACATCTCGGGTGTTTATGCGGGCGACCTTCTCAGCTGGGTTATGGGTCATGCCGACTGCGGTAATGTTCTCGTTACCATTATGTCAAACACCAATGTTCTTGCGGTGGCATCGCTTCTCGATTTATCCTGTGTCATCTTGGCTGAGTCTGTTAAACCTGACGAGGATTTTCTTAATCTCGCAAGAGAAAAGGAAATCAACATACTCTCATCTACCGAGAGCACCTATACGGTTTGCACACGTCTTTATGAGGCACTTCGATGAGCAGGTATTACTACGATTTACACATTCATTCCTGTCTTTCACCCTGTGCGGATGACGACATGACGCCCAACAACATCTGCGGCATGGCATCTCTTAAGGGGCTTGGAATTATTGCTCTTACGGACCACAACACCTGCGGCAACTGCAGAAGCTTTCTCTCTGTTGCCAAAAAGAACGGTCTAATAGGCATTGCGGGAATGGAGCTTACTACCTCTGAGGATATTCATATAATCTGTCTTTTTGAACACATTGAAAAGGCTGAGGCGTTCTCAAACGAGGTGGAAAAATACAGCGTGAAATTTCCTAACAAGGTCGAAATCTACGGGCAGCAGATGTACATGGACGAAAACGACAATGTGACGGGAGTTAACGACTTCTTTCTGCCTATTGCCACCACCCTTTCGCTGGAAGATGCGTACAGCTTGGCAAACAGCTATGATGCTCTTGTCTACCCCGCACACATCGACAGAATGGCAAACGGCATCGTTTCAATACTCGGAACAATTCCCGAAAAGCCCGACTTCTGCTGTATAGAATTCAACAGCAAAGAACAATTGGAGCATTACACGCAGCAATATGAAAGTATAAAGAACAAGGCACACGTTATAAGCTCTGATGCCCACAATCTATGGAGCATCAACGAGGCTGAAAACTATTTTGAGATTGACGACGAGCCTTACAGCTCGGACAGAGTAAGACACGAGCTTTTCAAGATACTGAGAGGCTCTGAGGAGGGCAAGCAGAATTGAAAGAATTATCCCTTAACATTCTCGACATCGCCCAAAACTCAGTCACGGCGCGCTCGACTTTGATTAATATTGAAATAAACGAACATGGCGGCGAAATCACCATTTCCGTTTCTGACAACGGATGCGGAATGAGCAGCGAGATGCTACAAAACGTTACCGACCCCTTCTGCACCTCACGAACCACCCGAAAGGTGGGCATGGGAATACCGCTTTTTAAAATGGCGGCAGAACAGACAGGCGGCAGCTTTTCAATAGAGTCAAAAAGCGAAAAAGACTTCCCACTCGAGCACGGAACTGTAACCACGGCGCATTTTTTCAAAAATCACATCGACTTTACCCCTCTTGGTGATATAATCAACACGATTGTAACGCTTATTCAGGGTATGGGAGATATTGACCTTGTATTTACTCACAAATCCGAGGTTCTTGATGTCAGACTTGACACAAGAGAGCTTCGTGAAATTCTCGGCGGAGACATTCCGCTTTCAACTCCTGACGTTCTCGTCTGGATTACTGAGTTTTTAAAAGAAAAATATAATATTACTTAAGAAAGAGAGGACACAAACATGAAATCATTAGCAGAACTCGCTGCAATCAGAGACAAGATGAAGGACAAGGTTTCCCTTCGTGAGGGCTCAAACGAAACAAGAATCGTTGTTGGTATGGCTACCTGCGGTATCGCTGCAGGCGCAAGACCCGTTCTTAATGCTTTCGTTGAAGCAGTTGCAAAGGAAGGTCTTTCCGACACTGTTACTGTTCTTCAGACAGGCTGTATCGGCATTTGCCAGTATGAACCCGTTGTTGAAGTTTACAAGGCAGGCGAAGAAAAGGTAACCTATGTTCACATGTCTGAGGACAAGGTTTCAAAGGTTATTGAACAGCACATCAAGGGCGGCAAACCTGTTGCCGAATACACAATGAAATAATAACGGAGGAAAACTAAATTATGATACGTTCACATGTATTGATTTGCGGCGGTACAGGTTGTACTTCTTCCGGAAGTACCGCAGTACATGACAAGTTTGTCAGCGAACTTGCCGCACACGGTCTTGAAAATGAAATCAAGCTTGTTCAGACAGGTTGTTTCGGTCTCTGTGCACTCGGTCCCGTAGTTATCGTTTACCCCGAAGGTACATTCTACTCCAGAGTTACAGCAGACGACATTCCCGAAATCGTTTCCGAACATCTTCTCAAGGGTCGTCCCGTTCAGCGTCTTGTTTACGATGAAACAGATGGTACAAAGACAGACGATCAGCCCGTAGCACTCTCTGATACAAGCTTCTACAAGAAGCAGAAGAGAGTTGCTCTTCGTAACTGCGGTGTTATCGACCCCGAAAACATTGAAGAATACATAGGTACAGGCGGATATCAGGGTCTCGGTAAGGTTCTTACTGAAATGACTCCCGAAGAAGTTATAGACACCGTCCTCGCATCCGGTCTCAGAGGCCGCGGCGGTGCCGGCTTCCCCACAGGTCAGAAGTGGAAGCTTGCCAGAACTCTCGTTCAGGACGGCGGTCAGAAGTATGTTTGCTGTAACGCTGACGAAGGTGACCCCGGTGCATTCATGGACAGATCCATCCTCGAAGGCGACCCCCATGCTCTTATTGAAGCTATGGCAATTGCAGGTTATGCAATCGGTGCCGACCAGGGTTATGTATATGTTCGTGCTGAATATCCTATCGCAGTTCAGAGACTTCAGGTTGCTATCGACCAGGCTAAGGAATACGGTCTTTTAGGCGAAGACATCTTCGGTACAGGCTTCAAGTTCAACCTTGACCTCAGACTCGGTGCAGGCGCATTCGTTTGCGGTGAAGAAACAGCGTTAATGACATCCATCGAAGGTAAGCGCGGCGAACCCAGACCTCGTCCTCCGTTCCCTGCTGTTAAGGGTCTTTACGGCAGACCTACTGTTCTCAACAACGTTGAAACATATGCGAACATTCCTCAGATTATCGTAAACGGTGCTGAATGGTTCAGCTCTATGGGTACAGAAAAGTCCAAGGGTACTAAGGTATTTGCTCTCGGCGGCAAGATCCACAACACAGGTCTTGTTGAAGTTCCCATGGGTACAACACTTCGCGAAATTATCGAAGAAATCGGCGGAGGTATTCCTAACGACAAGAAGTTCAAGGCTGCTCAGACAGGCGGTCCTTCCGGCGGATGTATCCCTGCTCACCTCATTGATACTCCTATCGACTATGACAACCTTCTCGCTATCGGTTCAATGATGGGTTCAGGCGGTCTTATCGTTATGGACGAAGACAACTGTATGGTTGACATTGCTAAGTTCTTCCTCGAATTTACGGTTGATGAATCCTGCGGTAAGTGTACTCCTTGTAGAGTCGGTACAAAGAGACTTTACGAAATCCTTGACAGAATCACAAAGGGTCAGGGCAAGCTTGAGGATATCGACAAGCTTGAAGAACTCTGCAACTATATCAAGTCCAGCGCTCTGTGCGGTCTCGGTCAGACAGCCCCCAACCCTGTTCTTTCAACACTTATGTACTTCAAGGATGAGTATATTGAACACATCGTTGACAAGAAGTGTAGAGCAGGCGTATGTAAGGAGCTTCTCTCCTTCAAGATTATTGAAGATAAGTGTAAGGGTTGTACAAAGTGTGCACGCAACTGTCCCGTCGGTGCTATTGAAGGTGCTGTTAAGCAGCCTCATATCATCAATCAGGACAAGTGTATCAAGTGCGGTGCTTGTATTGATAACTGTGCCTTCAAGGCAATTATCAAGGAATAAGGAGGTCGCGTAAAATGGAAATGATAAACGTTATAATCGACGGTCATTCTTACAGCGTCAAGAAGGGTGCTACAATCCTCGAAGCTTGTAAGAGCGTCGGAATAGAAATCCCCACTCTCTGTTACTTAAAAGAAATCAACGAAATCGGTGCTTGCCGTCTTTGCGTTGTTGAAGTTAAGGGTGCAAGAAGCCTTGTTGCTGCTTGTGTTTACCCCATTGACAGAGAAGGTACTGAAATTCTCACACACTCCCCTGCTGTTCAGAAGTCCAGAAAGGCAACTCTCGAACTTCTCCTTTCTCAGCATGACAAAAAGTGTCTGTCCTGCGTAAAGAGCGGTGACTGTGAGTTCCAGAAGCTTTGCCGTGACTACGGTGTAGAAGATGAACACAAGTATGACGGTGAAACTCCCGTATACGAAATCGACAGATCAATGCCTCACCTTATCCGTGACAACAACAAGTGTGTACTCTGCCGCAGATGCGTTGCTGCATGCGACAAGAACCAGGAAGTTGCTGTTATCGGTGCTAACGAAAGAGGCTTCAAGACCCACATCGGTCAGGCATTCGAGCTCAACCTCAACAATGTTGCTTGTATCGGCTGCGGTCAGTGTATCACAGTTTGTCCCACAGGTGCGCTCATGGAAAAGGATGACACAGACAAGGTTTGGGAAGCTCTTGCTGATCCCACAAAGCACGTTGTTGTTCACGCTGCACCTTCCATCAGAGTTACTCTCGGTGAGTGCTTTGATATGCCTATCGGTACTGTTGTTACAGGCAAGATGGTAGCAGCACTCAGAAGACTCGGCTTTGCTAAGGTATTTGACACCAACTTTACTGCTGACCTTACAATCATGGAAGAAGCAAACGAGCTTCTCGGCAGAGTTAAGAACGGCGGCAAGCTTCCTATGATTACATCCTGCTCACCCGGATGGGTTAAGTTCTGCGAGCACTACTTCCCCGACATGATTGAAAATCTCTCCTCCTGCAAGTCTCCTCAGCAGATGATGGGCGCAGTTATCAAGACATACTACGCTGAAAAGATGGGTCTTGATCCCAAGGACATCTTTGTAGTAAGCGTAATGCCTTGTACTGCTAAGAAGTTCGAAATCGGCAGAGATGATCAGGCTGCTGCCGGTGTTCCCGACACAGATGTTGCTATCACAACAAGAGAGCTTGCAAGAATGATAAAGAGAGCAGGTATCAACTTTACCTCTCTTCCCGACGAAGAATTTGATTCACCCATGGGTCTCGGCTCAGGCGCAGGTACAATCTTCGGTGCGACAGGCGGCGTTATGGAGGCTGCTCTCAGAACGGCAGTTTACTGGCTCACAGGCTCCAACCCCGAAAAGGTTGAATTTGAGGCAGTTCGCGGTACTGAAGGTATCAAGGAAGCTACATACAATGTTGCAGGTGTTGATGTTAAGGTTGCTGTTGCATCCGGCACATCCAATGCAAAGAAGCTTCTTGAAATGGTAAAGAGCGGTGAAAAGGACTACACCTTTATCGAAATCATGGGTTGTCCCGGCGGTTGTGTAAACGGCGGCGGTCAGCCTACACAGCCCGCTTCTGTTCGTAACTTTGTAGACCTCAAAGCACTCAGAGCAGCTGCTCTCTACGAAGACGACAAGAATCTTCCCGTAAGACTTTCCCACGAAAACGAAGACATCAAGACAATCTACAAGGAATACTTCGGCGAACCCGGCAGCCACAAGGCTCACGAGTATCTCCATACTTCCTATGTTGCTAGACCTAAGGTTCAGTACTAATTAAATACTAACACTAATCCCCGAGGATTTTCCTCGGGGATTTTACTATATAAACAGAGTTTTTCTAATGCCTCCCTTGTGTAAAGGGAGGTGTCATTTTCTTGAAAATGACGGAGGGATTGTGACAAAATTGGTCGTTAATTTAAAAACAACCCCTCAGTTTTGCTTACGCAAAACAGCTCCCCTTACACAGGGGAGCTGTTGTTTGTGCAATAAACCGTTACACACTTTTTGAATACAATTTTTTACTGTTTGAAGTAAATTTTCTTATCACCTTTTTGTCCAACATTAAAGGCTGAAATACGTTCAATAATATCAAACTTTTTACATTCAACAGGTCTTAAATCATCATACATTTTTTCATACAAAGATAACATATGTTGATTTGTTGTTTCACGGCATCTTACGACATCACCGATAGCCTGTGCTTTTGCTTCTCCAAGAATATTTCCTGGAGCACCCGCACTACCACTATCTCCGTCACTCATTTGCGATAATTGTTCCAAGGCTTTATTCAAATACTCGGTCTGTTCCTGAATCTTTGCAATCTGTGAAAGTATGTAATCAACATTATAAAGGCTTTCACTTTTAATATTTTCTGACATATTATTATCCTCCAAATAATCTTTTGGCGGACACGCAAGGCATATTTTGTTTTCATCAACGAAGCGTGCCCTGCCACTCTTAACAAGACCTTTTGCCCTTTTGGGATAGGTCGCTTCATACTCATTACCTTGCTCATCTACAACAATTACGTTTTTTTCT
>JAZQIW010000119.1:0-19079 GCA_045541355.1 Eubacteriales bacterium | reverse complement strand
ACCCCAGTCAATAAGAGCTCCGCCGCCGGATGCTGCCTTTGTTGTGAAGTCGCCGCCAAGGCCGGGGATGCTTCTGCAAGCTCTGAAGGAGCAAACGATGTGATAGATATCACCGAAGTCGCCGTTCTTGTACATTTCAGCAAGCTTTTCAACAGATGCGTGGTGTCTGTTACATACACCGATGTTGAGCAAAAGACCTCTCTTGTCTGCCTCTTCCTTCATTTCGCAGGAAAGAGCGTAGTTTACGGTAATGGGCTTTTCGCAGAGAACGTGCTTGCCTGCTCTGAGTGCATCCATTGTTACCGTGTAGTGAGCAAAGTTGGGAGTGAGAACCCAGACAGCTTCTACCTCGGGGTCATTGAGAGCAATGTTGTAATCTGTGATTACGTTTTCGATTTTGGGGAAATCTTCCTTTAACTTCTGCGCCTTTTCTTCGATAAGGTCACAGGCATACTTGATTCTTACGTCTTCAAGTTCTGTGAGTGCGGGAAGGTGTGCATTTCTTGCGATTCTTCCGCAGCCTACAATTGCTACAACTTTCATTAGTGTTTACCTCCGTTTTTTGGCTTTACGCCTTTTAATACAACTACATTATATCGGCAAACACCCGCATTGTAAATATCATTTTTTTGTAAAGTTTTTAATGTTTTTTTGTGATTATTCGTAAAACAGCAGTTTGTAGAAAAAAATATTTAATTTTTTTATTGAAATTCGCTTTTTTATATGTTACTATTGTCACAAAGGGAGGGTGATAATAATGGCGACAACCCACATTGTAGATCTTCATGGTACCGAAGGACAAAGCGTATACGGAAAACTGAACCTCATACAAATAGGAAGACTAAAGTGCGATGCGGGACACGTTATAGCAAAGCACACTCATTTAAACTGGTTTGAGCTTACCTGCGTAACGGAGGGTGAGGGAAAAATCGCGGCAAACGAGGGAGAGGTCGAGGTAAAAAAAGGAGATATTTTTCTTTCCTTTCCCTGCGAGGCTCACTCTATTGTTTCCTCAAAAGAAAGTCCTCTGTGCTTTGACCATTTTGCCTTTTATCCATGCAGCAACGAGTATCTGCAATACCTTGAGCAGGTAATGGTTTACTTTGCCCCCTCAAAAAAACGTGTGTTCAGGAACTATCGCATATGGCAGCTTCTTGACGGATGCATAAACAGAATAAACAACAGAAAGGATTTTCTGCAGGATTATCTGTCAAGCTCCTTTTCGCTCATACTCATTGAGCTGCTCGGCTCATTCAAGGTGAAGTGCGGAGGAGATGCCTTTGAAATGATAAGCAACATGGCTCCCGACAAGCTGTGCCTTACAATAAAGAACTACATCGACACCCATCTTTTTTCCCTTAGCAGTCTTTCAGAGCTTTCATCAATTTGCGGTTACAATTACAGCTATCTTTCATATCTGTTCAAAAAATCAACAGGTCTTACCCTTTCTGACTACTACAAAGCAAAACGCTTTGAAAGTGCAAAGCTGATGATTGCCGAAAACCGATTAAGGATAGGAGAAATATCAAACCTTCTCGGCTACTCCTCGGTATATGCCTTCAGCAAGGCATTCAAGGACGAGTTTGGTGTTTCGCCCAAGAATTATTACAAGCAGCTTTTCAATGCTGAAAATTGACAAAAACCGACATATGTGTTATATTAATTGATACAACCCATGATAAAAAGAAAGGAAAAAAGCATGAGTAATACATATAAACCAACCTCTGAGGAAATCTCCCGCGTAAAAGGCCTTGGATTTCTTATTGACAAAACAACGGGATGTCATTTCAACGCCAGAGTTCTCACCGTCAACGGCAGAATAGATGCAAAAAAAATGATGCATATAGCCGCAGCAGCTGAAAAATTCGGAAACGGATATGTTGCCATGACAACACGCCAAACTATCGAAATACAGCACATTCCCTTTGAAAACATACAGCCTCTTATCGAGTTTCTCGGCAAAGAGGACCTTGAAGTGGGCGGTACGGGTCCCAAGGTGCGCCCCATTGTTTCCTGCAAGGGAACAACCTGCAGATTCGGACTTATTGACACCTTTTCACTTTCCGAAAAGATACACTATACCTTTTACAAGGGCTATCACAATGTAAAGCTTCCCCATAAGTTCAAGATTGCCGTAGGCGGCTGTCCCAACAACTGCGTAAAGCCCGACCTCAATGACCTTGGCATTATCGGTTGCAGAAAGCCCGCAATCGAAAAGGACAAGTGCCGCGGCTGCAAGACCTGTGCCGTGGAAAAGGCGTGTCCCATAAATGCAGCATATCTTGAAAAGGAAAGAATCATGCTTGACGGCTGCAACGGCTGTGCAAGATGCGAGGGAAAATGTCCCTTTGGTGCAGTAAGTACATACGAAACAGGCTACAAGATATATATAGGCGGAAGATGGGGCAAAAAAACCGCTTGCGGAAAAAGTCTTAATACAGTTTTCAAAACCGAAGACGAGGTTTTGAGGCTTGTTGAAAGTGCAATCCTGTTCTTTAAAGAATACGGCGTTGACGGCGAACGCTTTGCCGACACAATAGCAAGGCTCGGCTTTGAGGAAACCGAAAGCATTCTTGTTTCGGGTAATCTGATATCAAGAAAAGAAGAAATAATTTCAAAATGAAGTATATAAAAATCTCACTTGCCCTTGTCGCTTTGCTCTCTATTATTCTCACCGGCTGCAGCAGCAGAAGCTCCGCCGAAGACACAGAGGAGGCTGTTGTGCCTTCGGTGTTTTTCGAATTTGTTGACGACAGCGGCAAAGAAGTCAGGCTTTTTGAAAAGCCAAAAAGGGTTGCCGTTCTCTTTTCTTCCCATGCACAAGCGGTGCTTCTTGCGGGAGGCAGCGTTGACATAACGGTTGGCGAGTCGGTTGAAAGAGGCTTTGCAAAGGAAGATTGTGCGCTTGTTGACGGCGGTGCCGGAAAGCAGATAAACACCGAGCTTCTCGTATCCCTGTCGCCTGATTTTGTCGTCGGCTCGCTCGACATTCCCGCACACAAAGAGGCTTGCGAGTTGCTTTCCGAGGCAGGCATTCCGACAGCACTCTTTCGCATTGAAAGCTTTGATGATTATGACAGAACAATGAAAAGGCTTTGCGGTGTTTTTGACAGTCCCGAAAAGTACCGGGAAAACGTCGCCCTTGTAAGAGAAAGAATTGACGGTATACTCTCATCATCAAGCATCACAAAAGAAAAAAAGCGTATTCTCTTTGTGAGATGTGCCTCCACCTCCAAGGCGACAAAGGCAAAAACGGCAAAGGACAATTTTGTATGCCAAATGCTGAAGGAGCTTGGTACATACAACATCGCAGAGGCTTGCCCCGTTCTTTGTGAAACCCTCTCGGTCGAGGACATCCTTCTGCAAAACCCCGAATACATTTTCTTTTCGCCCATGGGCGACAGTGAGGCGGCAAAGGCTTATATAAACACCCTTCTTGAAAATGACGAGTGGAAATGCCTTGATGCCGTAAAAAACAAAAACTACGCCTTCCTTGAAAAAGATTTATTTCAATATAAGCCCAACAACCGTTGGGACACAGCCTATAAAACACTTTTGGAGCTCTTATATGGAACGGAATAAGGACAAAACCAAAATCAAACTGATAATTCTCGGCATAGTGCTTTTGGTACTATGCCTTTTGTCTATGCGCTACGGCTCGGCAAGGCTGTCCTCAAAAGAGTTTCTCTCGGGTCTTTCGGATACGAGAAAATTAACACCTTTTGGTGTTATCATATACTCTATAAGACTGCCGCGCACACTCGGCGCCGTCATTTCCGGGGCATCCCTTGCAATTTCGGGTACAATTCTTCAAAGTATAACAAACAATAAGATGGCATCGCCGGGTCTTGTCGGCGTAAGCTCGGGTGCAGGCTTTGCGGTAATCCTTTCTCTGACACTTTTTCCCATGCTCTCGCGCTTCATTCCCGTATTCTCTTTTGCAGGTGCCTTTCTTGCAACGCTGTTTATTGTGACCTTGTCCAAAAAGCTCGGCTTTTCCCGTTCGACGGTTGTACTTGCAGGACTCGCCCTCAGCGCACTGTTATCCTCGGGAATATCCTTTATGTCGCTTCTCGACTCCGACGTGCTTGTTTCCTACAATGCTTTTTCAATAGGCTCTTTGTCGGGAATTAAACCTGAGCAGCTTGTCTTTCCCTTTATAATGACGGTTTTATCCTTTATCACAAGCCTTATAAAAAGCTCTGAAATTGACATACTCTCGCTTGGCGATGATGTTGCCGCTTCCCTCGGAATAAAAACTGCTTCTGTAAGAACCATGTGTATGCTCGTTTCCTCGGTAAGTGCGGCGTCTGCCGTCAGCTTTGCGGGGCTTGTGGGTTTTGTAGGACTTATGGCAGGACATATAGCAAAAAAGCTATTGTGCCGCGCAGACATGAGAGCCGTTCTTCCCGCAAGCGCGCTTACGGGAGCCATACTTGTCACCGCTTCAGACCTTATCGGCAGAGCCTTGTTTGCACCCTCGGAAATCCCCGTCGGCATAATTCTGTCACTTATAGGCTCGCCGTTCTTTATTGTACTTTTGCTATGCTCGGGAGGTGAGTCGGATGCTTGAGGTTAAAAACCTATGTGTCTCTTACGGCAAGGAGAAGATACTTGACAACATAAATCTAACCTTTGAAAAGGGGTTGTTCTATGCCGTTCTCGGGAGAAACGGTGCAGGAAAATCCACCCTTGCACGCAGCATTATGTCCCTTACAAGCTATGACGGGCAGATTCTGCTTGACGGAAGGAATATAGCAGAATACTCCCCTTGTGAAAGGGCAAAAAGGATATCCTATCTTCCTCAAAAGCTGTCGGCTGTTCCCTTTACGGCAAGAGAGCTTATCGGCTTTGGCAGAACACCCTACGGCGATCTCAAGGGAAAAGGCGGCGAAAGGGTACTCTCTGCCATGGAGCTTCTTGACATTTCACACCTTGAAAAAAGACGTGTAAACAGCCTTTCGGGAGGCGAAAGACAGCTATGCTATTTTGCCATGAACCTTTGTCAGGACACAGATATTATGCTCCTTGACGAGCCTAATTCAAGCTGTGACATTGTAAATGAGGGGCAGATGTTCTCTGTAACGAAAGACAAATGCCTTGAGGGCAAAACGGCAATATGCATTTTTCACAATCTTGCGTATGCCTTAAAGCTTGCCGACAGGCTGATTCTTCTCGACAAGGGAAGCTGTGTTTTCTCAGGCACGCCTAAAGAGTGCAAAGCATGCGGAGTTCTTGAAAGGGTATTCGGGGTTACGAACGACGGACTGTTTATGTAGGAATATCCATAATAATTCGTCATTTTTTTCATTTACAAATACTTTGTTTACTGTTATACTTGCCTCAAGTATGGAAAAAGGAAGTGCCAATATGCATACTACCGTTAAAAAGCTTACAGACAAAAAAAGCATTACGCTTCTGGTTTTTCTTTGTGCAGTAATATATTTTGTCAGCTATGTCACACGAATAAACTATTCGGCGGTGCTTGTTGAGATAATGAAAAGCGAGGGCTATACCAAAACCGCCGCCTCCGTGCCTCTTACGGGACTTTTTATCGTATACGGTGCAGGTCAGCTTGTCAGCGGAGTTCTCGGCGACAAACTAAGCCCCGAGAAGATTATCTTCACGGGACTTGTTACAAGCTCTGCCATGAACATTCTTCTCCCCTTTGCACCCTCAACAAGAATTATGACGCTTATTTGGTGCATAAACGGATTTGCTCAGGCCCTCATGTGGCCTCCCCTTGTAAAAATTCTCACCAAATACCTTACGGGCGAAGAATACGCAAAGAACATTGTTTATATCGCCTTCGGCTCAAGCCTCGGCACAATTGCCGTTTATTCCGCAAGTCCCATTATAATTTCCCTTCTCAACTGGAAATGGGTATTCTTCTCTGCCGCAATTATTGCCCTTTGTGTTGCCTTCATATGGATATTTACCGTGTTCGGTATAGAAAAGCGTGCAATTGACGTGGAGGTGCCGCAGGCACACGCATCGGCAACAAATTCCCCTGTCGGCAAAACCAAATTTTCAAAGGCGGCAATCATGCTTCTCTTGCTCATAATGATTGCCAACATATTTCAGGGTCTTCTGCGTGACGGAATTACAACCTGGATGCCCACATACATGGCGGACACCTTCGGTTTTGATTCCAAGGGTGCGATTTTCACAGGCGTTGCCCTTCCTGTTGCCAGCATGATTATTTCCATGTTTACGGCAAATCTTTACAGGCGTATTCTTAAAAACGAGGCAAAGTGTACAAGTCTTTTCTTTGTAATATGCACGGCATGCTGTTTTACACTCTGTCTTTCGGGTGCGGCAAATCCTGCCCTCTCGACGGTTATGCTTATGACGGCAAGCGCCGCAACACACGCGGTAAACTTTATGTACACATCAATTGCCGTGGCAAGGTTTGAGCGTTTCGGAAAGACAAGCTTTGTATCGGGTGCCATAAACTCCTCGGTATACATCGGCAGTGCCCTTTCCACCTACGGAATAGCCTACATAACAGAGCTTTTCGGATGGCAGGGAACAATGATTACATGGTTTGCCGTTTCACTTATCGGTCTTATTATCTGCCTTATTGCAATTAAGCCCTTTGGCAGGGAATTATAATTACATACAAACGGCAAGCGGAACGCCTTTGGCGTTCCGCATTCTTTATTTCAGAAGGTTTATAAAAAGTCCCCCGACAACCGTTCTGTTTCGGAAGGAATAGCATTCTGCCGTCTTTGTGCAGTACCAGTCGGCAAAAGGCACTCTGTCAAAGGTTTCGCTGACAAGCCTTGCCATGCTTTCACATACCATTTCAAAATATTCCCTGTCGTCATAAAGCATGGTTGTCCACATCATCCAGTCGCACTTTGCGTAATCCGCCCTGTTGTCAAGCGGTACGCCGTACTTGTTCATCTTGCTTTTATAAAGCTCTGCTTCCCTCTTTTTGACCTCCTCGTCAAAAAGGTTAAAGCCGAGAAGATTATCCCACACCATATTATATTTCATACTCCAGCTATCGGGCATATCAAAGGCAAGGCGTGTGCCGATACCGTTTGACGAGTCCTTTTGCCAGCACCCTGCAAAATCCTTTGCCAACGTCATATAGCTCTCATCGCCTGACAGTCTCGAATATGCCGCAAGTCCGAGAATGGCTTTGATACTCAGGTTACAGTTATGGTTCAGGTGTCCGCCGAAATCGTCAGTGCAAAGCTGCTCTGCCGGGTCAAAACCAAAAGAGGCAAGATATTCCGCCCATTTTTCAAGGGTTTCTCTATGGCGATCAAAAAACTCTTTTCCCCTGCCGCCGTAATGCTCAACCGCCGCAATACAAAGCATCATGTTGCCAATCTCCTCAATCGGCATCTGATTCCTATAAAGATTCTGCCCATAAACCTGCTCCTTTACTATCGGATACCAGCCTACGTCATGGGGTGCAAAATCAAACTTCCATTTATCGCTCTCTGCGTATTCCATAATAGGCCGAAGCATACCGAGAACAAGCTCGGGGTTATACAGCAGAAACAGCGGCATTGAGGGATAGGTAACATCAAGCGTTGCAATACATCCCGCCGAATAACACTCAAAGGACAAAAACAGTGCTTGTCCGTTCTTATCATACACAAGCTTATGTGCCGCTATTGCCTGACGGTAGGCAAGGGTGAGAAGATTTTTATAATCCTCGCCTAATTTAATTGTCTTATTATAAAAGTCCTCTTCAAACTCCTCGCAAAGCTTTTTTATTTCACCGTATTGTCTGTCGGCACACTCAAGCATCTCTTCAAATGTGTCAAACTGCCGTTTATACGGCTCATCAAGCGGCTGTGAAAAATACTCTATGGGCTTTATTTCGTCGTAGCCGACGGTAATATGTCCTTTATTTCCGATACGTTCAACAGCTATATAAGGCTTGTCGGCATATGCATGGTATTCCTTTTCAATATCCAGCTTTGCTTCGTTCTTTCCGTATTTTGCAAGCTCCCTTGAGGCTGTGGCAAAGGCGTCTGTGCCGTATATATGAAGATATCCCCAGTTTATGAGTATTCCTTCACCGCAGGCAGAAAAGCATTCCTGTTTTGTGTTTCCGACACGCATGGAAACGGTGGTTTTCTCAAACCTTACCTTTTGCTCTCTGTCATTTACGCATATTTCGCCCGACATACCGAAAACAATTCCGCACTCCTTGCCCGAGCACAGCTTATCCTCAATGGAATATTCAATGTAGCTGACAGGTCTTGACATAATGTCAGGTCTGTCAAGAAGAAGCGCACTTGTAAATGTCACGTCAACCTTCAGCTTTTTGTTTTCAAAGGTATAGCTTGTACTGAGAGGCGAAACGCTGACATTTGTCTGAAGCAGTCTTTGTCTGCTTGCGGGATTTGAAACAAGATTTTCGTCAAAGCCGCATATTATATACTTTTCCTCACCGTAGAACACCGTCATAAGAATGGGTGAGGGGCGGCCTGTCCAATGCCTTGTATAATCAAGAGGCATTCTGTCATTCATCGACCACACCGAAAAAAACGGGTCAACCGTCATCAACGGATATGCCGAGGGTCTGAATTTTCCGTACATCCGAAAGCTCCTTTCACTTGACTTATTTACATTATACTGCTATAATCAACCTGTAACAATGGAAAATAACGCCAAAAGCATGAGGAATACAAGCATGAAGGAAGATATCTATACAATTTATCAGACAGCACCCTCAAGGGCACTTTGCGAGCTTGAAATATGCGGCATTACATATCCCGACAAGAATTACGGCATAACACGGAAAAAATCAAAAATCACCTGCATAGAATATGTTGAAAGCGGCGAGGGTGAAATACACCTTCCGTCAGGCATTTTCAAGCCCTGTGCCGGCGACAGCTACATTCTGATGCAGGGACAGGATCAGCACTATTTTTCAAATCCGAAAAACCCTTGGAAAAAGCTGTTTATAAATGTTTCGGGGCAATACATAGAGGGGCTTTGCGAGCTATATTCCATCTCGGGCTGTGTTGTTTTCAAAGGACTTGACACAAAGCGGCATTTTGAAAGCATCATCCAATATGCCTCTTTTGAGGGCTGTGACAAAACGGGCGAAATTCTTCGGGAGATTAATGCCATTTTTTACAAAATGTATCTCTGTCGCGGCAAAACGGCAGAGGCAAACACCACCGCCCACCTTGCAAGGCAATACATTGACAGCCATCTGTATGAAAGCTTCAATATGAAAAAAACGGCAGAGTTTTCGGGACACTCGCAGTCCCAGACCCTGCGGCTTTTCAAAAAGCAATACGGTCTTACTCCCCACGCATATTACATGGAAAAAAAGCTTGAGGCGGCGAAAAAGCTGCTGTCAGGCACAAGCCTTTCAATAAAGGAAACAGCGCACCTTCTCGGTTTTTCCGATGAATACTATTTCTCGGGTGTTTTCAGGCAAAAGCTTGGTGTTTGCCCATCGGAATACAGAAAAAACTTAAGGAAGTAAAAAAACTTTTCAATTCCCTTGAAAAACACAAAATGTTGTGGTATACTGTTATAAGTACACTACCGATAAAGGAGAGATTGATTATGAAATGTCCCATCTGCGGTTATCCCGACAGCAAGGTACTCGACTCACGTCCTTCAAATGAGGGCGCAAGCATCAGACGCAGAAGAGAGTGTCTTTCCTGCCAAAAAAGATTTACTACCTTTGAAACCATTGAAATAATGTCCTTTATGGTAGTCAAAAAGGATAAGACAAGAGAGCTGTTTGACAGAAGCAAGGTGAAAAAGGGCATTGTACGTGCCTGCGAAAAACGCCCTGTTACCATGGAGCAGATTGAAACGGCTGTTTCCGAAATTGAGCAGCAGCTTCTTGCCTCTATGAGAAGTGAAATTCCTTCAACAGAAGTGGGTGAGCTTGTTATGGACAAGCTGAAAAGCCTTGACGAGGTAGCTTACGTAAGATTTGCCTCTGTATACAGACAGTTCAAGGACATCACAACCTTCCGCGATGAACTGAACAAGCTTCTTGACACACAAAACTAAAGTCAAAACAACGCCGATGCACACGCATCGGCTTTTTTGTTTTTTGCTCAGAATATTATCATTCGCCCCTTGACAAAATCGAACATTTGTGCTATAATATAGCTGTAAAGAAGGCAGAAGGGCTGCGGAGCTTATGCCATTACGAAACACATCCAAGGGATGGTATACAATATTCCCGTATAACAACAGAGGGATAGGTATACTGTCCCTTTGTTTTTTGGGGGAGAAAGGAGGGGAATATGAGGGTTTGACAGAAAACGAACACGAAAAGCTGATACATCTGGAGGACAGGTGCAAATCCAACACGCACAGGATTGATGAGCTTGAGAAGCGTGCGGACGATACGGAAAAGCTTGTGACCTCGGTTGCGATAATTGCCGAAAAGCAGCAAAGCATGGAAGGAGACGTCAGAGAAATGAAAAGTGACGTCAAGCATCTTCTCGAAAAGCCGGCAAAGAGGTGGGAGGGAGCTGTTGACAAAATTGTTTTTTCGGTTCTCTCGGCACTTGCCGCATATCTGCTTGCAAGGCTCGGCATATAGACAAAAACATAAAAAAGGAGACATTATGAAAGTAATACTTAAAAAATTCACCTCAAGAAAATTCCTCGTTGCCCTGTCGGGTATACTTACAGGCATCACCCTTATTGCCATGGGCGATACAACACAGGGTATTACGGCAGTAATAACGGCGATAGTTTCTTATCTCATCGCCGAGGGCATGGTTGATGCCAAGACGGCGGGAGATATAGCAAGGGGTGTGGCTGAAAACACAAAAAGCGAATAATATAATGACAGGGAGGAAAAAGCATGAAAAGTTGTTTTAAAGGACGTTTCAGACTTACAAGCCGGAGAGGTTACAGAAATCTTTTCGGCGCAACCGAATTTCACAAGGGCATAGACCTTGTGGGAATAGACGACATTACCGTTTACAGCGTAAGCGACGGCGTGGCAAGAACGGCTGTGCAGCCAAGGGGTGCAGGAAACTATGTCACGGTAACCATGCCCGACGGCAGAAGGGTTTTCTATATGCATCTTGACAGGTTTCTTGTACAAGACGGGCAGAGGGTGACGGTAGGAACACCTCTTGGCATAATGGGCTCAACGGGAAATTCAACAGGTGCACACACCCATCTTGAGCTGCGTCCCGCGGGAACAACAAGCGAAAGCCTTGACATATGTGCATTCTGCGGTATCCCGAATGAACAAGGCTTATACAGCGGGGAGGTTTACAGCCTTGACGATGACCTTGAAATCCTAAGACAAAACGGCATTATCAACACACCGACATATTGGCAGTCAATTTCTCTCGGGGTAGACTACCTTCCCGAGCTTTTACGCAATATGGCGGCGTTTCTGAGAAATAACGGCAGGGTATAGTACTGCCGGGCTCAATAAACAAAAAAAACACATTGCAAAATTATTTGGTTAGTGATATAATAACACTGACCAAATTTTTATTTGCCTACAAAGCTTTATGAAAGGATTGAAAAATATGAGTCTTGACAATTATCCTTGGAAAAAAAGAGGTCTTAACATCTTTTCTCCCACCCATGAGGATGTTGACCGTTTCTGCCATCTCATTGACACACAGCTGTATGCAGACGGCATTGACACCATTCTGCTTATCATTAGATACAACTATATGTTTGAGAGTCATCCCGAGTGTATAGGAGAGGAGCCTCTTACAAAAGAAGATATAAAAAAGATTCTTGCGGTCTGCCGCAAGAGAGGCATTGAGCTTATTCCCGACATGAATCTTCTCGGTCACCAGACTGTGCAGGGTGAAACAAGACCCGACGGTCTTTTGAAGGCTCATCCTGAGTTTTCCGAGACCCCCATTGAAGAAAAGCCCGAATACTGTTACAGCCTCTGCCCCTCTCACCCCGATCTTTATCCCCTTGTCTGCGACCTTATGGACGAGATTATCGATGCTTTTGAAGCAAAATATATGCACATAGGTATTGACGAGGTATTCTACATAGGCATGTGCGACAGATGCAAGGCAACAGGAAAAACCAACGGTGAGCTTCTTGCCGAGTGGTGCAACAAGCTTGCACGGCACATCAAGGAAAAGGGTGCCGTTCCCATGATGTGGGGTGACAGACTTCTCAATTCCTTTGATTTCGGCTACGGTCCATGGGATGCAAGTCAGAACGAAACCTGGACAGCCCTTGATTTACTTGACAAGGACTTTATCATCACCGACTGGCACTATCACAACTGGTCTCACTTCCGTTCGGTTGAGGTGTTTGCGAAGGCAGGACTTAAAATCTGGCTCTGCCCCTTCAACATTGCTGAAAATGCAAAGCTGTTTCTTGACTATGCAAAGGAGCACGGCTCTGACAACATTCTCGGAGTCATGGAAACAACCTGGGTTCCCGCAAGCTTCTTTATCGACAACCTTCTCGGCATTGAAAGCGAGGATGACGGCAAATGGCACAAGAACGGCATGAGGCACATCCGCAGATGCTACAACTGGCTTTTCAGACCCGATGAATTTGACCCTACCCCCATCCATGAGCTGGAAGAAGAATAATAACTCAAAGCCCCGACACAGGTCGGGGCTTTCTTATGTCTAAAATGATTCAGTTTCTTCTCCAGGTTGAGGGAATAAGTGCTATGAGAAGCGGGAAAATTTCAAGTCTTCCGAGAAGCAATGCTATGCAAAGAAGAAGCTTTGAGAAATCCGAATAAATGGAAAAGGAGCCTGACGGGCCTACAAGATTAAAACCGGGGCCCACGTTATTAAAGCAGGTTACAACCGCCGTAAAGTTTGTTTCAAAATCATAAGGCTCAAGCGAAAGCAAAAGGAATATGGCAAGTATACAGAACATATAAACACCAAAGTATGTCGTTATACTGCTCTTAATATGGTCATCCACATCTCTGCCTTCAAATTTCACCGAAGCTACCGAACGGGGATGTATCATTCTTTTTATCTCGCGCAGTCCCATTTTAAACAGGATTATAACCCTTGATATTTTAAGACCGCCTGCCGTCGAGCCTGCACACGCACCGCAAAACATCAAAATAAGCAGCACCGCCTTTGAAAATCCCGGCCAGAGATTAAAGTCCGTTGTGGCAAAGCCTGTGGTTGTAATAATAGACGACACCTGAAATGCCGCATGACGAATGGTTTCGCCGAAGGTGGGATATATTGAACGGATGTTAAAGGCAACAAGAGCCGTTGAAACTCCTGCTATTCCAAAATAAGTCCAAAGCTCATCGCTCTTTAAAACAGGCTTTATTCTTTTTATTGTCAAAAGATAATACAGGTTGAAGTTCACACCGAAAATAAGCATGAACACCGTTATCACCCACTGAATATACGGCGAATATCCGCTGATACTGTCTGCCCTTACTCCAAATCCGCCCGTTCCTGCCGTTGCAAATGTATGCACCATGCTTTCAAACAGGTTCATGCCTCCGAAAAGAAGGAAAACAATCTGCACAGCAGTCATTACGATATACATTAAATACAATACCTTTGAGGTATCCTTCGCCCTCGGTACAATCTTTCCCACAACAGGACCCGGCATTTCCGCGCGCAGTATATGAATCGCTCTGTCAGAAACATTGTTTGCAAACGCCACAATAAATACAAGTACGCCCATACCCCCTATCCAATGGGTAAAGCTGCGCCAGAACAAAACACCGTGGCTCATGCTTTCAATATCTGTGATAATTGACGCACCTGTTGTTGTAAAGCCGCTGACTGTTTCAAAAAAAGCGTCGGCAAAAGACGGTATTTCTCCGCTTATGATAAATGGCAGGCAGCCTATGAGCGATGCCGAAAGCCATGCAAGAGCAACCACCAAAAAGCCCTCTCTTGCGTACATCACCTTGCTGCAGCCTGTTGTCAGTATTCTGAGTGTAATGCCCAAAATCAGCGAAATTGCCGCCGTTATTGCAAAGGCAAAAAAGCTGCTTTCCTTATATATTATGGATACCACCATCGGCAAGAGCAAAATGAGAGACATTGCCTCAAGCAGTCTGCCGGTGATGCTGAACACTATTTTACGGTTCATTTTCTATGCGGCTCCTTTCAGGCATGAATGTCGGACAAATCACCAAGCAGCTGTCCTCTTGCTATAACAATAACTCTGTCCTCGGGAAGTATAACATCATCACCTGTCGGAATAATGGGACGTCTGCCACGCACAATTCCCGCTATAATTACATTCTTTTTAATCTGCATATCACGAAGGGGAACATTACAGTATTCAAAGCTGCTTTTCACCTTGAATTCAAGCACCTCCGCCTTTCCGTCAACAAGCTTATACAGGGTTTCAACATTACTTCCAAGGGAGTTATGAAGCGCCCTTGCATATCTCGATACGGTATTTGCCACCGCCTTCTGCGGAGAAACAATACATTCAAGACCAAGCTTCTCGGCAGTCGAGGCAAGCTCGGGGCGGTTTACCTTGGATATTACTGTCGGAACATTGCGGTTTGATGCAAAGAATGAGCTGAGTATATTCTTTTCGTCAGAGCCTGTAAGGGCAATAAATGCACCCGTCGAGCCTATGCCCTCCTCAATCAGCACCTCAGGCTGCATACCGTCGCCGTTTATCATAACGGCAGACGGAACAAGATTTGAAAACTCGGCGCAGGTCTGGCT
The DNA here is from genome assembly GCA_045541355.1 of Eubacteriales bacterium. Lineage (GTDB taxonomy): Bacteria > Bacillota > Clostridia > Oscillospirales > CAG-382 > UMGS1387. Next base: position 4,446 of record JAZQIW010000119.1, on the reverse strand, counting down.
GTTCTTCTCTATTATTTTGACGTTTACCCCTGCGTTTGCAAGAAGCTTTGAAAGATAGTAGGAGGTTCTTCCCGCACCGAGAATCATAACATCTTTTGGCATTTTTCTCGGAATTCCAACGCTCTTCATGAGCTTCTGCACCTCGCTGTGAGGAGCAGTAAGTCCTATTACATCCCCCACCTTGAGTTCAAAATTACCGTCGGGAATAAATACCTCGTCATCACGCTGTACAAAGCAGACAAGGAACTTTTCCGTATACTTTTTTCTCAGCTCCATAAGCTTTACATCCGCAAAGGGCGAATCCGGCTTTATATGAAGCTGTACAATTTCAAGATTTCTTCCCGAGAAGGTCTCGACCTTTGCCGCCGAGGGAAATCTTAAAATGTTGAAGATTTCATGTGCTATCTGAAGCTCGGGGTTAAGGGTGGAGGACAAATCAAGATGATGCTTGAGTGTCAAAAGGCTCTGGTCATTATATTCCGGTGTACGTATTCTCGCAATTGTGTGCTTTGCTCCCATGCATCTTGCAAGAAAGCAGGCAAGCATATTAAGCTCATCCGAGCCCGTTACCGCTATAAAAAGCTCTGCCTCATCAACACCCGCCTCAAGCATTGTGTCGGAATCAACGCCGTTTCCGCAAAGCCCCATTACATCATAAATGTTTGTGACATTCTCTACTGCCTTTACATCCCTGTCAACCGCAACAATGTCGTGACCTTCACCCGAAAGGCTGTTAATTATGGTTGTGCCGATTTTTCCGCAGCCAAATATGATAATTTTCATATTATTTTCCTTTTCTTTTTGCAATACAAAAAATTAATGTCAATTGTTTCAACTATGGATAAGCTATTATATCACACGCCGATTTACTTTGCAATATTTTTTTGTTTACTCCTTACTGTCTTACGTGTCTTTTTCGGGCATATCGTGCAAAAAAACGGCTTTCAATCGTATAATTTGTCACCAAAATCTATTGATTTTTTTCCGAAATTATGATAGAATGTTTTTTAATGTAATAGATGTACAATGGAGTATTGTATACAGAGGTTAAAATCATACTTTTTCCATATTGATACAGGCATACCACACCGAAGGGATTGGTAAGTAAAAATGAAAAAGAACATTATTCTCATAATACTGAACCTTGCCATAATTGCGGCAGGCGTTGCGACAGCCGTTGCAATAATGAGCATGGGACATTCCGCAGATGAGGTCGCAGACCAAGACCTCATAACCGTTTACAACGAAATGGGCGAAACGAAGCTTGTTCCATACGATATGGCAGACAAATACGAAGACGAGGGCTGGTACACCTTTGAGCCTGTATTCCTCTATGATGCATCGGGAAAGAGAACACCTGTTGCCAAAGAGGTTGTGGAAGAGCTTATGCGAAACGGCTGGACAGATACCCCTCCCGAACAAAGCAAAAATGACATAGACGCAGGCGTTTCCGAAGAGGAAAACAAGACATTCTGCGAGCTTTGCGGCAGCGTCTACCACTCATCAAACGAGCATCCCGACGCACCTTTTGCAGAATAAGCGAAATGTTTCAAACGACAATACACCTTTGAAGGCAGGCTGAATAATGAAAAAATCAGTATTTATAACTATTGTAATTGAATCTATTGTTTTAATAGGACTTATAGCCACGCTTTGCTGGCTCTTGCTTGTTGCACAGCCGACAAGTGCCTCTTATTCGGGCAGTGTCATTGCTCCCTGTGAGTACTGCGGCTCCACAAGCCACAGCAGCGACCTATGTCCAAACAACAACACCGTTACTGTATTCAACGCCGACGGCGAGCAGAAGCAGATTTCCGTTCTTGAAATCACAGAATACATAGCCGACGGCTGGTACACCTACGAGGTTGTAAGAGTATATGACCCCTTCGGCTTTGAAATGATAATCAACGCCAAAAACCTTGATGAATATCTCGCCAAGGGCTGTACCCTTGAAAAGCCTGCCGAAGATAGTCAGGGCGAAACAGACACACCCGAAATTGTTCACTGTGACATTTGCGAAAGTGACGAGCACTCCACCGAAAAGCATCCCAGATGCTTCCACTGTGACTCTACCGAGCATACTACACAAGACCATCCCAAGTGTGAATACTGCGGTGAGGTCGCGCACACCTCTGAGGAGCATCCCGCCTGTGACTACTGCGATGACAAGCGTCACTCAACAGACGAGCATCCCCTCTGTAAGGTCTGCAAGAGTCCCGACCACACCGTTCACCCCTGTGACAAGTGCGGCTCTGTTGCTCACACTACTCAGAATCATCCCGAGGACAAGAAAACACAGGAGCCCTGTGCTCATTGCGGCTCAACAACCCACCTCACGCAGAATCATCCCAAGTGCGATCACTGCGGTGCCACTTCTCATACAACCGATGCTCATCCAAGATGTCCCGAATGCGGCTCAGTCTCGCACACAACGCACCCATGCTCACACTGCGGCTCTACAAGCCACACAACAGCAGGACATCCCCTTTGTCCTACCTGTTCTTCACCCGACCACACGGTGCATCCCGCCATCCCCACCTGTCCCATTTGCGGAACAACTGCACACACCGTACATCCCTGTGACGTTTGCGGAAGCACAGAGCATATGACAGCCGACCATCCCGAGCAGTGCGAAAAGTGCGGCAGCCCCGCACATACTACCGAAAACCACCAGATGTTCTGTCAGCTTTGCGGAAGCACAACCCATGATACAGCCGATCACAACTGCAAGATTTGCGGAAGCACCTATCATTCAACCGACAAGCACATTGACCAGAAATGCGGCTACTGCGGTGAAAACCACGCCACCAAGGATCACATAAACTACGTTACAGAGCCCTGCTCAATATGCGTAGGTCTCGGTCTTACGCAAAACGGCTACTTTCACACCCAGTACAACCACGCAGATTCCTGCCGTACCTGCGGCAACCCCAACCACACAACCGAAAACCACCGTTAAGCGTACCGTCATTCTTTTCTACGGAGGACAACATGAAAAAGAGCATACTCTTTACAATTATTATTGAAATTACGGTTTTATGCTGTCTTATTGCAGCACTCGGCATTGCCGTTGCACAGGATTCAAAAAAACCTCATAATGGCACTTCAAGCAGCAATGCTACACAATATGCCCCCGGAGAAAACCCCAACGAAATGATAGTTCTCTACGACATTCTCGGAAACACAGTACCCGTCAAGCGTTCGGAAAGCGGAAAGCTTCTCGGCGAGGGCTGGTACGAGGAGCCTGTATGCTACATCTATTCAGCCGACGGTGCAGAGCCTATCATCATTGAGCAGTCAAGAAAGGCAATGTATCTTCTCGAGCACCCCGAATGCAGCGACAAAGAGGTAATTTGGTTATATTCTCCCGAGCCCGATGTTGAAAAACGTCTTGCGCCAAAAGACGGTCTTGACATAGTTGCCGAAAACGAAAGCGGCTGGTATGCCGTTCCTGTTTGCTACGTTTACAGTGCGCAGGGCTCTATCATTATTCCGACCGAGCAGCTTGCGCAAAAGCTCAGCGAGGGTTGGTCTGAAGTGCCTATTTAGTTAGTTTTATGTTGGGTTTTCCACTTTTTCTCCACCTTTTCTTTAGAAAAAGAAAAGGTTCGCCAAAAGAAACCGCGAAAGGAACATTTCTTTTTGGGATTAGACTCAAATGCTATATTCTCGAGTGAAGTGATTCGCTGATGTCGGCTACGACATCAGCGATTTTTTTATTTTTTAAGTTACATTTTACTTATTTAAATTACATTTTTATTTGGCAGGAGTTCCGCTGCTTTTGGAGTTACTTTTTCTTTGCTTATTTAAATTACATTTTGTCCGGCAAGGAGTTCCGCGGCTTGCGAGCCGCGTTTTCCGTTCTTTTGTCCCGAAACAAAAGTACTCACACCATCAGGCGTACTAAATTTCAACCAAATCAAAGATTTGGGAAATTAAGTAAAAATTCTCCACTCAAAAAGAGGGAGTGGCTCGGTCGGGGGGTTGTCTTTTTTAATTGCTGATTTTGACACAGGCGATTTTGAAAAAGGCTTTCTTTTATTCGTCAAAATCAGGGATGGGTGTAACTTTATGATACTGCTCCCCGACGCTCCGCTGAACCTCCCTCTTTCGCCGTGGGGGCTTATCTCCTACCGTTTGGGGTGGGTGCTGATTTTGGGTTTGTATCGGTTGGTCGGTTGCGTTTATGCCGACCAAGCGACGTTTTCTATCGCGGGCGATGCTGTTTTGGTTTGCAGAACATGACCGCGAAATTGGGTGTCGAGCCGTCTCGACCCGTGGTGGCTTATCTCCTACCGTTTGGGGTGGGTGCTGAACAAACAGTATTCAACAGCTTGGAAAAAAGTACATTTTCAAATATCATTTGCAATACTTGCAAGGGTATCTAACAGCAATAACAACATCTAAACCCTCGCACCGAACATATATATTTATGCTAACAAGACG
>JAZQIW010000118.1:0-22068 GCA_045541355.1 Eubacteriales bacterium | reverse complement strand
ATTTAATAGTTCAAAAAAATGTTCCCGTTATGAAAGTTCTTTGCGAGCTTTCTTTCAAGAAAGCGAAAAAACTGCTGTTTGTAACTATTACTTAAAGTCAAATGTCGGATTAGGGAAAATTCTGACGTAAGCCTTGCCGAGGATTTTTCTTTCATCGATATCACCGAGGAAGCGGCTATCAAGGGAATGATTTCTGTTATCTCCCATGACGAAGATACATCCTTCATCAACGGTATGGGGGTATTCATCGAGGGTAAGAGCGTTTGTATAATAGCTTTCAGAGGTAGGGATATACATGGGATAGCCTTCCTCGAAATTCACGTAGCTTTCATCAAGAACTCTTTCATTACCGTCTGTATCTGTTACTGTAACTGTCCAGGTTTCGGGGTCAATATCAACCGTTTCTCCCGCTGTTGCTATTACTCTTTTGATAACAGGCCCCTCAAGGTGTTTTTCATTGGCATCCTGCACAACAACAACATCTCCCGTTTTCGGGGTATAAAAAAGGTCTGAGATAATGAGTCTGTCACCGTGGTGGAAGGTCTGCATCATTGACTGTCCGTCTACCGTTACAAATCGGCAGGCAAAGGTGAAAATCATTACCACCGCAAACAGCGCAACGCAAAAGGTCTCCACCCACTCAAAGATGGTTTCAACTATATGGTTCTTTTCTTTACGATTATTTTCGCTCATTTTTCTTCCCCTTTGTCACATAAGCAAAAGAAGCCGTAAACATACGGCTTCTTAAAAGTCTCTTTGGACTTGTGCCGCCATTTCATTTATGCGGCGATTGGCTGCTGTCCGGTCTTAGATGCTTTCCTTAACCTTTGCTGCCTTACCAACTCTGTCGCGAAGATAGAAGAGCTTAGCACGTCTAACCTTACCGCGTCTGATAACGTCGATCTTTGCAACGTTAGGAGAGTGGAGAGGGAATGTCTTTTCAACACCGCAACCGTAAGCTACTCTTCTTACTGTGAAGGTTTCGGAAATACCGCCGTTACGCTTTGCGATAACTGTACCTTCAAAAAGCTGGATTCTTTCTCTGTTACCTTCCTTGATTCTGTTGTGTACTCTGATTGTATCACCAACATTGAAGGATGTAACTTCTGTTTTAAGCTGCTCGTTTGTAAAAGCCTCAAGGACAAGATTCTTGCTCATTGGGTTTTCCTCCTTAATAACAGGACATTCATGCCGAGCTGACAGAGGACTGTCCGTAATAAATGTATGCCACAGGCAATTGCCCATAACGCAACGAATGTATTATACCACAGGGTTTATTGAAGTTTGTTAAGAAAATGTAAATTGTTGGAACGTTTTTTCCCGATTTACACGCCCAAAGCCTATTTTATAAAGTTACCCTTTGCCTTAAGGAATGCCGTGATAAATTCATCAATATCTCCGTCCATAACTGCTGAAATATTACCGTTCTCACAGCCTGTACGCGTATCCTTAACGAGCGTATAGGGCATGAAAACATAGGAACGAATCTGGCTGCCCCATTCGATATTGAGTTTTTCGCCCTTAATATCTTCAATCTTATCAAGCTTTTCACGCTGTTTGATTTCCATGAGCTTGGACTTCAGCATTTTCATACAGGTTTCTCTGTTCTGGAGCTGGCTTCTTTCGGTCTGACAGCCTACAACAATACCCGTAGGCTTATGGGTAATTCTTACGGCAGAGTCGGTCTTATTGACGTGCTGGCCGCCTGCGCCGCTGGCTCTATGAGTCTCAATTTCAATATCCTCATCGCGGATTTCAATTGCAATCTCATCATTGAATTCCGGCATTACTTCAACAGAAGCAAAAGATGTATGTCTTCTTCCCGAGGAGTCAAAGGGTGACACTCTTACAAGGCGATGAACACCGACCTCGCTTCTGAGATATCCGTATGCATAATCACCGGTAATGAGAATTGTTGCGCTCTTTATGCCTGCTTCTTCACCGTCAAGGTAATCAAGCAGCTTCACCTTAAAGCCCCTCTTTTCTGCCCAGCGGCAATACATTCTGTAAAGCATGAGCGCCCAGTCCTGAGCCTCCGTACCGCCTGCACCGGGGTGAATTGCAAGAATGGCATTATTCTTATCAAATTCACCCGAGAGAAGTGCCATTATTCTTTGATTATCATAGCTTTTTGAAAGACGGGAAAGCTCGGTGATAATCTCATCCGTAAAGCTCTCATCATCCATTTCAATTGCCATTTCTATCATTTCGCAAAGGGCATCAATTCCTTCCGCAAGGTCTGTATATGCAGAAACAATACCTCTTGCATTATTAAGCTCTGACATTACGCTCTGGGTATCGTCTCTGCCCCAGAAATCCTCGGCGCAGGTAAGCGCCTCAAGCTCCGTCACCTTTTCCGAAAGCTCGTCTACATTCAAAGCATCCTTTAATTCCGCCGCCTCAGCTTTAAGTGATGAAAGCTGCAGCTTTGCTTCTTCAAGTTGTACTATCATATATTTCTCCCAAAAGTATTTATTTTCCTACGCAAAAATGCGAGAATATATTATTTACTATTTCCTCCGAAACCTGTCTGCCGTCAGCCTCAAGAAGCTCTCCGAGCGCCGCCTCCATATCAAGGCATGCCGTATCCGGAGTCAGCATATCAAGTGCCGCCAGTGCCTTATCTATATCAGACACGGCACAGCTGAGAGCCGCGTGCTGTCTTGCGTTTGCAAGAATTTCTCCCTGCATCGCCGCTTCAACATCGGGGTAAAAGGACTTGACCGCCCCTTCTATCCCATCCATGCCGCTTTCTTGCTTTGCGCTTATTGAAACTATCTTTGAAAATCCGAGATTTTTGAAATACTGCTCATGCTTTTCCGAGGTATTCATATCGCACTTATTAAGCACGATGATAACATTCTTTTCATTCTTTGCATCAAGCAGAAGCTTTGCAATCTCTTCCTCGTCTGTGCCTATCTCTTGACTGACATCAAATACGCCGAAAACAAGGCTGCTGTCCGAAAGAGCTCTTTTTGAGCGTTCAACGCCTATCTTTTCCACCGTATCATGCGTATCATGGAGTCCCGCCGTGTCAGAAAGGCACAGCTTTATCCCCCCCACAACAACGCTTTCAGTCACAACATCTCTTGTCGTTCCCGCAATATCCGTTACTATTGCCCTGTCAAAGCCGAGAAGGCAATTGAGAAGTGAGCTTTTACCTGTATTCGGAAGTCCCACAATGGCACTCCTTACGCCCTCGGTAATTGCAAGACCGGTTGAATAGCTGTCGGTAAGCTTACTCAGCTTTTTCTTTATGGCAAGCAGCCGTTCCTTCAGCTCGTTTTCGGGAATGTCCGTCATATCCTCATCGGGATAATCGATATAAGCATAAACCGAGGCAAGCAGGTGTGTAATTTCATCAGCCTGCTCACGCACAAGTCTGCCGACGCTTCCCGAAAGCTGTGCGGAAAACAGCCTGTGTGCCGACGTGCTCTCGGCATCTATAAGCTCTCCAACAGCCTCTGCCTGCGTCAAGTCCAGCTTACCGTTAACAAAAGCTCTTTTTGTATATTCGCCGGGAAGGGCGTGCTTTGCACCGTTTTCAAACAGTGCGGAAAGTATCATGCTTACTCCGACAGGGCTTCCGTGACAGCTTATTTCCACGGTGTTTTCGCCGGTATAAGAGTGAGGTGCTCGAAAGACTGTGGCAAGACCCGTATCAATCCTGCTTCCGTCACCCGAGACTATCTCGCCGTAAATCTGCATATTACTTTCGGCATCGCAAAGCTTTGTTCTGAAAGGTCTGAAAACCTTCGATGCAATTTCTATCGCTTCGTCTCCCGACAGTCTTATTACGGCAATACCGCCTTTACCGCCTGCCGTTGCAAGCGCCGCAATTGTATGCATGGGTTTTCTCCTATCTTTCTTAATGAGAAAGTAGGCAAAGACCTTTCTAATGCGTCTACTTTCTTCCGTGTTTAATTCGTCTGTTTTGTGCTCGATTGATATCTTATTTTACCGACGTCAAGTATGGCAGTGAAACAGGTACGTTAAATATCAGCTAAATCAATATAATCCGCGCCGTATTTTGCTATATAATCTTTTCTTGCCGCAAGGTCATCACCAAGAAGGGTATTGAACATTATATATGTTGCCTGCTCATCATCGGGTGTAACCCTTATGAGGCGTCGGCTGGCAGGATTCATGGTAGTTTTATTCATCATGTCCGCCTCGTTTTCGCCAAGGCCCTTTGAACGCTGGATTGTATACCTTTCGCCCTCAATTTCTTTGAGTATCTGTGCCTTTTCTGCCTCATTATAGGCAAAGCGTATGCCTGATTTTGACGTTATTTCATACAGCGGAGACTCTGCAATAAACACCTTACCCATCTTGATAAGGGAAGGGATAAGTCTGTAAAATATTGTAAGAATAAGAGTTCTTATCTGATATCCGTCCTCATCCGCATCGGTACAGATGATTATTTTGTTCCATTTGAGAGAATCAGGGTCAAAATCCGAAAGCTTTCCTCCCTTGCCCTTTCCCATCTCAACACCGCATCCGATAACCTTGAGAAGGTCAACGATGATATCGCTCTTGAAAATTCTGTCATATCCCCATTTAAGACAATTGAGAGTTTTACCTCTGACTGGCATGATAGCCTGAAAATCAGGGTCGCGGGCAAGCATACACGAGGATTTAGCCGAGTCGCCCTCTACTATAAACAGCTCTCGTTTACCTGCATCCTTACTTCTGCAGTCGGCAAATTTTTCTACTCTGTTTACAATATCAATCTTTGCAGAAAGCTTCTTTTTAATATTGACTCTTGTGTTTTCTGCGTTCTCGCGGCTTCTTTTATTTACAAGCACCTGATGAGCGCACTTTTCTGCCTGCTTGGGATTCTCGGCAAAGAAAACCTCAAGGGAGTGCAAGAAGAACTGAGTCATCGCCTCGGCAATAAATGTATTGGTAATCGCCTTCTTTGTTTGGTTTTCATAGCTTGCTCTTGTTGAGTGGGAATTTACAACAAGAATCAGGCAATCCTCCACATCGCCGAAGGTGATTTTACTTTCATTTTTATTATACTTATTATTATTCTTAAGATAGGTATCAAACGCCTTCACAAAAGCACTCTTTGCCGCCTTATCGGGAGAGCCGCCGTGCTCAAGAAAGCTGGAGTTATGATAATATTCTATTTTATTTACCGCATTGGAAAAGCAGAAAACCGCTTCAACCTTAAGCTTATACTCAGGTTTATCCTCTCTGTCCCTGCCCTGACGCTCGGTCTGGAAATATGCGGGAGTTGAAAGTGCAAGAGTTCTTGAAGTATCGCCGTCTTTTTCTTCAGATACCTGCTCGGTTTCGCCCTCAGTGCTTTCATCGCTGTCGGTATCCTCCGTCTTTTCTTCAATCGGTGCCGTTGCATCGCCGACACTTATAAGCTCATTGACATAGTCCACAATACCGTTTTTATAAAGGTATTCCTTTTTTATATGTTCGCCGCTTTCGTTCTCATAATCTATTGTAAGTGTAATGCCCGAATTTACGATTGCCTGCTTTTTCATTACCTCATCAAAATACTCAAAAGGTATATTTATATCGGTAAACACATCAAGGTCAGGCTTCCATTCAATAACCGTACCCGTTCTTCTTCTGACAGGCTCCTCCTTTACAAGCTCGCTTGTCGGAAAGCCCTTTTCAAAGGAAATGGAATACTTTCCCTGCTTTGTATAGCTTATTACGTTCATAAACTCAGAGCTGAACTGGGTGGCGCAGGCGCCAAGGCCGTTAAGACCCAAGGAATACTCATATGCCTCGCCCTCATCGTTATCGTATTTACCGCCTGCATAAAGCTCACAGAAAACAAGATCCCAGTTATATCTTTGTTCATTCTCGTTCCAGTCAAGTGGTACGCCTCTGCCAAAGTCCTCAACTGTAATTTTTTTATCCTTTGTAACGATTACGTTTATCTTATCGCCATAGCCTGCCTCAGCCTCGTCTATGGCATTTGCAAGTATCTCAAAGAAGGAATGCTCACAGCCTTCAAGTCCGTCTGAGCCGAATATTACCGCAGGTCTTTTTCTGACCTTATCGGGTCCCTTAAGTGATGAAATACTCTGATTGCCGTATTCGCTTGCTTTTTTAGCCATTATTGTTTTTCTCCTTACCTTCAGTAAGCAAAAGCCTTTCGGGCTCTGCCTCTTTATGCCTGCAGACTGAATACTGTTTTTTCGCCCATGCAGTATCACCCTGCTTCAAAAAAGAATCCGCAAGATGCTGATTTAATCAGTTATCCCAAGGCTTTACATCCTTAAGCTCATTGAATAACGTCTTATAGCTTTCGTGTCTTGAGGGGGAAATATCCCCTCTTTCGAGTGCCGCAATAACATTACAGCCGTCCTCGCACACATGTGTACATTTTTTATATTTACAGTCAAGTGCAAATTTTTCTATATCGGGAAAGCTTGACAAGAGCGACTGCAAGTCCAGCATTGAAAAGCCCACAACATCCAGCATTGAAAAGCCGGGGGTGTCGCCGACATAGGTGCTGTCATCCATCTTAAAGAGGGTTGTCAGGCGCGTTGTATGTTTACCTCTTTGTATTTTTTTACTGATTTCGCCCGTTTCAAGCTTGAGCTCGGGATATACCGCATTCAGCACGCTGGACTTTCCGACGCCCGATGCGCCCGTAAAGAAGCTGATTTTATTCTTTGCCTCATTCCTTATTATCTCTATGCTTTTCTCATATCCCTCAGGATTTGTCGCACACATTGGCACCACCTTAAAGCCTGCCTTTGTATAAACCTCGCTTATTGCTTCTCCATCGCCTAAATCATCCTTATTGACAACAAGCAAAACCTCTATATTATTATTCTTTGCCACCGCACACAGCTTATCAAGAATAAACAAGTCCGGGTCCGGATTCTTTGCCGCAACAACAACGCACAAAAGCTCAACATTGGCAACAGAGGGGCGTATGAGGCTGTTTCTTCTCTCATGTATTTCTGTTATAAAGCCTTCCTTACCGTCAGAGTGCTCAAAGGTCACCCTATCCCCCGCAAGGGGTGTTATTTTTGAGTGTCTGAATGCGCCCTTTGCACGGCAATCCTCGCGGGTGCCGTCTTCTTTTTCAACGGTATACAGACCGCCCGTGCTTTTTACTATTATTCCTTTATAGGAAATTTTTTCCAACTGTATGTCTCCCTATCCTGTAATTTACTCCTCATCCTCGGGAGTCATTCCTGCAAGCAGGTCGTAGTTTCCGCCCTCATCGGAAGAGGCTTCGGCAGAAGGCTCATCGGAATTATCATCTTCTCCCTCTTGCATATCTTTTAATTCCGGCTCTTCTTCCTCGTTTGTCTCGGGCTCGGGTTTCTTACCCATATAAAGAACAACCTGGCTGTCGCTCATAAGCTTATCGCCTGTTTCATAGCTTGCCTTGACAACACGGTTTATATTATCCTCACTTTCAATGTCCTCTGTTACGACATTGACAATTCCCTGCTCCTCGAGTATCTTATGTGCAGCATTGAAGGTAAGTCCCGTAACCTCGGGCATACTTACCTCTTTTGGCTCAGGTCCCTTACTTACAAAAAGTGTAACCTTAAGTGTAGAAAGGTCTATCTTTTCATCGGGTGAGGGGATTGTATCATAAACCTGACCCATTCTTACGCTATCGTGGAACTCCTCGACAATCTCGATATTATCCTGAGTTATTACGGGCGAGAACTTCTTTACAAGCTGGTTTATGGCAGCCTGTCTTGATGTATTGACACAATTTGGCATCTTGGTTGACGAATTATCCACGTTTACATAGATTGTAAGCGGTATCTTCTTTCCCTGTTCGGGTTTAATCTTGATTGTGCCGCCGACAGGGCTCTGACTGTCTATTTCATCGGGAGCCTTTTTCTGTCTGCTGACCTCTACCACAGTCACCTCATAGCCCTTTTCCTCAAGCTCAGTTTGCAGCTCCTCATTATATCTGCGTCCCACAAAGGATTCAATGGTTATTTCTCTTTCCTCGCTATTATTCTCATTTACGTTGAGCATTTTATCAACAAGGCTGCCCACATCATCGCCTGCCTCAACTCCGCGGCTAAAGAGAATTACTGCCGCCGATATTATTACAACCACAAAGAAGGACGCCGTAACACCGAGAATTATCGGGAACATTGAACGATGCTTACTTTCATCCGAGGAATCATCGTTTTGTTTATTTCGCGATGTACCGGACAAGCTTGCTCCCGACGGTGCGCCGGTAAACACAACCGCGGGGTTCTTAACAAAGTATTCAAGTGCCTTACCCATGCTTGAAGCACAATTAAAGCGTTCTTCGGCGGGTTTGCTCATCGCCTTAAGTACAATCTGCTCAAGTCCGACAGGTATCTGGGGATTTAGCTCTCTTGGAGGAACAGGATCCTCTGAAACCTGCATCATAGCCACCGCAACGGGGCTTTCTGCCGTAAAGGGGAGCTTTCCTGTCAGCATTTCATACAGCATGACGCCGACAGAATAAAGGTCGCTCTTTTCGTCAACCCTTCCGCCGCTTGCCTGCTCCGGACTTATATAATTAACTGTACCTATTGCCTTATCCGTCATGGTAAGAGGCTCGGAGGTGGGGGTTTTTGCAATACCGAAGTCGGTAACCTTAACCGTTCCGTCACGCAGAAGCATTACGTTCTGAGGCTTTATATCTCTATGAACTATTCCCTTTTCATGTGCGTGCGAAAGAGCCGACAGAATCTGTCTTACATAATGCACAGCCTCTTTCCAGCCGAGAGCTCCGACCTTATCTATATAGTCCTTAAGTGTAATACCGTCAATAAACTCCATGACTATATACTTAAGGCTATCGGAAATTGCAACATCATATATCTTTACGATGTTTGGGGAATCCACCATGGCAACAGCCTCAGACTCGTTCACAAAACGCTTTACTGCATTTTCATCGCTGTTAAACTCCTCATTGAGCACCTTTATGGCAACGGGTCTTCCGTCTTTCTGAAGGTCTGATGCTTTGAGCACATATGCCATGCCGCCGATACCAACCACGTTTTCGATTTTATATCTGCCGTCAAGAATACGGTTTATAAGCTTATCAAACGAATTATCCATTATTCTACCTCTTATAATGTACTATTACGGTTATGTTATCATAGCCGCCGCTTTCATTTGCCATTTGCACAAGCCTTTCGGCACTTTGCTTTGAGTCGGTTTCCTCAAGCAGCACCCTCTCAATATCCTTTTCTTCAACATATCCGCACAAACCGTCGGAGCAAAGCATAATACCCCTGAAGGCTGTGCTGTCTATCTTACAGACATCACCCTCTATATACTCCTCGGTTCCTACGGCCTTTGTTATTATGTTTCTGTTAGGATGAAGCTTGGCTTCCTGCTTTGTGATTTTTCCGCTGTCAACAAGGCTCTGAACATAGGAGTGGTCATGTGAGAGCTGAAGTATGCCCTTATCCGTCACAGCATATATGCGGCTATCCCCTACCCAAAGGGTATAATAGCTTTCGCCGTCATATATACACGCAGCAACTGTTGTACCCATTCCTTCAAGCGACCTTTTGCTTGCCGCCCTATCATACACAGCCTTATTTGCCTTTTCCAAAGCCCCTTCAAGGACAGCTATGTATTCTTCTTTATTCTCCTCCGTTATATTTGAGAGGACAAAATCGGCAAAGGTCTCTGCCGCAATACTGCTTGCCTCGCTTCCGCCTGCAGCTCCTCCCATACCGTCACAGACTATCATAAAGGCGAGCTTTTCCGAAAGCTCCTTTATCACAAAGTAGTCCTGGTTATTATTTCTTTTCTGTCCTACATCCGTTATTCCGTTACAATTCATTCCCATTTTTTCATCACTCCCTGTCGGAAAGGGAATCTTTTAAGCTTTCTCACGGCTCTCTGCCCTCAGCTGTCCGCAGGAGGCATTGATATCTCCTCCGAGTCTGCGTCTGACAGTTGCCGTTATTCTATGCTTTTCAAGTATTCTTACAAAATCTTCTATTGCCTTTTTACTGCTCTTGGTATAGCTTCTCTCTTTTACGTCATTGAGTGGAATAAGATTTACATGGCAAATCATTCCCGAAAGAAGCTTTGCGAGTCTTTCGGCATGGGCATGTGTATCATTTTCGCCCGAAATCATCGCGTATTCAAAGGATATTCTTCTGCCTGTTTTTTCTATGTAATAACGGCAGGAGGATATAAGCTCATCAAGATCATACTTTTTTGCCACAGGCATGAGCTTTTTTCTTGTTTCGCCGTCACTTGCATGAAGAGACACCGAAAGGGTTATCTGCTTTTTTTCATCGGCAAGGGCTCGTATTTTGTCACAAAGCCCGCTTGTCGAGAGGGATATATGTCTATGACCGATATTAAGCCCCTTTTCGTCATTCACAAGAAGCAAAAACTTCATAACATTATCGTAATTATCAAGCGGCTCGCCGATACCCATCATAACTATGTTTGACACCTTTTCGCCAAGGTCTCGCTGAGCAGCTATAACCTGTCCCGTCATCTCCGACGGCAAAAGGTTTCGTGTAAGTCCCATAAGAGTCGACGCACAGAAGCTGCAACCCATACGGCAGCCGACCTGCGTTGAAATACAAAGGGTATTTCCATGCTCATATCTCATAAATACGCTTTCAATAAACTCGTCATCATGAAGTCTGAACAGGTATTTTACCGTACCGTCAAGCTTTGAAACAAGCTTTTTTTCTACTCGCGGCAGGGTTATAAAGAAGTATTCCTCCAGCACCGTCTGTATATTCCTTGGCACATTCTTCATTTCATCAAATCCGTACACGCCCTTGACAAGCCAGCCGTAAATCTGTGCCGCCCTGTATTTTTCAATCTTTACACCGGATTTTTCGGAAGCCTCGCTCAGCTTTTCCGTTAATTCCTGCAAGTCAAGGCTTGCAATATCTATTCTTTCCAACTATTCCTTCACCGTTTTTTTCCTGAGCTTTGCCACAAAAAATCCGTCGGTTCCCATTTTATGGGGAAGGAAGGTATACATACCCGTCTCATCTCCCGGTATTCCTGTCGGGCACAGCTCAAAATCATTATTATTTTCGAGAAACTTCAAAACAACCTGCTCATTCTCTGCCTTTCTGAGCGTACAGGTGGAATACACAATAAAGCCGTCATCCTTCAAATAGTTTTTTGAAGCCTCAAGTATCTCATACTGCACCTCCGGCAGGCGTTCTATTTCCTCATATGTCTTATATCTTATATCGGGTTTTTTTGCAATTACTCCAAGTCCCGAGCAGGGTACATCGCACATAACCGCATCTGCCGTTCCGAAAAGAGCACTCTTTGGCTGTCTTCCGTCACAGACTGCTGTTTCGATACAGTCTATACCCAATCTCTCGGCACCGCTTCTCACAAGCTTAAGTCTGCTTTCATGCAGGTCAAAGGAATATATCCTTCCCCGCTGTCCCAAGTTTATTGCTGCCGAAAAGCTCTTTCCGCCGGGGCATGAGCAGGCATCGACAACAACCGGACTTTCGCTTTTTATACTATGCTTTGAGATAAGCGATGAAACAATGGTAGATGCGGGGTCCTGAACAAAGAAATAGCCTTCATTATACCCGTAAAGCTCGGTTACAACGCACGAACGGGGTATAAGCACGGTATGCTTACAAAGCACCTTTGCACAAAGCTCCTCGGGAAGCTTTTCGCACAGCTCTTTCGCCGAGATTTTCATGGTGTTTATTCTAAGTGCCACACCGCCCTTTACCTTACAAAGTGCCTTTACTATCTCTCGGCTTTCTCCGTAATCCCTCTGCCACATCTCGCAAAGCCATTCGGGAACGCTGTATTTTATGCTTATGCCCTTTGTGCCGTCAAGCCCGTTTATTTCGTTCCTGATGCTATCCTTTTCCCTGACAGCGCTTCGCATAATACCGTTGACAAAGCCCGCATAGGCTTTTGGGCAGGTGGTCTTAACAAGCTCTGTTGCCTCATTGCACGCCGCAGAGTGCGGTACCTTATCCATAAAGAAAACCTGATAAAGTCCCGTTTCAAGAATACAAAGCACAAGCGGCTCTATTTTCTCAAATTTTACGCTTGAAAGCTTTTTGATTATATAATCAAGGGTTATTTTCTTCTCAACCGTTCCGTAAAACAGGCGTGTAAAAAACGCCTTATCCTTATCCTCAAAGCCGTACTTTTTTATTGCGGCATCAAGCTCAAGGTTTACGTATTTTCCGTTTTTTATACTTGAATTAAGCGACAGCACCGCCGCTTTTCTGGGTGTAATCTGATTCATCATTTACCTTTTAGTCTCTTCGTCTCGAGCCGTTTACCATAATCACAAGTCGAAGCAGGTTGGCAAGAGATACTGCAAGAGCCGCAACATATGTCAGTGCCGCTGCGGTAAGCACTTTTTTTGATGCAACAAGGTCCTTGCCGGACATATAGCCGTCTTCCAGAATACCAAGGGCCCTTCTTGAGGCGTTAAATTCTACGGGAAGCGTTACAAGTTGAAAGAGTGCCGCCGTTGCAAAGGCAAGTATACCGATGTTTGCAAGCAGATAGCTTCCCAGCAAAAGACCGAGAATTATCAGCGGCATGGCAAGGTTTGAGCCGAAGTTACATACGGGAATAATTGCCATTCGCACCTTTATCGGAAAATATCCCGTTGCGTGCTGAACCGCATGACCCGCCTCATGTGCCGCAACACCTATTGCCGCCGCACTTCTTGAGCCGTCAACCGTGTCCGACAGCCGTATTACATTTGCCTTTGGGTCATAGTGGTCGGTAAGGTCGCCCTTTACGTGTTCTATTCTCACGTTTGTAAGTCCGTTAGCATCGAGAATTCTTCTGACAACATCATTCGCAGTATATCCCGATTCGGAAACCACCCTCGAATATTTTTTAAAGGTAGAGCTGACATTTGCCGACGCCCACGCCGCGAAAATTACCGCAGGCAAAACAATCAAAACATACGTATAAAGTGATTCGGCACTATATAAAAACATTTTATTCCTCCATATTTTAAAGTGAAGGCGTAAGAACATCGCCGAGTGCTATTTTTCTGCCGTTTATAAGGTCCCATGCATTCATTATGCCCTTACCCTCGGGTTTTAGTTTGGTTAAAAGAACGGCTCCTTCTCTGCATTTCACAAGCACACCGTTCTTAGACAGGTCTATTACCTCTCCGATTTTCGCGTCTTGCTTTACGTTATTCCTATAAAGTCTGCTCTCGCAAAGCTTCAGTACCTTTCCGTTATGATAGCAAAAAGCTCCGGGAAAAGGATAAAGACCTCTTATTCTATTATGCACAGTCTGCATGTTTTCATCAAAGCTTATACAGCAATCATCCTTGGTAATTTTACTTGCGTATGTTGCCTTACTGTCATCCTGCTTTATGGGTGTTATTGTTCCATTTTCAAGTCCCGAGAGTGTTTCAATGAGAAGCTCGGCACCGATTTTTGCAAGGTCATCGAACGCCTCTCCCGTTGTTATATTCTCACCGATTTCGTATTCTCGCGAAAGAAGGACATCTCCCGTATCTATTCCGTCAGCCATATACATTGTGGTAACACCCGTCACCTTTTTTCCGTCTATTACTGCACTCTGTATGGGTGAGGCGCCTCTGTATTCGGGAAGCAGAGAGCCGTGAACATTGATACAGCCGTATTTCGGAAATTTGAGAACATACTCGGGAAGAATTTTCCCATAAGCTACAACCACTATAACATCGGGACTGAGCTTTGTGAGAATATCCATCACCGCGCCGTCGCGAAGGGTTTCGGGCTGATAAATATCAAGATTTGCCTCAAGAGCATATCTTTTTACATCGCTTACCTGCAGCTTCATGCCTCTGCCCTTTTGCGTATCGGGTTTTGTAAACACGCCGCAGACATCCATCTTATTCTCAACAAGTGCACGAAGTGAGCATTCGGCAAAATCGGGAGTCCCCATAAACAGTATTTTAAGCATTGTCAACCTCTTTGCTATTCATCGTCATTTTCAAACATTTCCGTTGCCTTATCTACGTAGAGTATGCCGTCAAGGTGGTCATATTCATGGAAAACGCACCTTGCCATAAGACCGTCTGCCTCATATTCAAAAAGGTTTCCCTCTCTGTCAAAAGCCTCAACCACAACCGTTTCGGGTCTTGTGACATTTCCGCTTCTTCCGGGAACCGAAAGGCATCCCTCGGTCATTTCAACCTCATTTTCGCTCTGCTCTACAATCCTTGGATTTATAAACTCGACAAAGTCAAGCTCATCCTCCTCAATCCCCTGATTTATGATGAATATTCTTCTGAGAATACCCACCTGAGGTGCTGCAAGTCCAACGCCCTCAGCCTTCTCAAGTGTATCCTTCATATCATCAAGCAATTCTATAATTCTTTCGTTTACTTCCGTAACCTCTCTTGACTTCTTTCTGAGAAGTCCGTCTTCCTCTGTAACAATCTTTCTTATTGCCATGTTTGCACCTCGCTTATCAAAGGTTCTGGGGATTAACGTCTGCTGTAATGCTTACGTTTTTAAGACCCGACATATATTTTTTTATAAGCTCTGACACCATTTGTCTCAGCCTTTGTGTATTTGCACATTTAATCAGATATCTCATACGGTATCTTCCCGCTATTTTATAAATATCGTTTCTGATGGGACCGTAAAGGATAAATCTAACATCGCCGTACTCGCTCTTTGCCGCATCATCGAGTCCCTTGCCGAATGCCTTTACGGCGTTTATGACATCGTTCTCAATTTCTCCCGAAAAGTTTACGGTAATGATATCACAGAAGGGGGGGAAAACCGATGCTTTTCTGAACATTATTTCCCTTTCGTAAAACGCTTCATAATCCTGTTTTGATGACAAAAGCAGCACTTCGTTATCGGGAGTATATGTCTGTATGACGGCTCTTCCCGTTTTGTCTGCTCTTCCGCTTCTGCCAAGCACCTGAGTAAGAAGTGAAAAGGTCTTTTCGTTTGCCCTGAAGTCATTTACATAAAGAGAGGTATCTGCATTTATTACGCCAACCAGCGACACACCCGGAAAATCATGTCCCTTTGCCACCATCTGCGTTCCGACCAGAACATCTGCCTCTTTATTTCTGAATTTTTCAAGAATCTGCTCGTGCGAGAATTTTCCCGACGTTGTATCGGCATCCATTCTGAGTGTTCGGATATTGGGAAACATTCTACTGAGCTGCTGCTCGAGAAGCTGGGTCCCTGCACCCATAAACACAATGCTCTCGCTCTTTTTACATACGGGGCATACATCGGGAAGCTCTGTGGAATATCCGCAATAATGGCAGGTCATTGAGTCCTTTTTATACTTTTTATTTCTGTGATGAGTAAGTGTCACCGAGCAGTTTGGACACTGAAAGGTATGTCCGCAGGAATGGCACTGGGCAAAGCTGCGAAAACCTCGTCTGTTTATAAACAATATTGACTGCTCGCCGTTTACAAGGTTTTCGGCAATTTCCGCCTCAAGCGTTGTGCCCACCGTTGTCGGGATTCCTCCCGATATTCTCTCGTCATCCTCAAAGTCCTGATTTTTCATTTCAAAATACGGCTCATTTCTCATGTCATGGAACATGACACTCGGAAGTGATACCTTTCCGAATCTTTCGGTGAGGCTTACAAGGGTATATTTTCCGCATTTTGCTTTATAATAGCTATCTATACTCGGTGTTGCCGAGGCAAGCAGCAGCATGGCTTTATTATATGCGCATCTGAATCTTGCTATGTCCCGTGCATGATACTTCGGGGTTTTATCGGACTTAAAGGAGCTTTCCTGCTCCTCATCGATAACCACAAGTCCGAGATTCTTCACCGGCGCAAAAACCGCCGAGCGTGTTCCGATTACGATTTTTGCCTTACCCTCGGTTATTGCCTTCCGGGCATCCATTCTCTCGCCTGCCGAGAGCCCTGAATGTATAAGTGCTATTCTTTCGCCGAAAACAGCCTTAAAGCGTCCGACGGTCTGGCTTGTAAGGGCAATTTCGGGAACAAGCACGATTACGCTCTTTCCATCACCGACTACCCTCTCTATAAGTCTTAAAATTACATTTGTCTTTCCCGAGCCCGTCACACCGTGCAAAAGTGCCGCAGACGCCTCGTCCTTTTTATACAGTCCGAGCAGCTTTTCAAGGGCAGCCTTCTGCATATCCGAAAGGACAAAATCCTTGCCGTAGCCGCTATCGGAAAAGTTTTCAAGCAGCTCTTTATTTCTGTCATAATCGACATTGGCATAGACTGCAACGCCTTTCTTTATCAGCTCATTTATAACAGAAACACCCGCACCCGAGCTTTCACACAGTTCGGTTACGGGGCAAGGCGATTCATAGCGAAGAAGCGTCTCAAAGACGTTCATCTGCTTTGCCGTAAGAGTTATTGTTCCGTTATATACATCCGAAACAAGCTTCTCATTTTCCGAAAGCACCACATACTTCTCGCTCTTTGTATTTATTTTACATTCAAAATCCTCGTACGAGCTGCAAAGCCCCATCTTTTCAAGAGTCCTCATACAGCTTACAGCTCCTGCCCCGAACGACGATTTTATTGTGCTCTCGCTCATTTCGCCGTTTTTATCAAGCTCTGCAAGAAGCGTCAGGGAGGCATGACTGAGTCCTGTGGGTTCACTTTCGGTTCTATCCGCCTTGACATACACCTTTGTGCTTTTTACGCCAAGTCCCGAAGGAAGAGCACACGCCGCCGCGTCTCCCATGGAGCAGAACAGATGCTCCTTCATGTATTTACAAAGCTCAAGCATCTCCCCGTCTATATACATATACTTTCCGGGAACGCCAAGAACGGGTTTTGTTACCTCGCAGTCGGATTTTTCACAAACCTCGGTAACAAGAGCATTTTTCTGCCTGTTTGCACCGCCAAAGGGTACAACAACAACACTTCCGACCTTTACCTTGCTTTCAAGCTGAGACGGAAGGTGGTAGGTATAGGGCTTGTCAATATGATAGGGTGCATTGATTATATGCACTTTTACATAAATCACTCTTGTTATTCCTCCGAAAACTGCGTATCAATTATTCCGCACTCTCTTCGCTGAGAGTTGTGGTATCATGCTCAAGCATTGCCTTCTTTGTTTCCTCGGGAAGCTTGATAAACATTTTTCCTTCATGGAAGAGCTTTATTGCGTTCTTTACGGGCTTATTGTTAAAGTCAATTTCAATATCGTTTTCCTTGCTGTAAAGAAGGTCTGCGGAATCAGCGTGCTCTTTAGCGTAGTTTTCTCTGTCAACTACATACTTTGCACCCTTTGCTGCCATCATTACAAGCATATATCTGTTATAAGTGTTTCCCTTTGAAAGTTCTGAAATTGAAGGTTTTACCATTTTTATTTCTCCTTAGAATAAATTTATGTATATGTTTTTTAATTATCAAAAAAATCCGAAACAAGCGAATACATATTGCTCGGCTTCATGCCCTCTGCCGTTACCGCCGCAACAATGCTTTTAGCACATTCCTCTGCTCCGCCGTCACGGTTTATTGCAATATAGTCATACATGAGGCATGCACGTATTTCGCTTTCGGCAATTGCCAGCCTTTTTGCTATGACTTCCTCGCTTTCCGTTCCTCTTGTACGAAGTCTTTCTTCAAGCACGCTCTTGCTCTCGGGGGCTATAAAAACAAAGGTTGCCTCGGGCAAAAGCTTTTTTATCTGCATTGCACCCTTCACCTCTATTTCAAGAATGACATTCTTTCCCTCAGCAAGCATATTATCAACGAAAAATCTTGGGGTTCCGTAATAATTGCCGTTATATTCGGCATACTCGACAAGCTCGCCTTTTGCAATCATTTCTTCAAATTGCTCGCGGGAAATGAAAAAGTAATTCTTTCCGTCTGTCTCTCCCTCGCGCATCCCTCTTGTCGTTGCCGACACGGAATACACAAAATCGTCTCTTTCAAGCACGTATTTCAGCACCGTTCCCTTGCCGACTCCCGACGGGCCCGACACAACAACGAGTCTTCCTCTTTTGGTATTATTCATTGATTTCTGCCTCCGTGCCCTCATTTGCCGACGTCACTCTTGACTGTATTGTTTCTGCCGTAAGTGCAGACAGAATAATATGTCCGCTGTCGGCAACTATTACAGATCTTGTCTTTTTACCGCCTGTTGCATCAACAAGCTTTCCCGTGCTTCTTGTGTCCTGCACAAGTCTTTTTATGGGAGCAGCGTCCGGGCTTACCACAGAAACTATTCTCTGTGAGTTAACCATATTTCCGTAGCCTATGTTTACAAGTTTCATATCGCTTTCAATCCTTATCCTTGTGCTTTTATTTTTTATTCGATATTCTGAACCTGTTCGCGCATCTTTTCAGCCTCGCTCTTGGCATCCACCACTACCTTTGCAATATCTGCATTATTGCATTTTGAGCCTGTGGTATTTATCTCGCGGTTTATTTCCTGAAGCAGAAAATCAAGCTTTCTTCCGCAGGGCTCATCGCCCGTTTCCGAAACAATCCTTCTGAACTGGTCAATATGGCTTCTGAGTCTTACAAGCTCTTCATCAATCGCAACCCTGTCAGAAAAGATTGCTACCTCCTGAATTATTCTTGTCTCATCCACATCCTTGCCTTCAAGAACCTCATTCACCCTTTCGTGTATTCTCGCAGAATACTCCTTGACAACCTCGGGTGCCGCCTTTTCTATTATGTCCACATATGAGCTTATCACATCAAGCTTTGACAGAATATCCTCGCCAAGGCGTTTTCCTTCTGTTTTCTTCATGCCGTAAAAGTCCTCAAATGCCGCAGTTACCGCGCCCTCGAGTCGTTCCCAAAGCTCGTCTACGGTCAGGTCAACAGACTTTACCGTTGTGAAAACATCTCTGTTTGCCGCAACGCTCATGACCGATATATCATCCTTGAGGTTATACTTTTCCTTTAAAGTGTTAAGGCAGGCAAGGTAATTTTCAAGGTATGCCTCATCCAGGGAAATGAACGCATCATCTGCACCGGGAAGTGCTTCACTTGAAATATATATATCAACCTTTCCTCTTGTTGTATACTTACTGAGAAGTCCCTTAACCTTTTCCTCGGTTCTTGAGTACATTCTCGGCATTTTTACATTCAGGTCAAGGTATCTTGAATTGACGGATTTTACTTCTACCGTTATTATACTGTCGCTGCCGGTAACTCTTGCATAGCCGCAGCCTGTCATGCTAAGTATTTTAATCATCTCCATGCCGTTAATATATAAATGCGCATATTACCACGCATATATTGTAATTATATCCCATCACACCCGTTTTGTCAAGTTTTTTAGAGGTGTAAAATCGCCATAAATCAAAGTTTTTCGCACTTTTTCGCCGTTTTTTATAACACCTTTTTTTACTTTTGTTTTTTCATGTACGCCGTTGTCAAAAATCAGCTTTATGCATACAATATACTAAGAGTCAAAAGGAGGCGGTGCAAATGAAAAAGCTGTCTTTCACAATAGGCCTTTGTCTTTTATCGGCAGGTCTCGGAATACTCCTTGCAATTTTCCTTCCCGACGGGTTTCTCGTCTGCATACAATCCCTGCTTCTGATTGTTGCGGGTTTTCTCATTATTTGCTCATAAACACCTTTTATTTCAGGAGGCAAAGGTTATGAAAATAGTTCTTATCAAGGCTCCCGTTTTTTTGAAGCCCATTCTTTCATTTTTCATGGGTGTAAAAAAAGATACAAAGTAATAATTTTCTTTTTTGCTGCATACAATCAAACAAAAAAACCTACAACAAAGGAGATTAATCATGCAGCAAAACTATATCAGTGAGCTATGCGTATATTCCTCAAAAAAAGACGACGACTTTGAATTTGACTTCACTCTTCCGGAATATCTTCCGGGTATAGCGAGAATCATCAAAACAAAAATACGTTTTGAAAAATGTGTCTGTCATGTTGAAAACGGAAAGGTAACAATGGACGCAGATGCCTGCATCAGCGTTCTTTACACATCCGACTTCGGAGGCAAAATCAAAAGTGCTCTCTTTCGCGAAAGTCTCACTCTCACTTTCAGAGATGCACCCGTCGATGAATGTGTCCTTGTGCCGTCATGCTATGTTTCTTCGATTTCTTCAAAACCGTTTGGCACACGCAAGCTACATACGAAATTTACTCTTCATGCAAGTGTTCTCGGAACAAAGACCTTTTCAAAGGCGCTTTTATGCGACTCGGAATGCGACGGCATATGTCTGAACAAGGAAAAGATTTCTGTCTGCAGCAAGGCTTCTCTACCCGAGACGGTATTTGATTTCGATGCAGAAACAGCTATTGACAAGGAAAAACCCGCCATTGAGGAAATCATTTTCACGGATGCAAGAGTCACACACACACGTTATGAATGCAGCGACGGAGTTCTAAGGCTTGAAGCCGACATCGAAGCATATGTGCTTTACGAGATTTCTGACGACGACGGAGACACTGCCACGTATGCAACGGCAGTTTTCCCAACAAAAATAAAGCAGGAGCTTGACAACCCAAACGTAAACGAAAAAACGCTATGTACGCTATATCTTGACATCGTTTCCCTTGATTCAGCCGTTTCTTTTGACCCCTACGGAGAAAACAGGCTTATCTCCTTCAGCTTAAGATACAGCGTTTCGGGAACTCTTTACAACATAGGTGAATTTGATATAACAACAGATGCATTTTCCGAAAGGTTTGAAGAAACGCCCTCTATATCCAAGCACAGCTTTGAGTGTATTTCCTGTCCCGTAAGCACTTCTGAAAAGGTTTCCGCCACAATCAGAGGCGATTTCAGGGATATGTACGAAATATCCGACGTATTTACGGAAATACAGTCTGTTTCATACGAAAACACCGATTCAAAGCACTTTGCAACAACAAAATGCGTTCTTCACATTTTCGGCACAAACGAAAACGGCGAGCTTTGTGCAAGCGACTGTCCCGTTACACTTCACGTTCCGATAAAGCTTTCGGAAAGTGCAAAAGGCGAAGTATTCCCCGAGGTTATTCTTTGTGTTTCGGGCTGCAGTGCAACGCTTAAGGAGGGTGAGCTTTCGGCAGAATTTATCATTGACGTCTGCGGCGTTTTTCTTTACCACAGCAGCATGAGAATTATTGAGGATATTTCCGAAAACACCGAAAAGCCCAAGGACAGCCGCAAAGGAAAGGTGACCATATACTATCCGTCAAAGGATGAAAGTTTATGGAGCATTGCAAAGCGATACAGCACAAATCCCGAAAGAATCAAGGCTTCAAACTCCCTTGAGTCCGACTCTATTTCGGGCAAGCACATTCTTATTATTCCGAGTATTACTTAGTTTTTTCGTTTTTTATTTGCCGCACCTTTGCTGTTTTTAAGTTACTTTTTGTTTGGCAGGAGTTTCGCTGTCTGCGGACAGCGAGCCCTGTTTTTTAATTACATTTATATCTGACAGGAGTTCCGCGGCTTATTAAGTTACATTTTGTCTGGCAGGAGTGTTTCGGCACTGCGGCGCCGAGTTTCTTTTGGCCCGCCCCAAAAGAAACGAAAAACGCTCCACTCAAAAAGAGGGAGTGGCTCGGTCGGGGGGATTTTGTCTTTTTTAATTGCTGATTTTGACACAGGCGGTTTTGAAAAAGGCTTTCTTTTGTTCGTCAAAATCAGGGACATTTGTAACTATGGGCTACTTCTCCCCGACGCTCCGCTGAATCTCCCTCTTTCGCCGTGGCGGCTTATCTCCCTCCCTTTGGGGTGGGTGCTGATTTGGATAATTGAATGCCCGACCGCTTGGATTTATGGCGGTCGGGCATCGTTTCAATCGAGAATATTACGTTTGAATTAAACCTTTAAAAAAATGTTGCCAAATTGAAAGTTCTTTGCGAGCTTTCTTTCAAGAAAGCGGAAAAATATGCTGTTTGTTACTTTCTCACTTACTCTCATTCAAAAAAGCAAGAGGCGTTTTGCCGGTTTCCTTTTTAAAGAGGCGTGCGAAGTTACGGAAATCAAGCCCGACGGATTTTGCCGCCCCTGAAACGGTACAGTTTTGCTGTTCCATAAGGGTGCAAGTCTTTTTTATACGCAAAGACGTAAGATATGCATGGGGTGTTTTTCCCGTCTGAGCCTTGAACAGCACCGAAAAATAGCTTCGGTCAAGTCCCGTTTCACGTGCGATTTGTTCTACCGTAAGGTTTTGGTGATAGTTTGTTTC
>JAZQIW010000117.1:0-2888 GCA_045541355.1 Eubacteriales bacterium | reverse complement strand
CTTGGGTATTCATTAATCTAATTATTAATGTGTACTCTCTTTAGGAATTGTACGAGTTTTCTTTCTTTGTACGATTATATCTCTATAATCTGCTTTCTCGTCTTTCGTTGTTCAATTTTCAAGGTCCGTTCCCATCCGCTTCTCGCGGACAGCTTTGTTATTATATCACCCCTTTTTACTTTTGTCAAGTACTTTTCTTAACTTTTTTTAAGTTTTTTTGGGGTGATGCTGTGCTTTCCTGCGCAGCCTTGTTATTCTAACAGATTTCATTTTCGTTGTCAAGGGTTTTTGCGGAAAAATGTCATTTTTAGCTTTTGCCGTCAAAACTCCCATCTACTCTCCGATTTTTTTGTTGTATTTGCACAAATACAGTCGAAAAAGGGTGCACGAGCACCCTTTTCATTTCATCATTTATTCTTTTTGTACGTCATCAGTTTATCAAACAGCACATATGTAACAAACACCGCCGCAAGAGTTCCCGAGACTATGCCTGCGCTGTCAATAAGAACATCCGTGATACGGCCCGCCCTACCGGGAACAAAAACCTGATGTATCTCATCGCTTATTGCATAAACAACACTTATCGGCAGCGACAGCTTTATGGGTGTAACTTTTTCATCGGGAAGGCTCTCTAGGCTTCCCACTGTCCAATAGACAAGCCCGCCAAGCACAGCATAAACACAGAAATGAGCAAGTTTTCTGAAAATGCCGTCATATCGTTCTATCAGCTCCTGCTGCTCCCACATTTCAAGGCTTTCAAAGTCGCCTTCAAAGATTCTTATCATAAATTCCGTTACTGCATTGCTCTGAACCGTTGACTGCTCAGCTGTGCTTGATGAAAAGCCGAATATTACGCACATCCACATGACTGTTACTGCCAACAAAACCAAAAATGTTCTTTTTCTCAGATTACTCTTCATGTTAAGTTTCTTGCCTTCTCTTTTTCAATTTCGACACTATACCAAAAATTGCGACCATAGCAAAAGTTCCGACAATTGTACCGCACA
The DNA here is from genome assembly GCA_045541355.1 of Eubacteriales bacterium. GTDB lineage: Bacteria > Bacillota > Clostridia > Oscillospirales > CAG-382 > UMGS1387. Next base: position 1,881 of record JAZQIW010000117.1, on the reverse strand, counting down.
TATCAAAAAGAATGTCGGTAAAACTACTGCCTCTGCCCTTTACGAACATCTGATGTACTTCATCGCTTACAGCATAGACAAAGCACAGCGGAACAGAAATATATGCAGGTTTTAATATCTTTTCGGGCAAATATTTATAGCTTCCCGCCGCAAGATATACCAACACTCCGAGAATTGCAAATATGAGGCTGTGCGCCAATTTTCTCAGGGCATAATTTGCTCGGGTGAATTTGAGATGTTGGTTATGCTTTTCAAGTTCTTCCTTGCTAAGCGGTGTATATTGCTCCTCTGTTTTCTCGTCAATGGAGTTCTCATCCACCCCTGTCTGCATTTTTTCTTCATCCGAATTATCATTTTGTGACAAGGTCTGTTCGCCGTTTTTCTCCTCTTCAATTTCAGCGGCAACCGGCAAAGCTTCTTCCGACTGTGCCGTCACACCGGGTTCTGCCTCTTCTGCCTCTTCTGCTTCGGGAACAGTTTGAATGGCAGCCGTTTCTTTTTCCTCTGATTCAGGCATCTGAGGTGCTTTTTCAGTTTTCTCTTCAAAACTCTCCCATGATTCAGGTCCCTCTACGAAATTACTCGTAACCATCATACTGACAAATGACGAAACCGAAGAGTCCTGTGCCGAAAAGGAATATATTACTGCCATCCATACCAGGGACAGCGTGCTGAACAAAGCAAACGCCACTCGTCTTTTCAAGCTCATTTTTCTCATCTTTTTCATTAAATCTCCTATTAAAGGTCAATTATATATCGGCATAGCCTTTTTCTGATATTTTCCGAACAACCGTCTCAACACTTTCCCTGCAGGTTCTTTCATCCCCCGCCTCCGCCATAACCCTGATTACAGGCTCTGTTCCGCTTTTGCGAAGAAGAATACGGCCGCTGTCTCCGAGCTTTTTCTGAACATCCTCGACAAGTCTTATTATTTCCCTGTCATTCATAACCGCCGCCTTATCGGCAACCCTTACATTTACAAGATACTGAGGGTAAAGCATAAAGTCGCGGCAAAGCTCGCTTGATTTTCTTTTGCTCTCTACAAAAACTTCCATTATCTTTATCGCCGTCAATATTCCATCGCCTGTGTTTGCATATTTTCCGAAAATAATATGCCCCGACTCTTCTCCTCCGAGACTGAAGGCACCCTTTTGCATTTCTTCATGCACAAACCTGTCACCGACATTTGTTTTTACATATTGTATATCTTCTTTTTCAAGTGCCTTGAAGAGTCCCATATTGGACATAACCGTTGCGACAACGGTATTTCCCGACAGCTCTCCTCTTTTTTTCATGTACCTTGCACACATATACATGATATGGTCTCCTGTCAGCACATTTCCATCACAGTCAACCGCAAGGCATCTGTCGGCATCGCCGTCAAAGGCAAAGCCTACGTCCAAATGCCGTTCTTTTACCACACGGCAAAGATTTTCGATGTGCGTAGAACCGCAATCTCTGTTGATATTCAGTCCGTCCGGCTCTGCACCGATAATCACGGTCTGCGCACCCAGCGCTCCAAAAACCGCACCGGCAACCGACCAGGCAGAACCGTTGGCACAATCCAGCCCGATGCGGAGATTCCGATAAGAATAAGATGCCAAAGAGATCAAATAGGCAATATAACGATTTCTGCCTGCAACGTAGTCCACGATACATCCGAGCCGTTCTCCGGTGGCAAAAGGAAGGTCGTTTCCGGAAATGCCGAAAGGAGTCAGATCTCCATCGAGATAGGATTCAATCAGCGCGGTGGTGTCATCGTCCAATTTTTCCCCGTAACGGTTCAGAACCTTAATTCCGTTATCCGTGTAAGGATTATGGGATGCAGTAATCATAATCCCGCAATCAAATTCATCCTTCGCCGTAACGTAAGAAACGCTG
>JAZQIW010000116.1:0-60954 GCA_045541355.1 Eubacteriales bacterium | reverse complement strand
TTAACACCCTCCATTTGGGGTTGTGCTAATTGGGTTTTAATCGGTTGACCGCTTGGATTTATGGCGGTCAAGCGACGTTTTCTATCGCGGGCGATGTTGTTTTAGTTTGCAGAACATGACCGCGAAATTGCCAGCGGGGGCATCCCCGCCCGACGCTCCGCTGAATCTCCCTCTTTCGCCGTGGTGGCTTAACACCCTCCATTTGGGGTTGTGCTAATTGGGTTTTAATCGGTTGACCGCTTGGATTTATGGCGGTCAAGCGACGTTTTCTATCGCGGGCGATGTTATTTGGGTTTGCAGAACGTGACCGCGATGTTGGGTGTCGAGCCGTCTCGACCCGTGGGGGCTTAACTCCCTCCATTTGGGGTTGTGCTAATTGGGTTTTAATCGGTTGACCGCTTGGATTTATGGCGGTCAAGCGACGTTTTCTATCGCGGGGGATGTTATTTGGGTTTGCAGAACGTGACCGCGATGTTGGGTGTCGAGCCGGCTCGACCCGCGAAATTGCCTGCGGAGACTTCCCGCAAGGGAAGCAAGATGCACCGCCAAAAGGCGGTGCATCAAAATACATTTTACATTCTATGTCCAAGAATTACTATGGCAAGGTTAAAGTAGAACATGAGTGAAACCACATCAACTATTGTTGTAATCATGGGAGATGCCACAACTGCGGGGTCAAGCTTTAAGCTTTTTGCCAACAGAGGCAGGAATGCGCCGAGGGTTTTTGCCATAAAAATAGTAAAAATCATGGCAAGTCCGAGGACAAGTCCTACACCCACCCTATCGGGGTCACTTGTAAAAAAGTAAATCCTTGCAAAATTAAGAACGCCGAAGATCACGCCGATTGTCAGCGCTACCCTTATTTCCTTCCACATAACTCTGAACGAATCCTTCAAGGATATTTCATCAAGTGTCATTGCGCGGATTACCGTTGCAGTTGTCTGAGAGCCGGAATTACCGCCTGTACCCGTAAGCATCGGCATAAACGTAACAAGCAAGGGTAATGCCGATATTGCCATTTCGTATTTACCAAGTATTACTCCGTTTAGCATTCCTGCAAGCATGAGCACAAACAGCCACGGAAAACGCGCCTTTACATGGGAAAGTGTACTTGTTTTCAGATAAGGCGTTTCGGTAGGAACAATCGCCGCCATTTGCTCGATATCCCTTGTCGCTTCTTCTTCAATGACATCCATGGCATCATCGACGGTAACTATTCCGACAATTCTGTTTTCGCTGTCAACAACGGGAAGTGAAAAAAGGTCATACTTCTGCGTAAGCCTTACCGCTTCCTCCCTATCATCATGGGTTTCAACCTTTATTACATTTGTTTCCATCAGGTTTTCTACCAGCTCTTCATCATCTCTGCAGCCGAGAATATCCGAAAGCTCAAGCACACCCTCAAGGGTACGTCTTGCACCAAGAACATAACAGGTATATACCGTTTCCTTATGGTACGAAACCTTTCTGATATACTCAATCGCCTCGCCTACGGTCATATTTGCCTTAAGGCTTGTATATTCGCTGGTCATTATACTCCCGACGCTTTCCTCGGGATAGTTGAGAAATCTGTTGATTTCGGCTCTGGTATTTGCAGTTGCATTACGAAGAACCTTCTGCACAAGGTTTGCCGGCATTTCCTCAAGCATATCAACAGCATCATCGGTACTGAGCTCTTCTATGAGCTTTTTGATTTCCTCATCCGAGGCAAGTCCCACGATTTCCTCTTGAAAATCCGATTCAATGTAGCTGAAAACATCTGCTGCAAGGTCTTTTGGCATTATCTTCATAACAATAAGTGCGTTTTTAGCTTCAAGAGTCTGCATATACTCTGCCGTATCCGCTTCGGGTGTATCCTCTATAAGCTCACGCATTTTTTTATAGCTTTTCGCTTCAAAAAGCTCGTTCATCTGTTCAAAGAACAATTCGAGATTCTCTCTCATAAACGTATCGTCTCCTTACTGTATTTTTTGGTAAGGCTGCAAGACAAAAGCATACCGCCGTCACCTGAAAAAGGCATGACGGCGGCAGACAATACACGTATTATTCTTTACCTACGCAAAAAAGGAGCGCGAATCAAGAAGAATACGTCATGTCTGCTATGTATATGATTGTACGTGCAACTTCGCCCATCGGTACTCATTCTGATTCACCATCCCTTTCTCAAATCTTATTTTATCAAATACCTACTCCAACATTTTACGCCATTCATACAGCTTTGTCAAGGCTTCTATGGGAGTAAGCGTATTTATATCTATACTTTTTATCTCATCAATTACCTTTTCCTGCTCCATGCTTTCAAGAGACATTGTTGAGCTATAATCCTCTGTTATCTTCATTTTAGGCACCTGACTCTTTACGGGAGTTACATTATGCTTTTCTTCAATCTCCCTAAGGATATCATTCGCCCTGTCAACAATGGATTTCGGAACGCCTGCAAGCTTTGCCACCTCTATACCGTAGCTTCTGTCAGCAGCACCCTCCACAATCTTTCTGAGAAATATGAGGTCATCACCGCGTTTTTTGGCAACGATATTGAAATTCGCAACACCCCTGCACACATCGCCGAGTTCCGTCAGCTCATGGTAATGAGTGGCAAACATGGTTTTTGCATAAAGCTTCTTGCTTACCGTATACTCCACAATCGCCCTTGCAATACTCATGCCGTCATAGGTTGAGGTTCCTCTGCCTATTTCATCGTACACAACAAGGCTTCTTTTTGTGGCGTTCTTTAAAATATACGCACACTCAGACATTTCCAGCATAAAGGTTGACTGTCCTTGCGCCAAGTCATCCGATGCACCTATTCGGGTAAACACCTTATCAACAATACCTATTCTCGCGCTTCTTGCAGGAACAAATGAGCCCATCTGTGCCATAATTACAATAAGCGCCGTCTGTCTCATATATGTACTTTTACCTGCCATGTTGGGACCGGTTATGAGAAGAAGTCTCCTGTTTTCATCAAAATGCACGTCATTTGGAACAAACATTTCGTTCTTCATAAACTTTTCCACCACGGGGTGTCTTGAATCTACAAGGTCTATAACATCGGAGCTGTCAACCTCAGGGCAGGTATAGTTATTCTTTTTTGCAACGTCTGCAAGGGAAACATACACATCAAGCTCAGACAGAGCAATTGCCGTTTTCTGCACCCTTTGCAGATTATCCGCAACATATTCACGAAGCTGCTGGAACAGCTCATATTCAAGTGCCACGAGTCTTTCCTTTGCTCCCAGCACCTTGGTTTCCATTTCCTTGAGCTCTTGGGTAATATAGCGTTCGGCTCCCGTCAGCGTCTGCTTTCTGACATAGCTGTCGGGCACCATGTCCTTAAAGGAATTTGTAACCTCAATATAGTAGCCGAACACTCTGTTATAGCCGACCTTGAGGTTCTTTATTCCCGTAAGCTCTCTTTCGGACTGTTCGATTTTCGCCATCCACGAGTGGCCGTCATTCATCATCGCCCTCAGCTCATCCGCCTCTGCCGAAAAGCCTTCTTTTATGAATCCGCCCTCTCTTATGGAAAACGGCGGGTCATCATCAATGGCATTTTGTATATACTGTGCAATATCCGAAAGCATATCAAGGTTATTATCAAGGTGCGAAAGCTCCTCGCTGCCAAGCTTTGAAAGTATTTCCTTTATGGGATGTATAACCTTTATCGACTGCTCAATCGCCTTCATGTCCTTGCCGCCTGTTGTATTATACACAACCCTTGTCATAAGCCTTTCAAGGTCACCGATTTCGCCGAGAAGATGCTGCAGCTCTTCCTTGGCAATATAGTTATTATACAGCTCCTTGACAGCACCCTGTCTGCGCAGAATTTCATTACAGCTCACAAGAGGCATCTCAATCCACTTACGCAGAAGTCTTGCACCCATTGCCGTTTTGGTTTTATCAAGCACCCAGAGAAGCGTTCCCTTCTTTTCGCGACTTCTCATTGTTTCGCAAAGCTCAAGATTTCTTCGGGTATTTACATCAATACCGAGATATGCATTATTATCATAGCTTTCAAGCTTATTGAGATAGGACAAATCCACCTTCTGAGTCTCGGCAATATACTTAAGAAGTGCCGCCACCGCATCCACTGCGGGAGAGTTTTCATTCAGGAAGGCCTTGTCAAGCTCATCCTTTCCGAAATGCTCACACACATAGCCGTAGGCTCCCGATGAAAACAGATTCTGCGCCCGGTCATTGAAAACAGAGCCGAGTCTTTCGCGTATATAAGAATATATTTCCTTAACACCGTCTCTGTCGGCATTTGTTATAATCTCACTCGGGCTATACGTGGCAAGCTCATTTATTACCCTTTTATTGATTTCACCGTCGGTAATCTGAGTTACAAATATCTTTGCGGTCGAAACATCCGCAAAGCAAAGACCGCATACGGAGCCTGAGATATAAAGGGAGCAAAGATAGTTATTCTTCCCATCCTGAAGCATGGTGCTTTCGGTAACGGTGCCGGGGGTTATAATTCTTGACACTTCACGTCTTACAAGCCCCTTTGCCGTTGCCGGATCCTCTGCCTGCTCGCAGACAACAACTGTATAACCTTTTTTGACAAGTCTTGCAATATACGTTTCCGCACTATGATAAGGAACACCGCACATGGGTGCTCTTTCCTCCATGCCGCAGCTCTTTCCCGTCAGCGTCAGTTCAAGCTCGCGGGATACGATTTTTGCATCATCAAAAAACATCTCGTAAAAGTCACCGAGACGGTAGAAGAGTATTTCGTCTTTATACTTTTCCTTTACTTCAAGATATTGAAGCATCATGGGGGTATAGGGCATTTTCTTACCTGTCCTTTTCTGTTTTTTTAATACAGGGCTTAATGACAGCCCTTACAGGTGCTGCAATTATGGGTACAGCCGCCCTCCTGACCGTCCTCAAAATCATCATACTCCTTTTCGGAGGTGAGGGTTTCGGGAGTGATATAAGAGGTTATTGTCATATTGATTGCATTGAGAAGAATATTAAGTGTTTCCTCAGCCTTATTATATTCCTTCATTTCGGGATGAGAGGTAATCTCTGAGTAAAGGGTTTCCATTCTTGCGGAAACAGCATCGAGAAGCTGCATATCATTTTCTTCGCCTTTTGCGCTCTCGATATCATACACCTTTTTCTGAACCTTAAACTCCTCAAGCTTTGCTTTAAGAGTAGGATTCGCCTTACACTTATCCCTTGTTTCGCAGAAATTCTTATATTCATTGCTTTCGGCAAGCTTTTCGCCCAATTCTCTTGCCAGCTTCATAAGTTCATTCATATTCACAATCACCTTTCAATTACTTTGCCCTTAAGGAGAGATTCTCCGTAGGCATCTATTTTCACATCGACGAATTTTCCGACGATATCCTTATTTCCGCTTTCAAATTTACAGAGCTTTGCGGATGAGGTTCTTCCCGTGAAAAATCCCCTCTCATCCTCTGTCTGCTCGCACAGAACACGCACGGTTTTCCCGACATATTCACTGTTTATTGCCGTAATATTTTCCCTATGCAGCGAAAGCAGAGATGTCATACGCTCTGTCTTTTCCTCCTGACTTGTCACATCCTGAAAGCTGCTTGCGGGTGTTCCGGGTCTCGGAGAATAGATAAACGAGAAAATAGAATCGTACCTTACCCTTCTTACCATATCGAGAGTTTCTTCAAAATCCTCCCTTGTCTCACCGGGAAAGCCTACGATAATATCCGTTGTAATCACAATGTCCGGAACGGCACGTCTCAGCTTTTCTACCGTTTCGAGATACTGCTCTTTGGTATATTTTCTGTTCATTTCCTTAAGGATTCTTGATGAACCCGACTGAACGGGCAGGTGGAAATGACGCTCAACCTTTGGATTTTTCGCAATAGTCTCAATCAGCTTATCCGACACGTCTTTGGGATGGCTTGTCATAAATCTCAGAACGAAATCGCCCTCGATTTTACAGATATCCTCCACAAGCTCGGCAAAACCGTATTCCGTACTCAAATCCTTTCCGTAGGAATTGACATTCTGCCCGAGAAGGGTTATTTCCTTATAGCCTGCTTGCACAAGTCCCTTTACTTCTTCAAGAATACAGTCCTTATTTCTGCTTCTTTCCCTTCCCCTGACATAAGGAACGATACAGTATGTACAGAAATTATTACATCCGTACATTACCGATACATATGCCTTTATTTTGTCCTGTCTGAACACGGGTATTCCTTCAACTATCGAATAATCAAGAGTATCCACATAGTATCTCCGTCTGTCATTCTCCATGACATCGCACAGTATTTCGGCAAGTCTGTGAAGCATATTCGTGCCTGCCACAAAATCAACATACGGGTACTTATGCTTTATATCCTCAACCCTGTTTTCACGGCTTACCATACAGCCCCACAGACCGATAAGCATTTTTTTATTCTTTTGCTTAAGATGTCTGAGCTGTCCCGTTTTTGAAAGAGCTCTGAGCTCGGCGTGTTCTCTTACGGCACAGGTGTTAAATATGACAAGGTCAGCATCTTGCATCGACTCTGCCCTCTCATAGCCCAAGGACAGCGCCGTACCCATAAGGCGTTCACTGTCGGCTTCGTTCTGCTGGCATCCGAAGGTTGCAATATACACCTTTGGATTATTATAATTACGTTTAACAAGCTCTCTTACTCTTACGGCATACTTTTCCTGATTTCTTATATCCGCCGTGTTTTCATCAGCCGTTCTTTTTTGTGCTTCCATTATTTTGCGCCCTTTGCAAGTTTTTCAAGATCGCTCTTTGTGAATTTATATATTTTATCGCAGAACTGGCAGGATACCTCAACGTCCTTGCCCTCCTCTATCATTTCAGAAAGCTCCTTTTGTCCTATTGACAGCACTGCCCTCTCGACTCTTTCCCTTGAGCATTCGCAATAATAGGAAACATCAGCCTCATCAAAAATATCAAATTCAATATCCCCAAGAATTTCCTTTAAGTATTCCTCGTTTGTCTTACCGCTTGAGAACATATGGGAAACGGGAGGAATAAGAGGCAATCTTGCTTCAAGTCTGTCAATAAACTTATCGTCGGTGCCCGGGAGAAGCTGTATCATAAAGCCCCCTGCCGCACGGCACTTATAGTCGTTACCCATAAGCACACCAAGAGCACAGACTGTCGGTGTCTGCTCGCTTGTGGCATAATAATTTGTAAAGTCCTCGGCGATTTCCCCGGAAACTATCGGTACAAGTCCCACAAAGGGCTCGCCCTGTCCCATATCCTTTACGATACTCATTGTGCCCTTTCCCACGGCACCCGCAACGTCAAGCTTTCCCCTTGAATTCAAGGGAAGATCCGCCTGAGGGTTCTGCACAAAGCCCTTGGTATTTCCGTAATAATCCGAAACCGCAAGCACCTTGCCGCACACCCCGTCTCCGTTAAAGGTTACGGTTACAGTATCTTCCTTATCTTTAAGCATGATTCCCGCCATACTTGTTGCGGTAAGGGTTCTTCCGAGAGCCGCCGCAGCGGTGGGTGAAAGGTTATGTATACGAATGGCATCGTTTACCATTGCCTTTGAGTTTATTATGATTATCCTTGCCGAGCCGCATCGCGTCATGGCACGTGTAATTGTATTATCTAACATCCAATCAATCCCTATATTTCGTTTTTTGCTGACTATTGCTTTACGGCAACAAAATGAAGTCTTTCGTTTTTATTTTCGTCAGCCGCCGAAAAATCCATGCCGCCAAAGCAATATATACCCGAAAAGCCTGCCGCTTCAAGATACGAGCGTATATTCTTTTCGGTATACATTCTTTCCTTATTTATTTCATCGTGGCGGGAATACGTGCCGTCATCATTTTCCATAAAAAAGGACAGATAAAAATCGCATATCTTTTTGTCGGCATCATAATAATTCTGCCATGCACACAGCACTCCGTCATCCTCAAGAACATAGGCTTTATCTGCATAGATGTTCTCAAATTTAAACCTTGAGTTTACATCAAATACAAACACTCCGCCGTCCGCAAGTATATTAAATGCGCTTTCAAAGCACATTTTTACGTTCTTTGGCGCAAGCAGGCAGTTCACGCTGTCAAGAAGGCATATTACTGCCCCCGCCTTATTTGCCGCCGTGAATGAGCACATATCCTGCTTTGCAAAGACAACATTTTTGCAGCCCGTCTCAAACGCCTTATTGTCGGCAATCGACAGCATATCCTCTGACAAATCGCTGCTTGTCAGCTTATAGCCGCGCTTTTCAAGCTCTATTGACACGCTTCCCGTTCCGCAGGCTATTTCGCACACGTGCTTTACATCGCACATGGCATATTTTCTGAAGCACTCCTCGCAAAAGCTTGCCCATTCCTTAGGGTCAACCTCTGCATTGAGTCTGTCATAAACCTCGGAAAGGTACTGTCCGTAGCCCTTATTCTTCATATTCTATTTTACTGAGTGCTCTTGTGTAGCCGTCGCTTCCGTACTTGAGGCAGCGGTTTACACGGCTGATGGTGGCTGTGGAAAGTCCCGTCGCCTCTGCTATCTCGGTATATTTTTTACCTTCGGAAAGCATATGGGCAGCCGCCACTCTCTTTGCCATTTCCCTGATTTCGGCAACAGTACACAAATCTTCAAAAAGGTCATAGCATTCCTCTATCGTTTCAAGCGAGAGAATTGCTCTGAAAAGGTTATTGACCTGCGGGCTCTTTAATTTTTCATTCATTTCAGTTTTACCCGTTAGCCGCAAACAATGCAGCTCTTTCCTTATTATTTTTGTCTTTCGACGTTATTTTAATATTATAACAACTTAAAGTATAAAAGTAAATAGACATTTTATTAATTTTACATTATTACAAAAAGACACAAAAAAGCCGTTTCGCGCGGAAACGGCTGTCTCTTCTGTTTTGTGCTGTTTATTCAACCACAAATTCCTTTAACTTTTCAACAAGGTCATCGCAGTCATCGGAATGAATTGTCATTTCGATGGGCTTTAAAAGGTCAAGGCTGAAAATACCCATGATAGACTTTGCATCAATTACGTATCTGCCCGATTTGAGGTCAACCTCTCCTTCAAAAGCGCATACGGTATTAACAAACTTTCTTACCTCTTCGATTGTCGAAAGCTTAATCATTAATGTTTTCATTTTGCATTACCTCCTTAAAAACATTACGGGGTTATTATAGCAAATTCAAGCGTTTTTGTCAACAGCAGGTTACAAAATCACATGACATCTTTAAATTGTAACATTTATTTTGCAATGTGTTTACAGATTGAGGGGAAAATACAATTATAATAAGCAAGTACGGTCTTGTGTTAATTATTTAACGTTATACTTCAGACCGACTTGACCACTTACATTCAGAGGTAGATATAATGGCTAAAGAATTTAGAAGAATCGGTGTTCTCACATCCGGCGGCGATGCACCCGGTATGAACGCTGCAATCAGAAGTGTAGTACGAAGTGCAATTTCCCGCGGCATTGAGGTCATGGGCATTTATTGCGGCTACAAGGGACTTATAGAAAACGATATGAAGCTTCTCTCCGAAAGAGATGTTTCCAATATATTGAATCACGGCGGCACTATGCTCTACTCCGACAGATGCGACAAGTTCAAGACGGCTGAGGGTATTGCCCTTGCTGTTGAAAACTGCAAAAAGAACGGCATTGACGGTATTGTTACCCTCGGCGGCGACGGCACCTTCAGAGGTGCTACCGACCTTTCAAGAAGCGGTATTCCCTGCATAGGTATTCCCTGTACAATTGACAACGACATCTCGGCAACCGACTACACCATAGGTTACGACACGGCAAAGAACACGGTTATCGAAATGGTTGACAGACTCAGAGACACCTGTGAATCCCATGCAAGATGCAATGTTGTTGAGGTAATGGGCAGACACGCAGGCTACATTCCCGTTGAATGCGGTATCGCAATCGGTGCAACAGGCATCGCCATTCCCGAAATCGCCTTTAACAAGGACCGACTCTTAAAGAACATTATTGAGCTTTCACACCACGGCAAGCGCAACTTTATCGTTATGGTTTCCGAAGGTATGGGAAAGAACTACTCGGCAGAGCTTACAAAGGAAATAGAAGAAAAAACGGGTGTTGAAACAAGACTTGCCGTTCTTGCACACGTACAGAGAGGCGGTTCTCCAAGCTGTACCGACAGAGTAATGGCAACAAGAATGGGCAACCGTGCCGTTGAGCAGCTTCTTGAGGGCAGATACAACGAGGTTGTATGCTACCGAAGAGGCAACATTCACATTTCCGAAATGGAATACGCTTTTACCTTCGACAGAATCGTAAAGGGCAAGGCAACCGAAGAAGAAATTGCGGCAATCGAGCCCACTCTCAGAGAAGAGATGCTTGAAAGAGCTGCTTCCAAAAAGGATTATCTCACTCGTCTTTACAATCTTGCAGAGAGAATTTCCATCTAACAGACAAATCTAAGCAGCGGGCACGAAAACGTGTCCGCTTTTTTTATTTTTTTACAAAAAAAGGTAGACAAATGATAAAAAGTAATGTATAATGTGCTCATAATGATGATTTTGGGGGGTATTTCATTGAAACTAAGAAACATTGCGTGCTTTGCACTTGCCGCGGTTGTTGCCGTGTCTCTTGCAGCCTGCAAAAAAGAAGAGAAAGAACAAACTGCTCGCGATGACATAGCATCTGACGAATACATAGAGCAGCTTGACGTTCAGGACTTCGACGGCTACCAATTCAGAATTCTGTCGAGAAAAGGCATGATAAACGACCAGTATGTCGAAGAAGAAACGGGTGACATCGTAAGCGATGCCATTTACAGAAGAAATGAAACCGTAAAGTCTCTCTTCAACATTGACATTGTTGCGACAGAGTCCTCATCAGGCGGCGGCGAAACAGATGCACTTAACAGCATCCTTGCGGGCGACGATCAGTATGACCTGATTTTCCCCCACTCAAGAAGTGCTTTCACCTATGCGGTACAGAACACTCTTGTAAACTACAACGAGGTAAAGTCTCTCCATCTCGACAAGCCCTGGTGGTCAAAGGACATTGTTGACTCCTGTAATGTAAACGGACGTCTTTATGTTCTTGACGGAGACATTGCAACACACAGACTTACCTATGCTTTCTGTATGTATTTCAACAAGACCATCTTCGATGAGCTCGGACTTGAGTATCCTTACGACCTGGTTCTTGACGGCGAATGGACATTCGATGCATTCTCGAAGCTTGTAAAGAGGGGCTCAAAGGACCTCAACGGTGACGGTATTCTTCACAACGAGTATGACCAGTTCGGTTACTACACATGGAACTGGTACGGTCCTATCAATGTGCTTTACACAGGCGGACAGAGAATCTACTCAAAGGATGCAAGAGGCGTTCCCCAACTTACTCTCAACAGCTCAAAAACCGTTGACATATTCTCCAAGTTCTTTGATCTTGCAGAAACCGACGACGTATTCCTCTTTGTTCAAATGAACAATGAATCACCCAAGGAGGATCTTTTCTCCCACGGCAGAGCAATGTTTGCCGACAGAGGTCTCGGTCAGGCAAAGGCACTCAGAAGCATGAATGACGACTTCGGTATTGTTCCCTGGCCCAAATTCTCACAAGACGATGAGTACAGAACAATCGTAAACGGTCATTCAAGCCTTATGATAATGCCCATTACAGTCGAGGACTACGAAAGAACAGGTGCTATCACAGAGGCTCTCTGTGCTATCGGTTCCCGCGATGTTATTCCTGCTTTCTATGAAGTATCTCTTAAGACAAAGTTCTCAAGAGACGCAGAATCCGAAAAAATGATAGACATTATCAAGGATTCCATCATCTATGACCTCGGTTATTCCTCCGGCGGTACATTCCAGTCTGCCGGCAGCGACCTTGCTAAACAGAACAATCCCGACTTCTCCTCCTACTATGCTTCAAAGGAATCCGCTGCTCTCGTTAAGCTTGCAGAATTCAACAAGGCATACGGAAAAATCGGCTGATAAAAACGTAAGAACACACCTTACACTGAACGGGATACCGAAAAGTATCCCGTTTTTTTCTGCAAAAATATAACAAACTTTAAACTTTCAGTCTATATTTTTTATACAATTTCAAGAATATGTAGACAAAACCCCAAAAAAGGTATATAATTACATCGTTATATTTATAAGGAGGTTGAATCTTTTGAAATTCAAAAAAATCGCCTGCCTCGTTCTTTCACTTCTTACTATTCTTGCAGTTACTGCTTGTAAGAAGGAAGAAAAAAAGGGCGGCACTTCAGCTCAAATTGACACAGATGACGAGTACCTTCAGCACATTCAGATTGAGGATTATGACGGCTACGAATTCAGAATCCTCGCCAGAAAGGGTCTCATTACCGACCAATATGTTGAAGAAGAAACAGGTGACATCGTAAGCGACGCCGTTTACAGAAGAAACGAAACAGTAAAGTCTCTTCTCAACATCAACATCGTTGCTACCGAGTCTTCTACAAACGGCAGTGAAACAGATGCCCTTAACAGCATCCTTGCGGGTGATGACCAGTATGACCTGATTTTCCCCCACTCAAGAAGTGCTTTCACCTATGCTGTTCAGAACACTCTCGTCAACTACAACGATGTAAAGTCTCTCCACCTCGACAAGCCCTGGTGGTCAAAGGACATTATCGATTCCTGTAACGTAAACGGACATCTTTACGTTCTTGACGGTGATATTGCCACTCACAGACTTCACTTTGCTTTCTGTATGTATTTCAACAAGACCATCTTTGATGAGCTCGGACTTGAATATCCTTACGACTTGGTTCTTGACGGCGAATGGACATTTGATGCATTCTCTAAGCTTGTAAAGAAGGGCTCCAAGGACCTCAACGGTGACGGTATCATGCATCAGGATGATGACCAGTTCGGTTATTACACAAGAGACTGGTTCGGTCCCATTCAGGTGCTTTACACAGGCGGACAGAGAATCTACACAAAGGATGCAAGAGGTATTCCCAAGCTTACGCTTAACAATGCAAAGACAATTGACATATTCTCCGATTTCTTTGATCTTGCAGATTCCGATGATGTATTCCTTCAGCTTGACCAGAAGAGAATGGCAAAGGAAGACCTCTTCCCCGCAGGCAGAGCAATGTTTTCAGACTCCGACCTCGGCAATGCAAAGGGTTACAGAGGTATGAGCGATGATTTCGGTATTCTTCCTTGGCCTAAGTTTTCGGATAACGACGAATATGCTACCGTAATCAACGGTCATGCAAGCCTTATGCTTATGCCCATTACCGTTGAAGACTACGAAAGAACAGGTAACATCACAGAAGCTCTTTGTGCTATCGGTTCCCGCGACGTTATTCCTGCTTTCTATGAAGTTTCCCTTAAGACAAAGTTCTCAAGAGACGCAGAGTCCGAAAAAATGATTGACGTTATTAAGAACTCCCTCATTTACGACCTCGGTTATGTTTCCGGCGGTACCTTCAACTCCATCGGTTACAGTCTCTCACATCAGAACAACCCCGACTTCTCTTCCTACTATGCAGCTAACGAATCAGCAGCTCTTGTTAAGCTTGATGAATTCAACAAGGCATACGGAAAGATTGGTTAATTTACGGAATTAATACATAATTTAAAGCAGAGTCTTTACGGCTCTGCTTTTTGCTTTATGTATTTTTTGTATTTTTTATATTTTTTTACATTTTTTGCAAAACCTGTGGACAAATTCTGCAACAGGGTGTATAATAAAAAATATACAAAGGAGGTAATTGGATTGAAATTCAGAAAATTTGCTTGTTTTGCTCTTGCCATGGTGGCTGTTTTTACCATCAGCTCCTGCAAAAAAGCTGAAAAAGAAAGAGAAAAAGCCGTAGTTGACACCAATGATGATTATATTCAGCATCTTAAAATAGAAGACTACGACGGCTACAACTTCAGAATTCTCACCCGCAATGACATGATTGACAATCAGTACATTGAAGAAGAAACAGGCGATATCATAAATGACGCCGTTTACAGAAGAAATGAAACCGTAAAGGCTCTATTCAACATTGACATTACCGCCATTGAATCGGTAAGCACAACAGCCGACGATGCAATAAGCAGTATTCTTGCCGGTGATGACCAGTACGATATCATTCTTCCCCATGCAAGAACAGCCTTTTCATATGCCATTCAGAACACCCTTGTAAATTTCCACGAGGTTGACACCATTCATCTTGACAAGCCCTGGTGGTCAAAGGACATAGTTGATTCCTGCAGTGTAAACGGCCATCTTTATGTTCTCGACGGCGACATTTCTACGCACAGACTCTACTATTCGTACGCACTGTTCTTCAACAAGACTATTTTTGACGAGCTTGGTCTTGAGTACCCTTATGAAATGGTTCTTGACGGGGAATGGACCTTTGATGAAATGAAAAAAATCGCAAAGAAGGGTTCAAAGGACCTTTCGGGTGACGGTATAATGCATCCCGACGTTGACCAGTACGGCTACTACGGCGTTGACTGGTACGGTCCCATTGCTGTGCTTTACACAGGCGGACAGAGAATCTACACAAAGGATGCAAGAGGCGTTCCCAAGCTTACTCTTAACAGTGCAAAAACCGTTGACATCTTTGCGGAATACTTTGATCTGCTCATGTCCGATGATGCTTACCTCAAGAAGGAAAGCGTTTCCATCGCCTCAGACCCCTTCAGAGAAGGAAGAGCTCTTATTGCTGAAAAGTGTCTCGGCGAAGCTCAGTCGCTTCGTAATATGTCCGACGATTTCGGTATTCTTCCCTATCCCAAGTTCGCTGATGACGACGAGTATACAACCATCATCGGCGGCGGTTCAAGCCTTGTTGTTATGCCTGTAACGGTTGAGGACACTTCAAGAACAGGTAACATCACAGAAGCTCTTTGTGCCATTGGTTCACGCGACGTTATCCCCGCATTCTACGAAATCTCTCTTAAGACAAAGTTCTCAAGAGACGCAGAATCCGAAGCTATGGTTGACATAATCAAGGACTCCCTTATTTATGACCTCGGCTACATATCGGGCGGCACATTCCAGTCCGCAGGACGCGACCTTGCACAGCTCAACAACCCCGATTTCTCCTCATACTATGCTGCCAACGAATCTCAGGCTATCATAAAGCTTCAGGAATTCAACAGAAGCTACGGTAAAATCGGCTGATAACAAAAAGCAAAACGGTCTCTGCCAAAAGCAGAGACCGTTATTTTTGGTGGACGATAAGGAACTCGAATCCCTGACCACTCGCACGTCAAGCGAGTGCTCTACCAACTGAGCTAATCGTCCGTATTTCAGCTTGGTTATTTTACCACAATTATCATTTATTGTCAATAGGTTTATATACCATTATTAAAGTGTTTTCATTTTGTTGTTGAATTGCAGGCAACTGTATGATAGAATACAAACAGTAAACTGTATTATTGGGAGGTTACAATGAAAAGAATAAAGATTTTTTCTATCTTGATTGCTGTTGCCGCGCTTCTCTCGGTTTGTGCTTCGGCAAGGGATTTTACAAAGAGTCTTGTCTATGACGGAAGATTTGTAGATGTTCCCGGCGATGCCTGGTTTGCCTCCAATGTTGCGGCAGTATACGAGCTTGGGCTTATGGACGGTGTATCGGGTTATGCCTTTGACACAACCACCGAAATGACGGTGGCTCAGGCAATTACCATAGCTTCAAGGCTTCACAGCATTCACACCGACACGGAAATTGTTGAGTTTTCACAATTTGAAAACCCGATGTGGTACGACAAGTACATAAACTACGGCAGAGCATACGGCATTTTCTCAGACGGTCAGTTTGACAGCTACGACCGTTCGGTTTTATCCTACGAAATGGTACAGCTCTTTTCGGCAGCCCTTGAAGATGATTTCTTCCCTGCAATAAACAATGTAAAATACATTCAGGATGTTCCCGATGCTGCCCCGTTTTCAAGAGACGTCAAGAAATTCTACAACGCCGGCATCCTGAACGGCAATGACGAATACGGCACGTTTCTCCCCTTCAGCCCCATAACAAGAACAAGGGCGGCGGTTATCCTTGCAAGAGTTGCCCTACCCGAAATGCGTCTTACCTACGAGCTTTCGGAAATGAGAGAGCAGTACGGCATTGACGAGGTATTATACTACATTGATATGCAGACAGACAGAAATGCCCTTGACGATGTTATGCTTATCAATGCAAGCTCATATGTTGTCTCTGCGGCTGAATACAGGTACTACAAGTATGTCTACGGCGGCGACGAGGAAAAAATCAACGATGAAATTCTCTCAAGCGCAACCTTTGTAAAGCTTGCAAAGGAGCTTGATGCAACAATCAGCCACGAGCTTTTATCCGACCTGCTGACAGCATACTACTATACAAAGCTTGAGGATTACGGCGAAATGAGCTATTTTGACGTTCTCGAATCCCAGAAGCTCACAGATTCACTATATGCAAAGCTTATTGTAATAGGAGAGCTTATTCCCTATGTTATAACGGCAGAAATGCAGAATACGGAGCCGAGCGCGGTTTACGAATACGCTATCGACAACGACTACATATGTGCAGAGCACATTCTCATTTCCAAGGACACCGAGGACTCCTACAAGCTTGCTCTTGAGATATTGCACCTGCTTGAGGAGGATGAAGACGAGTTTTCAAGCCTTCGTGAAAAATACGGCGAGGATCCCGGAATGTCGGCAAGAGAAGGCGGCTACTACTTCACAAAGGGTCAAATGGTAAAGGAATTTGAAGAGGCAGCATACGGTCTTGACGAGGGTGAAATCAGCGGTATTGTTGAAACAACCTACGGTTACCACATCATAAAGCGTCTCGAATTTGACCTTGACGAATTTACAGAAAGTCCCGATTTTACAAACATTGCGGCAAACGCAGCAATTGCCTCTTTCGCACGCAAGTCTGCCGAAACCAAGGAAAGCATCTCAATAACATACACAGAAAACTACGATCATCTCACAGACTTTATTCAATAAACTCCCGACAGGGTGACCAAATGGCCGCCCTGTTTTTTGTCATAATTCACAAAAGTGTATTATTTACCAAAACAAACGGAACTTTACATACAGTCACTTCGTCTTACAGGCATAAAACAAACCGACAGGAGGTTAAAAAATGAAAAAATTACTCAGCATTATTACAGCGGCTTGCCTTTGTACCTGCGGCATTACTTATGTCGGAGCAGAATCGGTAGACATTTCCATGGATGAGCTTTATGAGGATGTCGAAGATACAATACATGTACAAATAGACAAAATTACAGGCAAAGAATTTATAAATGAGCCGACACCCGGAATGATGGAGGCTATGATAAAGAAGGTACGCCCTCTTATTGATGTGCCTGAAGAATTTGAAAACTTTTCATGGGATTTTTCCGCAGGAAGCTATTATTCCCGTCCTTCATGGCGTTTTTACTGGACTGACAATACTACGGGTGAGGTTTCGGTAAGATGCGACAACGATGGAAACATCACCTATTACAGATATTCCGACTTTCTCTCTGAATACAAGGCACTTCTTCCCGACAAGAGTCCCGACGAGCTTTTATCGACAGCAACGGATTTTATCAAAAAGACAGTTCCCTACACCGCAAAAAGTGAGCTTGTTCTTGACAGCACACATAACGCTTCGCTTTACAACCACAACTATACCTACAACTTTGTAAGGCATGAAAACGGCATTCCCGTTCCCGACAACACCATCACCGTTGAGGTTGACCACAAAACGGGAAGGGTTATGTATCTTGGCTGTACATACGCTACCGGTATCGGATTTGCCGAGGGTGACAAGGCTATAACAGAGGATGAAGCAAAGAAAATACTCTCCGAAAATCAGAGCATGGTTCTTTCTTACAGATTAAAGACAGAATACGATGACGAGGGCAAGCTTCTTTCAAGAAAGGCTTATCTCATTTACACCCCCGAAAAGGGATATATTTCGGTTGATGCACAAACAGGAAAGGTTTACCTTGAAAGAAACACCTGGAACACAGTAACCTCGGGTGCTGCGGGCGGTTCTTCCGCAAACAAGTTTGTGGCGATGGATATGGCAGCGGAAGAAAGTACAGAGGCTGAAGAAGACGGCGGATACAGACTTTCCGAGCAGGAGCTTGCACAGCTTGAGGTACTCAAAAACCTCATTTCAAAGGACGAAGCGATAAAGTCAGTTACCGAAAACGAATACCTCTACATCAATCCCGATGCAACGGCTGTAAGTGCAAGGCTTGACAAGCTTTACAGGGAGGTTCGCCCTCTCGGTTCCGAGTCAGAGGAGGATAACGGCGACAAGTATGCCTGGAGCATAAGCTTTTCGGTTCCCTATGACGAAGAAAAGTATAGTTACAGCGGTATGCACGCAAGTGTTGATGCACAGACAGGTGAGCTTATCAGCTTCTCTGCCGACACTCCCGACCACTATTACTACACCGAAAACAAGCTTCCCGTTCCCGAAATTGCTGTTTCTGACGAAGAGGCTATTGAGACTGCAAGCAATTTTATAAAGCTTATGCAGCCCGAAAAAGCGGAAAAAGTCAGATACTCCGATTCCTGGCAGTACAATGCAATAAAGTACATTGAAAGCGACATTGGAAACAGAACTCCCGTTTACGGCATCAAAAATCTCAATTTTGTAAGAGTAAATGAGGGCGTTGACTTTACATACAACAACTTCAGCGTTGCGGTTGACCTCATTACGGGAAAGATTACCTCCTACAATTACAACTGGTATGAGGATGTTGAATTTGAATCTCCCAAGGATGCAATAAGTGCCGAGGATGCTCTTATGTCTCTCTATTCCTATGAAGGCTTCGGTCTCAATTACGAAATCAATTCCAACTTCACCTACAACAAGTATCTTGCCGACGAAAAGCGCGGTGAATACATCGATTATGATTCTCTCTATGAAACAAGCACATATTCAAGGCTTGTATATTCCGCATATGACTTGGGAACAACTACAATCAGAGCACTTGACGGAAAAATGATAAACTATTCGGGCGAGGAATACAAGGAAAAAGGCGGATATTCCTACAACGACATTGATTCCCACTGGGCAAAGGACACAATCCTGAGATTCAGCTATGCGGGAATCGGATTTGAGGAAGAAAGCTTCAGACCCGACGAAAAAATTACCGCAAAAGAGCTTTATGACCTTTATAGCACCTGCAGACTCTACGGCAGAGACGAGCTTGATGATACGGCAGAGAGCATTACAAGAATGGATGCCGTAAAGTACATTATTTCTTCTCTCGGCTATGCAAAAATCGCCTGTCTTGAAAACGTATTTATCACGGATTTTGCAGACAATCTCTCACTTAAGAGCGAGGATATCGGTTTTGCGGCAATTGCAAAGGGCTTTGGTCTGATTGAGGGTGACGGCGCAAGCTTCAGACCCTATGATACACTCACGCGTGCTGAGGCTCTCACGCTTTGCGAAAATGTAATAACCCTCGAGATGCTTGAAAGATAAGGCTTCATACAATATTTCCTTTCTGCACCGTAACGGCACCCTTAGCCTTACGGTGCATTTCATTATTTTTCATTTATTTATCACATAACTGACAATAATACTTCAAAAAGATACGGTAAAATATATAACGTAAGCTGATGACGGCTTTAAAAAGCAAGCAGGAAAGGATGATAATTCATGTTTGAACAAAATACAAACAATACAAACAATACAAACAATACAAGTTTTGACTCTGCAAATACACATTCTGAGTCTATTCATAACAATTCCGCCGACAACGGCTATGTTTCTGCCGAAAGCATTGGCAGTCCTTCCGAGAACATTCCAAGCAGTGACACAGCCCCTTCTTATCAGGCTCCCGTTCAGTCACCCGTCGAAGGAGCATCTCAGCCTCAGACACAGGTTTACCCCAACGCAGACGTCTATACTCCTTCCATGCACAGTGAAAGCTATGAATGGAACAGTGAAAACGATTACCTTGGTCAAAGCACTTCGGATTCGGGCAAAAAGAAAGAATCCTCGCAAAAAGGCTTCAAGGTTTTCCTCGGTGTTATTCTCTCGGTATTCACTTTATCTGTAATTGTAATGACTGTTATGGTTGCAGACTATATAGGCGACGGAAGAAACAATACAATCAGAGGCTTTGATTCAAAGGTTCTGCCCCACGTTACCGAAGGTGAAAACAGCAGTGCTCCTTCAAAATCAAATCCTGTAACAACAAATCCCGAAAGCTATGCGCTTGTTGACCCTTCCCTTGAAGGACAGATTCTTACAATTCCCCAGATTGCGGCAAAATGCTCCCCCTCCTCTGTCGGTATTATTTCCGAGGTTGAGGTAAGCTACAGCTCATTCCCCTTCTATTTTACGCCCTCAACAGGTGTATCCACCGCCTCAGGTTCCGGTTTTATTTACAGCAATGACGGCTACATCATCACAAACCATCATGTAATTGAAGACGCTAAAAAAATAACCGTTGTTCTTCATGACAAAACAGAAGTAGAGGCAACTCTTGTCGGCTCAGACGAGCTTTCGGATATTGCAGTTCTCAAAATCACACCGCCCGAGGGAACAGTGCTTATTCCTATGGAGGTAGGCAACTCAGACGAGCTTGTTGTGGGTGAATCGGTAGTGGCTATCGGCTGTCCTGCAGGAATTGAGTTCTTAGGAACGGTAACCGACGGTATTGTTTCCTCCATCAACAGAGACGTTGAAATAACCGACAGCTTCGGCTCAGTTCAGAAAACAATGACGCTTATTCAGACAAACGCCACAATCAACCACGGCAACTCCGGCGGTCCCCTTATCAACACACGCGGTCAGGTTATCGGTATCAACACCTTAAAGCTTACAGCCGACTACGAGGGCATCGGCTTCTCTATCCCCATGAACGGTGCTATGCCCATTATCCGCCAGCTTATCGAACACGGCAAGGTTGTTGAACGTACCGAGGAGGATTTCGCCTACGGCAAGGGCATTATCGGCATCAACGGCAGTGCAATTTCAAAAGACGAGGCTGAACACTACGGCATTCCTCAGGGTGTTCTCGTTGTTCAGATAAACAGAGAAGGCTCTGCCGCAAAAGCAGGTCTCAGACGCGGTGACATCATCACCCACTACAACGGCAAGGAAGTTAAAACCATTGATGAAATAAATGCCGCAAAGGGTTCGGCAAGAGCCGGCGAGACGGTTACTCTTACAGTTTACCGCGACGGTGACGACAATACGGGCGAAACGCTTGACATTACTTTTAAGCTTGATGCACAGTGATTATTATTACCACGGCTGCTTCCGAGGGAGGCAGCCTGATTTTTTTGCCGCGCTCTCAAAGGCACCGTATTTCAGCCTTCAATAACAAACCCGCCTTTCCCGATTGACAAACAAGCTCTTTAGCGGTATAATACAAATTAGCAAAGAATGAACGGAGAAGAAAAATGTATTTCGACTGTCACACCCACACAAAGTATTCATGTGATGCATCAAAAGAGCCGAGAGACGCTATTATTTCGGCTATCGACAAGGGACTTTGCGGTATTGCTTTTACCGACCACAGCGACCTGCGTTTATTTGAGGCACATGACATACCAAAGAACATTCCCCTTTCCTGCAAGACAGCGGATGAGCTAAACCGCGAATACAGGGGAAAAATACGTGTTTTTTCGGGCATTGAAATAAGCGATGCGGCAATTGAAAAGTACAATGACAGACTGAATGCTGCCTTTTCCTTTTACAACTACGACATTCTCCTTGCAAGCTCACACATTGTTGACTACAAGGGAAAAGAATGTGAATTTTCAAGTGCCGACTTTTCGGGTACGGACACATATGATATTGACGGACTTCTCAGAACATATTTCGATTATATGCTAAAAACCGTTTACGATAACAAATTCGATGTGCTCTGTCATGTCACCTATCCCCTTCGTTACATCAACGGCATTTACAAAAAGGGTGCGACGCTTGACGGCTATAAAAAAACAATAGAGGATGTTTTCAAGGTTATTATTGACAAGGGTACGGCTCTTGAAATAAACACGGCAAAATGTACAGAGCAAAACCCAAGAGCCTTTTGTCCGGAGGAGGATTTACTCGAGCTTTACATCTCCCTTGGCGGCAAGATGTTTACTCTGGGTTCCGACAGCCACATGGCAGGCAGCGAAGGCAGAGGCTTTGATGAGGCGGCGGATTTTCTTTTGAATCACGGCATTTGCGGATGCTATTATTTTGAAAAAAGACAGCCTCACTTCTACAACATAAAGAAAGAAGAGACATAAAAATGTTCACTGTTTCTCCCGAGCAGATACGGTATGCTGACAGTCTTGCCGTCAGCAAATACGGCATTTCCGAGCTCACTCTCATGAAAAATGCGGCAAAGAGCTGCTACGGCTCTATTATCTCCCATGTCAAGCACAAGGAGAAAATTGTTATTCTGTGCGGAAAAGGCAACAACGGCGGAGACGGTTATGAAATTGCACGCCTTATGCACACGATGATGTACAACGTATGTGTCATCAACGTATTTGACTGCGAGCCGACAACCGATACGGCAAAAAGCGTATTTGATGACTGCAAAAAGTGCGGTGTCCAGATTTGTTCATCTGATTTAGCGGAGGCTATTTTGCAGGATGCCGACATAATTATAGATGCACTTTTCGGTGTCGGCTTTTACGGGTGCATTGAAAAGGGCAGCAGCCTCGGGCTTCTTTTGGATAAATGCAACGGCTCTGAGGCTCTCAGAATTGCCATAGACACCCCTTCGGGCATAAACAGCAGCGACGGAAGAGTTGAGGGTATTGCCTTTAATGCACATCACACCTACACCATGGCATTCATAAAAACAGGTATGCTTTCATATCCTGCAAGGCAATACTGCGGTGAAATTCACACGCAAAGCATAGGGTATCCGAAAGAGCTTTGCCAAGAAATTCCAAAGGATGCTCTTATAGTTGATGATGATTTCTTAAAAGATAACATTCCAAAACGAAAGGCAGACAGCCACAAGGGAAGCTACGGTCGGCTTCTCATGTTCTGCGGTTCGCCTTACATGACGGGTGCAGCAATACTTGCGGCAAAGGCGGCGCTTCGCTCGGGTGTGGGGCTTGTTAACATCGCAAGGGACAAGGATACGCTAACCGTACTGCAAAACCATCTTATTGAGCCCGTTTTCTCATGTCTTTCGGATAATCTTCAACCTTGTATTACCGAGATAAGCGAGCTTTGCAAAAAGGCAACGGCGATTGTTGCGGGCTGCGGAATGGGAACAGATGAAAGGGACAAGCAAATACTTTTTTCAATTATAAAGAGTGCACAATGTCCCACAATTATTGATGCTGACGGAATAAATTGTCTGTGCGGGAATACACATATATTAAAGGAAGCGCACAGCCCCTGCATCATTACTCCCCACCCCCTTGAATTTGCACGTCTTTACGGAAAAAGCACTCAGGAAATACAGCAAAACAGAATAGGCTTTGCAAAGCAGTTTGCAAAGGATTTTGGCTGCATTGTTGTTCTCAAGGGTGCCTCTACCGTAATTGCAGACCAAAGCGGCCACCTCTGCATTAACACAAGCGGAAACGCAGGACTTTCAAAGGGAGGAAGCGGTGACGTGCTTGCAGGTCTTATTTCATCATTGGCGGCACAGGGAATAAATCCCTTTTACGCCTCGGCGTTGGCAGTTTATCTTCACGGCAAGGCAGGAGATTCATTGAAGAAAAAAATCTCGGAATACGGCTATCTGCCCTCGGATTTACCGCTTGAAATTGCAAAGCTGCTTCCTTAATACACTTTAAGGAATGATGCGTTATCAGGTTATTTAAGAGCTTTTCATTTTTGTTTTTGGCAGTGTTGCTTTCGGCTTCTCTTGCGGGATGCTCAGGTGACAAGTACTCAAAAAAACTTATTTGCGAAAACCTTTACTCCGGCTACAATGCAAGCCTTTCGTATGTGATTTCGGATTCGGAACAGGAAGCATACGGCAGTGCCGACATTACAAAATCCGACAAAACAGTCCTTTTATTCAAGCAACCGCAGGAATACAGCGGCATTTCAATAACCAGCGACTCTGCGTATAACCCCGACATATTCATTTTTGAACTATCGGGAATACCTGCAAATGTTCCAAAAAGCATTGCGGGAGACCTTACGCTTATGTTTTCGCTCTTTTCGGATGTCATTCCCTCAAAGCTCTCACAGCTATCGCAGGACTGCTTTTCCATTTCCGAGGCAGACGGCTCCGTAAGTGCGGAATTTGAAGAAAACGGGATGCAATACCGTATAAACTACAACCAAAGTACAGGATACCCCACATCTCTCAGTGTCGGAAACGACAAGAGCTCGGTACTTATAACAATAGAAGAATTCAAAACAATAAAAAATGATTAAAATAAAGGCGAGTATAAAATGAACGACACAAACAAGCTTAAAACCTTTTGTAAAATTGACCTTGATGCCATAAAGCACAACTACAATTACATAAAAAGCAAAACACAAAGGCGGGTAATCTGCGTTGTAAAGGCAAATGCTTACGGTCACGGTGCAGTGAGAGTCGCAAAGGCTCTTACCGATGAGGGGTGCGATTTTTTTGCAGTTTCCTCATTTGAAGAAGCAATGGGGCTAAGAGAGGGCGGAATTGACTGTTCAATTCTTGTTCTCGGGCTTATTCTTCCCTGCCACATAGAAGAAGCCATTGAAAACAACATTTCCTTTGCGGTAGCAAGCCTTGATTTCGCAAAGCTTATCAGTGAGGTTCAGACCGTCAAAAAGGCAAAGGTTCACATAAAACTGAACACAGGAATGAACAGAACGGGCTTTGATATAACAAGGGAGACTGTTTCCGAGGATTTAAGGGAAGCTGTTTCTTTTCTGAGACAAAACAAAAACATTGAGGTTGAAGGGGTATTCTCCCACTTTGCAAAGGCGGAGAACGATACGGCACTTTCGGGATTCCAATACAAATGCTTTGAAAAGGGCTGCAATTATCTAAAGGACATGGGAATAAACCCAAAAATCCGTCACATTTGCAACAGTGCCGGCACAATTAATTTTGAAAATATGCATCTTGATGCAACACGTTTGGGAATTTATCTCTACGGCTGTGAAACGGAAGACAAAAACCTTATTCCCGCCATGCAGTTTTTTACAAGGATTGTAGGTATTCAGGATTTAAACCCCGGCGACGGCGTAAGCTACGGACATGATTTTATTGCAGACAGAAAGATGAGGATTGCAATAATAGGTGCAGGATATGCCGACGGGCTGTTCAGGTGTCTTTCAAACGGAAAAGGTGAAGTTTTATGCCATGGCAAGAGATGCCCCATAATAGGCAGGGTATGTATGGACATGGCAATGATTGACATAAGCGAGGTTAGCAAAGCACAGGTGCTTGATTTGGTTACAATATGGGGCGAAAACGAGGGAGAAAAGATTAGCTGTGACGAGCAGGCGAAAAATGCGGGAACCATAGCATATGAGCTTTTGTGCGATGTTTCTCCACGTGTGGCAAGAGTATATTAGCTTTTTGGGGTGCCGTCTCGGCATCCCGCTTTTTTTTAAGAGGCTGCGTTATTACAATATTCAAAATATACTGTTTACTTTTACAAAAAATGTGGTATAATACTATATGATAGGTTTATTATATTCATTAACATTTTTGCAAAGGAGAACAGCTTATGTCTTGTAAACAGACGTTTGACAAAACAATGACTGCTCTGGAAAGCTCAAAAGAAAAAATGTGTGACTTTTACAGCTATCTGAAAAGCCTTTCTATCAAAAGCAAGGCAAATTTTGACTGTCAGCTAAAATCTACAAAAAAGCATTCGCCTCTTTGGCGTTTCGGCTTTGATTATGACAAGGAAGCAAGGCTTCTGCCGATTATCTATGCCGTTCTTGCGGCAATACTGATTTGGGCCTGTGCCTGTTCCTGCAAAAACTGCAGCGACGATTGACAAAAAGCCTGTCGGCAAACGACAGGCACATACATATTTTCAGCTTTCAAGGTACTGCACTATTTCATGAAGCTTTTGTTTGCTTTCAACATCAAAGCCTTCTTTTATTATCTGCATATCGCTTTCGGGAAACTCGGAAAGTGAAGCATTTATTCTGTACAGCGCCTTATTTCCTTTGAAAACGTATATACTGTCCTTCTCGCTTTTTATCACAAAGCCGTTAGCGAATGGTATTTCACCGACGCTTTTATATGGAATGTCCGGCTCTGATATGGCAAGGCGCACCTCTTGCATGGCGTTTTCGCTTTTGGATTCTGCGTTTACGCTGTAACACACGGCACCCGGCAGAACTCCGTACAGCGTTGCCATTCCCGCGAAAAGCAAGAAAAGTGCAAGGGCAGCCAGCCCCAGTTTAACGGCGGTATTTCGCTTTTCTTTATTTTTCAACTATACTCCCCCTTTTTATAAGTATGGGTATTTTGAACTCGTTTTATACAAGCATTTTGAGACTTTTGCCAAATGTGCATTATATCGGAGGTCTTATGAACAACGACAACATGAACAACAGACAGAACAACACACAGCAAACCCACGCCTTCCCCGGCATTTCCAAGCATCAGAAGCAGAACGGAGAAATAAGGGTGGATACTGCTGTCAACATAAAAAAGGCAACGGCAAAAAAGGTATTTAAAAAGAGTGCCAAGGTCAGCGGAATTTGTGTTAAGAAAATAGTTCAGTGGACTTTTAACACCCTTCTTACCATTCTGCTTATAGGTACCATAACCGGCATTATTGTGGGCGGTGCATTTGCCATTTACGTAAAGGAATATCTTGTTGAGCCCGATTTTGACATAACCGGTCTTGAAAAGAATCTTGACATGACCACAAAGCTCTACTACACAGACCAAAACGGCAACAACATAGAGCTTGTTGACGAGAGAATTTACGGCTCCGAAAACCGTTCATGGGTTTCATACAATCAGATGCCGAGTCATCTTGTTGATGCTTTTCTTGCCATCGAAGACGAAAGATACTGGAAGCACAACGGCGTTGACTGGAAGCGTACCTTCGGTGCTGCCATTCAATTTGTGTCCGGCAACGACGACTACGGCGGATCTACAATTACCCAGCAGCTTATCAAAAACGTAACCGAGGATGATGACACAACCATCCAGCGTAAAGTCAAGGAAATTTTCAGAGCCCTTAGCCTGTCCGAAAAGCGAAGCAAGGAAGAGGTTCTTGAAATGTACCTTAACAGAATACATCTTTCGCGAAGCAACTACGGCGTTCAGGCTGCGGCAAACTACTATTTCGGCAAAGACGTGTCCGAGCTTACGCTGCTTGAATCGGCGTGTCTCGCATCAATTCCCAAGTCCCCCACAAAGTACGACCCCGTCAGAAACCCCGATTACAACAAGGAAAGGCGCGAGGTTGTTCTTGACAAAATGCTGGAGCTTGAATGGATATCTCACGAGGAGTATGACGAGGCTTTGGCTCAGGAGCTTATTCTTAACATAACAATGGAGGAAGCTTCCAAGGAAGCCGACAAGCCCTACTCCTACTTCAAAGATGCCCTTATTGAACAGCTTGTTGACGATCTCAGAGAGCAATACGGCTATTCAAGGCAGTATGCTATGGACATGATTTATTCGGGCGGTCTTGAAATATATGTCACAATGGATCCTGAAATTCAGAAGATAATGGAGGAGGTCTTTGAAGACCCGTCAACATTCCAGAGGGTTGACGACGGTGTTCAACCCCAGAGCGCCATGGTAATTATGGATCCGTACACAGGCGATGTTCTCGGTCTTGTAGGCGGAAGAGGCGAAAAGACAGGCAAGCTTGAGCTTAACCGTGCAACGGCAAGCAAGCGTCAGGTCGGTTCATCCATAAAGCCTATTACGGTTTATGCCCCTGCCATGGATCTCGGTCTTATCAACTACGGCACAGTTATTGATGACACTCCTCTTTTCATGGAAAAGATGAACAAATACTGGCCGACTAATTCTCCCAATGTTTATCAGGGCAAAATCACGGTAAACGAAGCTGTTATGCGTTCAAAGAACACGGCGGCTGTCAAAATTCTCAAAGACGAGCTTACTCCCGACTATGCCTTCAATTTTGCAAAGAACAAGCTTCACATCGACAGTCTTGTAGACTCTGACAGAGATGTAGCTCCTCTTGCACTTGGCGGTCTTACCCACGGCATTACCGTCATGGAAATGACGGCGGCGTATTCTATCTTCCCCAACGGAGGAACATATTCCGCACCGCGACTCTACACAAGAGTTTTAAACTCCGACGGAACAATGCTTCTTGACAACCCGATAAATCAGGAGCCTGTTATATCCGAATCTACTGCTACGGTTATGACAAAAATCCTGCAAAATGTCGTTTCGGGCGGTACTGCTGCAAGAATCACCCTTGACCAGAGAGTAAACTGCGCCGCAAAGACGGGTACCACAAACGACAACAAGGATGATTATTTCTGCGGCTTTACACCCTACTATGTCGGTGCCTGTTGGTTTGGATATGACATTCCAAAAAGCCTATACAAGTTCGGCTCAAGCCAGTCTCTTGCTGCCTGGGACAAGGTTATGACACGCGTTCACGAAAGGCATTTCAATGCTGTTGCAAACGGCGAAGAGACTTTAAGACACTTTGATTTTTCAAAGCTGACCACTGCCTCCACCTGTCTTGACAGCGGCCTGTTGCCAACAGAAAGCTGTTCTCACGATGCCAGAGGCAACAGAGCTACCACAAGCTATTTCTATCAGAACGAAAACAAGCCCACACGCTCCTGCAATGTTCATGTTGACGTAAGCTGGTGTGCCATGAGCAACATGGTTGCAAACAAGTACTGTCCCGAGGAAACAAGAACCACAATTTCTCTTATCAGAGAAGAGGACAGAAGCTTTACCCACGGTGACCTTCCCGTTGCCGATTCACTCTACACATACAGATATGTGGACATTGACAAAATAGACGAAATTATCGACTACTTCCCCTTCTACCATTCACTTCTTGCGGAGGGAGAAACAATCGGCTACAATGCATCCTATACCGCAGGTATGGCTATAAACAAGCTTTGCACAATTCACAACGCCGAAAATTCTCCCATCAAGGACAAGGATGAGGATGAGGATGAAGAAGGCGACGGCGACAACGACTCCGACAAAAAGGACTCGGGCAGCAAAAACAAGGATAAAAACAAGGATAAAAACAAGGACAAGGACAAAAAAGACGAGGAGAACTCCCCCGAGGACATCTCCGGCTTTGAAGTATCAGACAACGACCTTGACACAACCCTTGATGACAGAAACAGTGAGGTTGACGAGGACACCGAGGGCGAGAACGAAGATGACATTTCAAGATATGAAGAAGACATCAACTCACTCTACGACGTTGACAGATAAAGCATAGGAAGCAGTAACATGAATTATAAAACAAAAAAACGCATTATTTGTCTTGCCGCGGTGCTGTCATATGCTCTCGGTATGCTGTTTTCACCTGCGATTGCCGATGAAAGTGCAAGCTTTGATGCGCTTCTCTCCCAGCGAGAGAATTACTCAAAGCCACAGCAGCAGCCTTACGTTTCATCAGACCTCCTGCATACGCACAAGAAAGCGGAAATTTCGGATTTTACGGATGTAAATCCCGATGATTGGTTTTATTCCTATCTTGACTATCTTGTAAGCAATGAGCTTATAAAGGGCAAGACCCCAAGTGCCTTTGAGCCTCAAAGCACATTTTCATATGCTGAATGCAGTACGGTTATCACAAGATATCTCGGTCTTGAGAATGTTGCAAAGCAAAGAAAAGCCGAGCTTTACGCAATGGGTGCTGAATGTGCTGAAATATGGTATTCGGGTTACTTTCAGGTAATGTACGAGCTTGGAATTCTTTCCGACTATGATTTATTTGAAGCCGACGGCTCTTACATTACATATATTGACACCGAGCTTTCGGAAAGCCCCGTTTCAAGATACAGGTTTGCCGAGAGCATCTCTGCCTCCTTTGAGCTTGACGGCGCTCTTCGTGCAAGAAACGTACCGTCAGAAATCGGCGGAAGAGGACATGAATTTATTCTCGGTACCTTTTACAACGAGGACATTCTCTACGAGTACGAATACTGTATTTCCGATTTTGAGGACATACCCAAGTCATCAAGAACAGCTATTCTCAAGGCCTACTACAACGGAATATTCAACGGCGATGTCTCAGGCTGCTTCTATCCCAACGCAGACCTTACACGTGCGGAAATGGCAAAGGTGCTTGCAACCGTCACCGACCTTTCCATGAGAACGAGGCTGATTGATGAGGGATACGCGCCAGATGTATCATCCGATATGCTTTTTAATCACAGCCTTTACGAAGGGATGCTCACCTTTGAAGCCGCAACAGAGATACTTGAGAATGAAGCAGAGTATTTAGACTGTGACGGCGGTGAAATTGAATACAGCCGCAGCTTTGACATCCCTCTGGGATATGCAATTGACGTATATATTTATGAGGACAACGGCGGCGGGCTTTATGAGATGACATACGAATGCTCTTTAAGAGACGGAAATCCCCTCGGCTTTGAATATCAAAGCGACAATGCAAGAATACTTATGGTTTTAAGAAACACAGTGCAGGGTTTGAGAACCGAGGGAGTTCTTGATATAAAAATCCAAGACGGAGAAATATCGGAAGTATCCTCTACGGAAAGACCTATGTAGTTTTTTGCCGACAGACTTGTTCTGTCGGCTATCTTTTTGACATTTTAACCAATTTACCTAAAAAAACTGCTTTGTTTTTGTGCTTACAAAAAGCTTTCTGCTCCTTGACATAAGCTTAAATCGAGTATATAATATTAGTTGGCGGTTTTTTTAATCGGCACATCATTTTATGAGGTATATATATGAGTGGTTTTTTTGGTGCAGCATTAAAGGAAGATTGTGTTTTTGATATTTTTTACGGTACAGACTATCATTCTCACCTTGGTACACGTCGTGCAGGTCTTGCTGTTTATGACAGTGAAAACGGGTTTGAAAAGTCCATACACAACATTGAAAACGCACCCTTCAGAACTAAGTTCTTTTCTGATTTCAGTTCCATGAAAGGCAACATGGGTATCGGTTGTATTTCAGACTACGAGGCACAGCCAATTTTTGTCCGTTCACATCACGGCTCATTTGCCATTACAACCACGGGTAAAATAAACAACATTGAGGAAATCTCCGAAAAAATTATTGACGGCAAGGCACATTTCTTTGAAATGCAGGGCGGTGAAATCAACCCCACAGAGCTTGTTGCCGCAATCATAAACCAAAAGGACAACTTTATTGAGGGTATCCAATACGCACTTGAAATAATCGACGGCTCTCTCAGTATGCTTATTCTCACGCCCAAGGGCATTTATGCTGCAAGAGACAAATACGGCAAGACACCTGTTGTTATCGGAAAGAAAAGTGACAACACAGGCTACTGTGTTTGCTTTGAATCCTTTGCCTACCTGAATCTCGGTTATGTTGACTACAAGAATCTGGGCCCCGGCGAAATAGCAATTATTACACCCGATGAGGTAAAAACCTTAGTAGCACCCGGCGACACCATGAAAATCTGTGCTTTTCTCTGGATTTACTACGGTTACCCCTCCTCCTCCTACGAGGGTCTGAGTGTTGAAAAGATGCGTTACCACTGCGGAAAGCTTCTTGCAAAGCGCGACGATGCAAAGCCTGACATGGTTGCAGGTATTCCCGACTCGGGACTGGCGCACGCGGTAGGTTATGCCAACGAATCGGGAATTCAGTTTGCACGCCCATTTATCAAGTACACCCCCACCTGGCCCCGTTCCTTCATGCCTCCGACACAGACAAAGAGAAAGCTTATTGCAAAGATGAAGCTTTTACCTGTTCACGATCTTATTGAAAACAAGAGCCTTCTGCTTATTGACGACTCTATCGTTAGAGGTACACAGTTAAGGGAAACTACCGAGTTCCTTTACAGCTGCGGTGCAAAGGAGGTTCACATTAGAGTAGGATGTCCTCCCCTCTTATACGGATGCAAATATCTGAACTTTTCACGTTCAACCTCTGAAATGGAGCTTATTACAAGACGTGTTATAACAAGACTTGAGGGCCGTGAGCCTGACAAGGAGCTTCTTAAAATCTACTCCGATCCCGAAACCGAGCAGTACAATGCCATGGTTGAGGAAATCAGAAAGGAGCTTCATTTTACCTCCCTTAGATATCACAGGCTTGACGACATGATTGAGGCAACGGGTCTGCCGGCAGAGAAGCTTTGTACCTACTGCTGGAGCGGTATCCCCGGTGCAGGCGAAGAAGAAGACAACTAATAAAAACAGGAAGGCATCAGCCTTCCTTTTTATTTGCTTCATTTTTACATCCGCCGTTTTTTTCGCACTCTTGTCTATTGGCACATTCAAAGCAATTACTACCGTCAAAATATCTGATTATTGTTCTGTTTCTGCCAATCACATGACAGTATCTTTCAACCTTCTCTGCACACGTTTTTTTATTATCCGACAAAATAAACTCCTCCTGACTTTGCTCCTGAGTTAAGTATATGCAAAGCATGAAAAATTTATTCTTATTTTTGCAGAATACACAGATAAGCCATTCAGCATTACGGCATTAAAGCAAGGGCAAATCAAGAATTGTCCTTTGCGTTATCGTCTTCAAATTGCTTAAAGCCAAAGCCTTCCTTATATCCGTCAACCCCTGCCCTTTGCATTGCGCCGAAAATGCGGTATTTTATACCTTTATTTTCCTTATCAAGCTTTGCAAGAAGTTGTTTCATATTCTCTCTGTCAGAGCTTTTATCGGCAGGGCAAGGACTTTTTATTATCGGCAAATCCGAGTGATTTATAAAATACCGAATATCCTTTTCGGGAGTATAAACAAGCGGTCTCAAAAGTGTTATATCCATTCTGTCAAGATATGTTACGGGTGAAAAGCAGCCTATTCTTCCCTCATTGAAAAGGTTCATCATAAAGGTTTCAACAGCATCGTCAAAGTGATGCCCTAAGGCTATTTTATTACATCCAAGCTCCTTTGCGTGGGTATGAAGTGCACCGCGGCGCATTCTTGCACAAAGCGAGCAGGGGTTCTTTTCCTTACGGATATCAAATATTATCTTTGCTATGTCGGTTTCAAAAAGGGTAAAATTTACATCAAGCTGGCGGCAAAGCTCTTCAAGTGCAAAAAAACCCTTTTTAATTTCCTGTTCATCTCCAAAGCCTGCCTTATAAAAGCCGGGATCCATGGTTATAACCTCAATGTCAAACTTCTTCGGATAGAATATTTTAAGGTTTGCCATAGCGCAGACAAGTGCCACCGAATCCTTTCCTCCCGAAAGTCCGACAGCTATTCTGTCTCCATCCTCTATCATATTATAATCATCCACGGCACGTCTTAGATAGCTGAGGATTCTACGCGTATTAAAGCTATATTCCATATCTTTCACTTCCTTTTGGGTTTCATATTATTCTGCCTGCAAACATACTATATAGAGAAAACAATCCATGAAGAATTTGGAGGCATTTTATGAAACGACAATCCTTTAAATATATTTTTTACATGAATTTTTTATTTATCACCGTTTGCGCCGTTCTTATATTCTTCTCCCCAACAGTGCAAAAGAATGAAATCCCCGCATCAATTACAACACCCATTATCAACACCATATCCTACAACAGCTCTCTTTGTCAGAGTGCCTCTGCCGCCATTATTACAGATGCAAAAAGCGGTGCAGTTCTCTTTGAAAAGAATGCCCACACGCCTCTTCCCATGGCAAGCACCACAAAAATCATGACGGCTTTGTGTGTCATTGAATGTGCTGAGCCCGACACAATAATTGAGGTTTCCGAAAATGCCGCAAGCACCGAGGGCTCATCAATATATCTGAAAAGAGGAGAAAAAATAAGCGTGCTTGATTTGTTGTACGGACTCTTACTTGAGTCAGGAAACGATGCGGCAACAGCACTTGCCGAAGGGGTTTTCGGTACGGTTGAGGAATGCGTCAAATACATGAACAGCCGTTGTCACTCTCTTGGGCTTATTAGCACCCATTTTGACAATCCGCACGGACTTGACAGCGACAGTCACTACACGACTGCCTACGAGCTTTCGGTAATAACAAAAGAGGCTCTTAAAAACGAACTTTTCCGAAGCATTGTGGGAACAAAAAACTACACTACCAAAGGGAAAAATCCCAGGTTTTTCTCGAACCACAACAGATTTTTAAGGTTATACGACGGTTCTTTCGGTGTAAAAACAGGCTACACCTCGAAAGCAGGAAGATGTCTTGTTACTTCATCAAAAAACGGCAATGAAGAATACATTGCCGTCACGCTTTCTGACCCTCTCGACTGGCAAAGCCACAAGGATATGCACTCCTTTGCCAAAGAAAACTTTGATATATGCGAAATTGCCGATTCCGAGTCCTTTATAATATACCACGGATTTGACGAGTATTACACCAATGACGACATTTTCCTTACATACAGCGGCAAGGATAACTTTTCTCTGACCTATCTGATAAATCTTAACAAAGAACAGTCATTTACGGAATACTCAAGCAACGGAGCAAAGCTCGGTTCCTTCAGGCTTTACAAAGCCGCCGCTAATCCTCAAAGCTCGGCAGAATAATGCTCTCCCTGTCAAAAGCAAACACTACATCACCGTCAAGGTCTGTTCTGTAAAGAGGAATGTTTCTTTTATCCGCCGCACGTCTTACCTCTACATGAGGATGTCCGTAATCGTTATCCTTTTCACAGCTTGCAATTACAGCTTCGGGCTGCACGGCATCAAGGAACGCATCGCTGTTGGATGAGCTTGAGCCATGATGTCCGAGCTTCATTATCTCTGCTTCAACATCAAAGCCGCACTCCAATATTTTTCTTTCAACCTCTGCTCCCGCATCGCCCGTAATGACGATTCCGCTTTCTCCGTAAGCTGCCTTAATACAAATACTTGCATCATTGAGGTCTTCATAGCCTCTGCCGTCGGAAAGCACGGTAAATTCCATCTTATCTACACTAAAGGTTTCTCCCACATAAGGCTGCATTACCTTTGTGCCCTTTTGTTCTACGCTTTCATACAAAGCATCAACAAGTCTTTCAAAGGCTGAGGTGTTCTCTGTCCTGTCGGTCATATACACGTTTTTCACTTCAAAGCTTTCAAGCACCGCATCGCCGCCGCCAATATGATCCTCATGGGGATGGGTAAATATGACGTATTCAAGTTGTTCTACGCCCTCATTGCGAAGGTAAGAAACAAGCTTTATTTCAGCAGCTCCCGTCGAGGCATCGACAAGCACATACTTTCCTTCCGATGTTTCAAAAAGGGTACTGTCACCCTGTCCCACGTCAATAAAATGAACATAGTACATTTCCTCATCGGCTGTTTTGCCGTCGGAATTCTGTACGACACTGTTTTTGTTTCCCGACAGCACTCCCTCAAGGTCATACCGTTCATTAAGAAAGCTTAAAAGTCCGAGCAAAAGAATCAGAACAAGCATGAAAAGCTTTTTCTTATCCCGTTTACTCATCTCTTCCCTCATAGTTCATTCGCATTTCGAGGTATTCTTCTCGTGTTATAAGCACCTTTCTCGGTTTTGAGCCTTCAAAGGGGCCTACCACTCCAAGCTTTTCAAGCTTATCAACAATTCTCGCCGCCCTTGCATATCCGAGACTCAGGCGTCTTTGGAGAAGGGAGGTTGAAACAGAGCCTGAATCCACCGCAATCTCAATTGCAGGTAGAATGGCATCGTCGCTGTTCATTATGCTGTCTTTATCCTCGGCATCGTCAAAGCCGTCGGAGTCAGCACCCTTACCCTTCTTCTTTTCGCCGCATTTTGCAGCCTCTCTTTCGATGCTTTCAATAATGTCGGCATCGTATTCATACTTCTTACCGTTCTTTAAGAACTCTACTATGTTTTCAATTTCCTTTTCGCTTACAAACGAGCCCTGTACTCTCATCGGCTTCATGCTTCCGACAGGAGCATACAGCATATCGCCTCGACCGAGAAGCTTTTCTGCACCCGACACGTCAATGATTGTTCTTGAGTCAACCTGTGAAGCAACCGTAAAGGCTATACGCGAGGGAACATTTGCCTTAATAAGACCTGTAATTACGTCAACCGACGGTCTCTGGGTGCCGATTACAAGGTGCATACCCGCAGCTCTTGCCTTCTGTGCAAGTCGGCAGATTGAGGTTTCTACCTCGTCACGTGCCGTCATCATAAGGTCTGCAAGCTCATCTATAATAATGACAATCTTAGGCATATATTCCTTTTCGGGATCATCCTTTGTCACTTCGTTATATGTATCTATATCGCGAACGCCAACCTCTTCTATGAGAAGGAAACGGCGTTCCATTTCATTTACTGCCCATGAAAGCGAGCCTGCCGCCTTTTTGGGATCGCTCACAACAGGAACAAGAAGATGCGGAAGTCCGTTATAAATACTAAGCTCTACCTTTTTCGGGTCAATAAGAATAAGCTTTACTTCATCGGGTCTTGCCTTATACAGCATACTTACGATAAAGCTGTTTATACATACAGATTTACCCATACCCGTAGCACCTGCTATAAGCATATGGGGCATTTTGGCAATATTCATATATATGGGACTGCCTGCAACGTCCATGCCGAGACAAACGGTTATCTTGCTCTTCTGGTTTTCAAAGTCGCTGCTTTCGATAAGATTTCTGAGATATACGGTAGATACGGTTTTGTTGGGTATTTCAATACCCACCGCGTCCTTACCCGGAATTGGTGCTTCTATTCTGACGCCTGCCGCCGCAAGATGAAGGGCAATATCATCGGAAAGATTTGCAATAGAACGAACTCTTACTCCGACCTCAGGCTGAAGCTCATATCTTGTAACCGTCGGACCGCAGCAGATATTCATTATTCTTGTTTTTACCCCGAAGTTTTTAAGGGTTTCAACAAGCTTAATACTTGTCTGCTTAAGCTCATCCGTTACCGCAAAGGTAAGAGGGTTGGGATCGGTTTTAAGGAAGTTAATGGGCGGGAAGTTATACACCTCTTCAACGGTAGGCTCCGGCTCTACGGGAACCTTATCATTTATACTGTCAAGCTCTCCTGCCCCTTCTGCCTTTCGCTGTGACAGGTCTGCCTTCTCGCCGCTAAGCACCCCTGCTGCCGCCTGTGTTCCCGCAATGGCAATGGACGCATCATCTGTAAAAATGTCAGAAATATCGCCCTCTGCCGTTTCGGGTATATTATTGGCTGC
The DNA here is from genome assembly GCA_045541355.1 of Eubacteriales bacterium. GTDB lineage: Bacteria > Bacillota > Clostridia > Oscillospirales > CAG-382 > UMGS1387. The sequence continues at coordinate 23,855 of JAZQIW010000116.1, read as the reverse complement.
CCAGGCAAACTCACTCTCGGGTGCATCCTTTACTGTCTGCATACGGCTATTCACAACCTCGTCAAAGGCATTGATATCTACTATCTGTTCTTCATTTTCTGACCTCTCCGATGCATCGTTCTGAGCCTCGTAGGAAATATCCGTATTATCGGTTGAAAGCTCGGGAGTTATTTCTTCCGGCGGCAAAGCATTTTCATCGTCATAGCCGCTATCCTTTCCCGCATCCTCAAGAAAGGCTCGTCTCTTTCTCATATCAAGCCCGTCCTGAGCTTTATCCTGCTCGCTCTTTTCCTTAGCCTCGGAAATGAGCTTTTTCTTTGCCGTATTCTGTTCCTTCAGGCTTTCCTCGAGTCTTTCCTGTCTTTCAAGATTAATATTATAAACCTTTTCACGTATCTTGTTGACAACAAACACCGCCATATCCCATGGTGTTATATCAAACACGGCAAATGCCGAGACAACAAGCAAAAGTACAATTATTATCCATGAACCGACAGTTCCTGCAATACTTTTTAAGAGAACGCCGAAAAGTCCTCCGCAGATACCTGCCGAGTCAAGGCTTTGTGCCATGGTAAACAGGTCGAAGGGATTGGGCTTTACAACGGCACCCTCCGATATAAGCCACAGCTGATGCACGGTAGATACGCTTATGACAAAAACTGCCGCAACAACACATTTAAGGGTTATTCTATATGCTATATAATCCTTTTTCCACAAAAACGCCTGTATTGCCATGCATATAGGCAACAACCACACAGCAACCTTTCCTACAAGTCCCGAGAAAAGCACGCCTATGTATTTAAGTATGCCCATTCCGTCGGGTACTGCAAGGCACAGTGCAAGAAACAGTGCACAAACAAGAAGAACGGCAGGCATGATATGATACATCATGGTATTCTCTCTGTTTTGCTGGCGTTTCAATTCCTTTATGTGACGACGCACCTTTGCGTTTTCATTCAATTCGAGCTGGCGCACAGGCTTCTTGCCCGCGCCTTTACTTTTTGCCGTCTTTTTTGTTGCCAAGGTATTAACCTCCGATTATCATTTTTACTGCATCAAATGCTATTGCAAATACACCTGCTGCGATGCAATAGTATGCAAAGCTCTTAAAGGTATGCTTTGTTGTTATGTACTGAAGGAGCTTTATTGCCGCAAGTCCCGAAACAAAGGAAGCCGCAACGCCTGCAAAGAACACTCCTCCGTAGCCGCCCAAAGCAAGGCTGTCTGCATCCTTAAGAAGTGTAATTACCACAGAGCCTAAAATTGCGGGTATTGAGAGAATGAAGGAGAACTTTACAGCAAATTCTCTGTTAAAGCCCTTAATTACGCCGCCTGTTATTGTCATTCCCGAACGGGAAATACCCGGAAGAATTGCAAAGAGCTGGAAAAAGCCGACAATAAATGCATCAAGCGGCTTTATCTCATCAAAGCTCTTCTTTTTTACGTTCAATCTTTCCGTGAATATGAAAAACAGTCCGTTTATTATCCAAAGCACACCGACACACCATGTATATGCCGAAAGGAATTCCACCGTGCCTTCAAGAGCTGCTCCCACAACAAGGGGAATTAGTGCAAGAAACAAAAGGCAAAACATTTTTTCGCCGTCTGTCATTTCCTTAAACTTAAGCTTTCCGCAAAACAGCTTCTTTACCACCGAGAAAAAGCTTAAAATCAACTCAAGCACATCTTTTCTGTACATCACAAGCACCGCAGCAAGTGTGCCCACGTGCAAAAGCAAGGTATATGTAACACTTGAAAGGCTTTCATCTATTTTCCCGAAAATGTTCTGAAATGCTGCAAGGTGTCCCGAGCTTGACACGGGAAGAAATTCTGTAAGTCCCTGTACTATTCCGTACAAAATTGATTTTAAATATAGCATACTTTTCTCCTTTATATCATTTCACTATTCTAACATAGTACATTATAGCAGAAAAAAACAAATTTATCAATAGAGTTATTTATTATTTACATAAATTATTTATTCCCTTCATTGACTTTACGGCAAATATATGATATCCTTTTATATTAGAATAGAATATTCATACAAAGGTGGTATATTTACAATGAAGGTATTATTACTCAATGATGTTAAAGGTCAGGGCAAGAAGGGCGAAATTATAAATGTTTCCGACGGATATGCAAGAAACTTCCTTTTCCCCAAAAAGCTTGCCTGTGAGGTTGATGCGGCAGTTCTCAACGATGTAAAGAACAAGGAGGCTGCTAAGAAAAGAAGAGAAGAGCTTGAAAGACAGGCGGCTCTTGACACAAAGGCTAAATTTGAGAGCATTGTTGTAAAGCTCTATATGTCTGCGGGTGAAGGCGGCAAGTTCTTCGGCTCGGTTACCTCAAAGGAAATTGCAGAGGCTCTCGAAGCACAGTTCTCCATTGAAATTGACAAGAGAAAGATTAATCTCTCAGAACCCCTCAAGGCCTTCGGCACACACGTTGTCGATGTTAAGCTCTATCCCGAAATTACAGGTAAGCTCAACGTGCTTATCGCAAGCAAGGAATGATAAAGTAAAATGGCTGATCTTTTTCTTACAGAAGAAAATCTCAACAAAATGCCCTTTTCGCTCGAGGCTGAGCAGTCTGTTCTGGGTGCAATTATTCTGGATCCGGACAAGATAAGAGAGGTTGCAAACGTCATTCACACAGAGGATTTTTATCTCGAACAGCACAAGAGCATTTACGAGGCTATGCGTGAGCTGTTCCTCTCCAACAACACTATTGACGTTGTAACGCTTATTGACGAGCTTGTACGAAGCGGCACATACGACGATGCAGGCGGAAAAAGCTATGTTGCGCTTCTGGCGCAGTCTGTTCCGTCAATTGCAAATCTGCCCGATTATTTAAGGATTATCAAGGACAAGGCACTTTTGCGCCGTCTTATAGAAGCGGCAGGCGAAATTTCAAGGCTTGCTTATACTGCCGAGGGAAACACCGCCGACATTCTTGACCGTTCCGAGCAGCTTATTTTTGACATTGCGGACAAGAACGAAACAAAAGGCTTTTCACATATCAAGGATGTTATTCTTGCCAACTACAAGCATCTTGACGAGCTTGTAAAAAACGGCGAGGCGGCTCTCGGTACTCCCACGTTTTTCCCTGACATTGACAAGCTTCTTGTCGGCATGGGAAATTCCGACCTTGTTCTCGTCGGTGCACGTCCCGGTATGGGTAAAACAAGCTTTTGTCTTAATATTGCATCTCAGGTTGCACTAAAGACAAAAAAGGCTGTTGCAGTCTTTTCTCTTGAAATGTCCTGCGAACAGCTTGTTTCAAGAATGCTCTCCTCCGAGGCACTCATTGACTCATACAAAATGAGAAAGGGCGACCTTTCCGAAGACGACTGGGTAAAGCTTGCAAGAGCCTCGGGCGTTCTTTCTCAAACAGACATTCTCATAGACGATACGGCAGGCATTACCGTAACCGGCATGAAGGCAAAGCTCAGACGTGTAAAGAACCTCGGGCTTGTTGTTATTGACTACCTTCAGCTTATGCAATCCGACCGCAGAAATGACAACCGAGTTCAGGAGGTTGCCGATATTTCGCGTGCCTTAAAGCTTATGGCAAAGGATCTGCAGGTTCCCGTTATCACCTGTGCACAGCTTTCAAGAGGTCCTGAGTCGAGAACCGACAAAACTCCTATGCTCTCAGACCTTCGTGACTCGGGTGCTATCGAGCAGGATGCCGATACAGTTATGTTCCTTTACAGAGACGACTACTACAAGAACGATCCCGAAAAGCAAAACATTGCCGAATGTATTATCGCAAAAAACAGACACGGCTCAACAGGCAAGGTGACACTTGGCTGGTTCGGACAGTACACCAAATTCACAAGTCTTGACAATTCACATGAACAGCACTAACATAACTTTTTCACTTTTGGAAAAAATACAAAGAGCAAACAGCGATTTTTCCCTCTTTGAAGGCTGCGAAAAAATTCTTATCGGGCTTTCCGGCGGGGCAGATTCCGTTTGCCTTACCACAGTCCTTAACGACCTGAGGGAAAAGTACGGCTTTAAGCTTTATGCCTGTCATATTAACCACATGATTCGCGCACAGGAAGCAGACAGAGACGAGCAGTTTTCAAGGGATTTATGTGAAAAGCTTGGCATTGAGTTTATTTCAAGGAGAATTGACATTCCGCGCATCGCGGGAGAAAAATCCGAGTCGATTGAGACGGTTGCAAGAAATGAAAGGTATGGTGCTTTCAGGGAAATCTGCCTTGAAAAAGGTATCTTTCACATTGCAACAGCCCACAACAAGAATGACAACGCCGAAACGGTTTTATTCAATCTTATCAGAGGCAGCGGAACGAGAGGTCTTTGCGGAATTCCTCCAAAGCGCGCGGAAAGCCGAGGCTTATTCATCATTCGTCCCCTGATTTATGTTTCAAGAGACGAGATTGAGGCGTTTTTAGAAGAGAGAGGTCAAGGCTTTATCACAGACTCTACAAATCTTGACACAGATTACACAAGAAACTGTATAAGGGCAAGAATTTTACCCGAAATCAGGAAAATAAATCCGTCATTTGACACCTCTCTCCAAAGAAGCTGCGGTATTCTGAGAGACGAAAACGAATATCTTGACAGAGTCGCAAAAGACAGCTTCAGCGACAAGCTTGGTGACTTATGTCTTCTTGACAAGTGTATTTTATCGCGCATAATCATTATGCACTATTCCGAAAAAAGCTCATATATGCCCGAGCAGACTCACATAAATGCATTATGCAGAAAAATTTACGAATACAAGGATAACAAAAGCCTTTGCTGCAGGGTATCCTTCCCCGACGGATTATGTGCAAGCATTTACGCCGGAAGGCTGTCTTTCATTCCCGATGAGAGAAAAAAGAAAAAAGAAAGGTTTTATTTTGAAAAGAATTTTGCTGAGGGAGAAATGTTTTTTGAAAATTCTCCATATGCTTTGTATATAAGTTTTGACCAAAAAGAAGACATTCCGAAAACACTTTCAAATAATGAAAATATTTACAAAAAGGTAATTACAGATTATTTGTATTCTGCTACAATACCCGATAGTCTTATGGTCAGAAACAGAAAAGACGGAGATAAAATTCTGCACGGCGGCATACACAAGAGCTTAAAGAGGCCGCTTTCAACGGCAGGTATTCCCGAGAAAGACAGGTTTACCCTTCCGATTATTTGCAAAGGAAATCTTCCCATACTTATTCCGTCGGTTATATGTTCCGATCCATTCAAAAACGACAACACCAAGCCATTTTGCTTTTCGGTAACACTTTACCGTTTAGACTGACATTCATCAAGGAGTGATGTTAATTCAATGAAACACAACGCAAAAACAATTATTCTCTACATTGTGCTGATATTGGCAATTCTTTTTGCCACAACAACACTTATGGACAGCCAGAGCGATAAGCCCATGCTTTACAGCGAAATCGTAGATTTATTCCACGAGGAAAAGGTTGACTCCTTTATCGTAAAGCAGGACAACACCCTGATTATAGAGACAAAGGACAACAGCACAATCACCTTTAAGCTCAGAAGTCTTGATTTATTTGAGAGAGACTTAAAGGAGCTTATTCTCACGCAGAAGGAAAAAGGCATCATCACGGAGTTCACCTATGAGGAGTTTACTGAGCTTCCCTGGTGGGTAAGCTTCCTTCCCTACATTGTCATTATCGTAGTGTTTATAATCCTCTGGGTTTACATTATGAATCAAGCTGCGGGCGGCAAGGGCGGAAAAATCAACTCCTTTGGCAGAAGCCGCGCAAAGCTCGGCACAAACGAAAAGAGCAAGGTTCTCTTCTCTGACGTTGCAGGTGCTGACGAAGAAAAGGAAGAGCTTGAAGAGGTTGTTGAATTTCTCAAAAACCCCGCAAAGTTCACAAAGCTTGGCGCAAAGATTCCAAGAGGCGTTCTTCTTGTCGGCCCTCCCGGTACAGGTAAAACTCTTCTCGCAAAGGCAGTTGCAGGCGAAGCAAACGTTCCCTTCTACTCAATTTCGGGTTCGGATTTTGTTGAAATGTATGTGGGTGTCGGTGCTTCACGTGTAAGAGACCTCTTTGAAACAGCCAAGAAAAACCAAAATGCCATCATCTTTATTGATGAAATAGATGCCGTGGGCCGTCACAGAGGTGCAGGTCTCGGCGGCGGACACGATGAGCGTGAGCAGACTCTCAACCAGCTTCTGGTTGAAATGGACGGCTTTGGCAACAGCGACGGTGTCATTGTAATGGCGGCAACAAACAGACCTGACATTCTCGACCCCGCACTTCTTCGTCCCGGCCGTTTCGACAGACAGATTACGGTAAACTATCCCGACATCAAGGGACGAGAAGAAATTCTCAAGGTTCATGCAAGAAACAAGCCCTTTGAAAAGGAAGTTGACCTCAAAACCCTTGCCAAGACAACCGCAGGCTTTACGGGTGCTGACCTTGCAAACCTCCTCAACGAAGCGGCGCTTCTTGCGGCAAGACGAGGCAAGCATCTTATAGGTATGTCCGAGCTTGAGGATGCTACAATCAAGGTGATTGTCGGCCCCAAGAAGAAATCACGCATCATTTCCGACAAGGAAAAGAGAAACACAGCTTACCACGAAGCAGGTCATGCAATCATTCACCAGCTTCTTGAAACTCTTGACAATGTTCATCAGATATCCATTATCCCCGCAGGCCGTGCACTCGGCTACACCTTATCGCTTCCCACCGAGGACAAGGTTTCAATGACGAAGCGCGGAATGGAAGAGGAAATAGTGGGGCTTCTCGGCGGTCGTGTTGCCGAGGCTATAATTTACGGCAACGACGACATAACAACCGGTGCCTCCAACGACATTGAAAGAGCGACAAAGCTTGCACGCGGCATGGTAACAAAATACGGCATGAGTGAAAAGCTCGGTCCCATTGTATACGGCACAGGTCATGAGGAGGTATTCCTCGGCAGAGACTTTGGCTCGACAAGAGATTTCTCCGAAAAGGTTGCAGCTGACATTGACAGCGAGGTTCATTTCATCATTGACAGAGCTTACAAAAAGGCTCTTGAAATACTTGAAGCCAATCGCGACAAGCTTGACTTTACGGCAGAGTATCTTGTAAATCACGAGATAATGGACGAAGAACAGTTCGCTTACATTATGGACACAAAGGAGCCTGATGCGGCAGCTGTTGAAGCTATTGCAGAGGCAAAGAGCAAGAAGAGCGAAAGCGAGAACTTGGCTCAGAAGGAGCTTAAAGAAAAAGAAAGCAAGCAGGAGCAGGAAAAGGCACAGAATGAGGCAGAAAGCCCCAACGATGCCGACAATCAAGAATCCGTTACTCAGAAATTTACCGCCAAGAAAAAGGATGACGACGTAGATTCATCCTCGGGCGAGGACAACAAGTAAAACACAAACGGCAGTCCGAACGGACTGCCGTTTTTCATATTATTTTGTTACAAGCTTTATCAGCGGTTTTTGAAATAATCTTCGGAATATTTTGACACTCACTCCCACAAGCACAGCCGAAATGACCGTTCCCTCTCGCGTTCCGACAAGCTTGCCGTCAAAAAACAAAAGCGACAGTACAACAGAAAGTGCCACCCACGATACGTCAAAGAATATCTTTGTATTGCCGAAATCCTTTCCCGCAACATCCGACAGTGCCTTGACAAACGCCTCACCCGAATTAAGAAGAACATCGGCAATCACCCCAAGGGCAATTCCAAAGCCCAGCACCGCTATTCCCACAAACACAAGAACAAGTCTTGCAGCATATGCCTCATTTGGAAAAACACCAACAAGCCAAAGACCGAAATCCGTAAAGTAACCAAACAAAAACGAAAGCGGGATTTGCAAAAGCTGTATGGGTTTAAAATTCCTTCTTAAAAGTAAAACCTGTCCCGCAAGCATAAGGAGATTTGACATTGTCAGCCACGTTCCGAAGGAAAGGAATGTAAACTTTATGCTTACAACATTTGCAACCGACGATATTGGCGAAACGCCAAGCTCTGCGTGCTTTGTAAATGCTACCCCAAGCCCGATAAAAAACAGACTTATTACAAACAGCACATAGCGTTTTACAAGCTCTTTCTTTGTCATATTATCACCTTTTTTCCAAAGCTAAGGGCGGTTACCGCAAAGCACCGCCCCAAATTTAATAATTATTCAGCTAACATTCTTTCAACAGATGCAAGTCTTACGCAAACGCACAGAACCTCCATGCCCTTTTCCAGCTCGCAAAGCGGAGGAAAGCTGGGCGCAATTCTCATATTACTGTCCTTAGGGTCTTTATGGTAAGGGAAGGTTGCACCTGCTTCTGTCAGAACCACCCCTGCTTGTGCAGCAAGAGATACCGTTCTCTTTGCACAGCCCTCGGGAACATCAAGGCTTATAAAATAGCCGCCGAGAGGCTTTGTCCAGCTTGCAATGCCGTATTCCTTCAGGTTTTCGCAGAGCATCCTGTCACACAGTTCAAATTTAGGTCTTAAAATATCCGCGTGCTTCTTCATAAACTCCTTAATTCCCTCGGCGTTCTTGAAGAACTTGACGTGTCTTAACATATTCATTTTATCATGGCCGATTGTCTGCATCTGCATGATACTCTTAATATGGTCGATATTCTCCTTCGATGCACCTATGCAGCTGACACCGCTTCCGGGGAAGGATATTTTACTTGTGGATGCAAAAATATAAACAAGATTGGGGTTATTCGCCTTTTCACATTCGGGAAGAATGTCCACAAGCTCATCCTTTTCGTTTTCATACAGGTCATGAACTGCATATGCGTTATCCCAGAATATTCTGAAATCCTTTGATGCCGGCTTCATTGATGCAAGTCTCTTAACCGTCTTTTCGCTATAACTTGTTCCTGTCGGGTTTGAGTACTTGGGAACACACCATATTCCCTTTACGGCCTCATCCTTTATAAGCTCCTCAACAATGTCCATATCGGGTCCGTCTGCAAGAAGAGGAACATTCACCATTTCAATACCCAATGACTCACAAATTGCAAAGTGTCTGTCATAGCCGGGAACGGGACACAAAAACTTTACCTTTCCCTGCTTTACCCATGCACCGTTTCCTCCTGCAACGCCGTAAAGCATACATCTTGCCATGGCATCATACATAAGGTTAAGGCTGGAGTTTCCACCTATTATTATCTGTTCGCAAGGTACTCCTATAATGGGAGAAAACATCTTCTTTGCATCGTCAATGCCGTCTACAAGTCCGTAATTTCTGCAGTCAAAGCCTTTGTCCGTAAAGCAATCCTCGTTCTTTGACATCACGCCAAGCATTCCCTCTGTAATATCAAGCTGTTCTGTACAGGGTTTTCCCCTTGTCATATTGATATTAAGCTTCTGTTTTGCATATTCATTATACTCATTTTGCAAAAGCTGTTTTTCGTTTTCAAGTTCAGCTCTTGTCATAGAACAATAATTCATCGTCTTACATTCCTTTCGATGCACAAACAATATCATCAATTTCACATTCCTTAGTATTATACAGCACTCTTATTGGATTGGCAATAGAGTTCAACATTTGTTTACAATATTTTTGCATAATTCGGAGGGTAAAAATGCAAATCAAAACGGCAAACCCCAACTTTTAGAGGATTTGCCGTCAGAAAAATGCAAGTTTTGATTATCAGAAGCCCAACATTGCTGCTCCTATGATGCCTGCATCATTACCAAGCTCTGCAACCTTTATTATTGTCCGAGGACCTTCGCCCTTATAGTATTGAGCATCATCAACCATCTTTTTAAGGGGCTCGACAAGGTGTTCCTTTTCATTACAAACGCCGCCGCCGATTACCACAACCTCGGGCTGGAAGATGTTTACCATATTTGTTATGCCCTCTGCAAGGAAGAGAAGGTATTCATCAACAACCTCTTTACCGATTTTGTCGCCGTTTTTCATGGCATTAAAGGCGGTTCTTCCGCTTACCTTGCCCTCATTTTCAATCATTTCCCACATAACCGTTTCGTCTTTTGAAACCTTTTCAAGCTTACGCTTTGTCATATTGATAAGGCCTGTTGCCGAGGAATATGCCTCCCAGCAGCCGCGTCTGCCGCAGGTACACTGAAGTCCACCGACAGAAATTACTGTATGACCAAGCTCACTTCCTGCAGCATTAATACCCGTAACAAGCTTTCCGTCAGCTATTACACCGCCGCCAAGACCTGTTCCGAGGGTAATCATTACAGAGCTTTTAGTGCCCTTGGATGCACCGTATGCCGCCTCGCCGTAGGCGGCAGCATTTGCATCGTTTTCGCAATAAACGGTATCAATTCCGAGGTACTCACGAAGTCTTGCGGCAATAGGATAGTTATCCATTCTGATATTATTTGAATAAATTACAGTACCCGTAGCATTATCAATTGTACCGGGCGCGGCAATTCCTGCGTATGCCACATCACCGACAGTTATTCCATGCTCCTCTGCAAGCTTCTTACAAAGTGCCGCCATGTCCTTTATAACTTCATCGGCATGACGTTTTGCAAGTGTGGGAACGCTGCCCTTTCTGAGTATTTTTCCCGTTTCTGTATCTACGATACCTACAGCAATATTTGTACCTCCGAGGTCAATTCCAAAACTATACATTTCATTTTCTCCTATCTTAAATATTTCATTGTTATATGAGCTTTTCCTGAAAAAGCTTTTTCTCCCAAAAGCCTGTCAACAACCGCCTCTGCCGACGACTTTGACAGTTTTACGTTTGTATTTACCACACACGGCTCATCGGGATAAAAATCTTCGGCAAGGAAGGGGTTTGAGAAATTTACGATTATTTTTCTCGATTTATCAACAAGGTGTGATGCCCATGTGGTGGAGGAATAGTTTGATTCAATAACAGGCATTGGATGATTAAGTACAATTATTATCTTATCGTAGCCCTTTATTATTTCATCTATTTCATCCTGATAGCAGGTGAGAAGATATTCACGGAAGGTTACATCATATCCTCTGTCACAAAGAATATCCGAAAACACCTTTATTTCATCAAGCTTACCCTGCGGATAGCCGTTTCCTATAACAAGGATTTTATCTTGCTTTGTGAGAGGCAGTGCTTCATTTCTGTTCTTTATAAGCTCAGGACCGAGTTCAAAGGTCTTTTTGGCAAACGAATCCACAAGCTCTTTTGCATTTTCGGGACATTCCTTTTTATTCTCCCTTACAAAGCTTCGCATTCTTTCAATTCTACTGAGTGCATCATCAAGACGGCTCATCGGTATTTCGCCCGAAAGTATCATTTCCTCAATAATATCTGCCGTTTCAATCGGCGCCCAAAGAAGCAGGTCTGCTCCGCACTTAAATGCCTGTGCCGATTCTCTTGCAGTATTTCCGCAGCTCATACCGCCCATGGTAAGAGCATCTGTCACAACTGCACCCTCAAAGCCGAGCGTTTCTTTCAAAAGCCCGATTGTTAATTTTTTTGAGAAGGTACAAACAGGAGGATAGCCGTCCTCCGACTCGTAGCAATAATCGGGGAATACTATATGGCTTGTCATTACGCACTGACATCCTGCCTTGAACATTTCTTTATATGTGTAGCCGTAGGTCTTCATCCATGTATCAAAATCAAGGGTATTTCTACCGGGTGCATAATGGAAATTCACATTATATGTGCCTTGTCCCGGAAAATGCTTTGCCGTCGCGATAACGCCTCTTGATTGAATTCCCTTTACTATCTGCGAGAAGAATCTTGCACAAAACTCCGGGTCATCCGTAACCATACGCGAGGTATGATCATGTCTTACAAAATCCAAGTCGATGCAGGGCTGGAGAATCCAGTCAATATCGTGGTAATTCATTTCTATGCCGCGCATTTTTCCGTATTCAAAATAAACGCTGTCGTCCTCACACGCCGCAGCACCCGAAAGGCTCATATTCAAATCATCGCCGCCTATCAAAGCATCATCCGCGCAAATCAAAAGGGGTGTTTTGGAGTAGCTTCTGCACTTTTTTATTAAATCCCCGTTACTCTGAGCACCCTCTGCCATTAGTGCACCGAGATCCTGAACATAACCCTTTGTAAAATAAAGTCCGCCGACGGGATACTTTCTGAAAAACTCCTCGGGTCCGTTTTCTCTTACTATCGCATGGTTATCAACAACAATCAACTGATATATTTTTTCTTTTAAACTAAGATTTTTAAACATATCTTTCTTCCCTATCTGTTATTGTCATCACTAAGCTGTCCCATAAGCTTTTTATTAAACTCGACAGCGGTATTATAGCCCATCTTTTTCTGTCTGTTATTCATTGCCGCAATTTCAATTACAATCGCAAGGTTTCGTCCCGGTCTTACGGGAATGGTTGTTGAAGGAACGTCAATTCCCATTATGTTCATATACTCAGTCTCAAGTCCTACCCTTTCGTAGAACTTTCCCTGCTGCCACGGTTCAAGGTTAATTACCATATCTATCTTTTCGGTAAGCTTTACAGCACCCATACCGAAAATTCTTCTTATATCAACTATACCTATACCGCGAAGCTCTACATAATGGCGTATAAGCTCAGGTGCTGAACCTACAAGAGTTTTTGCGGAAACCTTCTTGATTTCCACCGCATCATCGGCTATAAGTCTATGACCGCGTTTTACCAGCTCTATTGCCGTTTCACTCTTACCTATTCCGCTATCGCCAAGAATCAGAATACCTTCACCGTAGCATTCGACAAAAACGCCGTGTCTTGTCATTCTCTCTGCAAGGCTGACATTGAGCGAAGCTATGAGGCTTCCCACAATATTTGAGGTTGTATCACCGGTTCTGAGCACCGGAACACCGTAAAGCCTTGCCGCCTCTATTACCTCGGGAAAAACATCCATTCCCGACGAAACTACAAAGGCTGTGGGTTTATGAGAAAAGAATTGAAGAAGGCTGTTCCTTCTATCGACATCCGAAAGCCCAAGCAGATATCTGTATTCGACCTTACCCATTATCTGTATTCTGTCGGGGTCAAAATGGTCAAAGAAGCCTGCAAAGGGAAGTCCGGGTCTGTTTACTTCCTTTTTGACAACCAATATTTCCTCAATATTATCAGGAACATAAATTTCTTCAAGCTTAAGCTCCTGTATAACCGACCTTAAAGGAATAGTATATTTTTCCATAATGCTCACCTCAAAAGTATTATAACCAAAACACAGATGTTTTTCAAGTAGTATATTATTTTTTACAATAAAAATCATATTTATTTATGCTTTTCGGGATATAATTATATTAACTTTAAGATACGGTGATAATATTGACAAAGACAAACGCCATGCGCATTCTGGACAGCGCAAAAATTCCATATGAGCCAATTCTGTATGAGGTTGACGAAAACGACCTTTCGGGAGTTCACATTGCAGAAAAAACAAAGCTTAATCCCGACATTGTTTTCAAAACCTTGGTGGCGAAAGGCGACAAAAACGGTCTTGTGGTTTTCTGCATACCCTGTGCCACAGAGCTTGACCTCAAGAAGTGTGCAAAGGTCTCGGGCGACAAGAGAGTGGAGCTTTTACCCGTCAAGGACCTGCTTGCAAATACCGGCTACATACGCGGAGGCTGCAGTCCCGTCGGCATGAAAAAAAGCTATCCCACCTACTTAGACGAAACAGCACTTTTATGGGACAAAATCACGGTAAGTGCAGGAGTCAGAGGTTGTCAGCTCATGCTCGAGGCACAGGCTCTCATTAAGCTGATAGGAGCCAAAACAGCCGACCTTACGGCAATTTAGGAGGTTTTATGCAGTACGTCATTATAATACTGTCTGTTATAATCTTGGTAAGTGTCTTATTTTTTATTGCACTGAGGATTATTTTCGGTATGACCTTTTCCGCACCCGACAAAGACGACGATATTACAACAAGCATTCCCGACAACGACCAGTTTAATCCCGTTCGCGAAAATATGCTGTCGCTAATAGGCGAGCTTGACAAGCAGGAGTATGAGGAAATATACATTAAGTCCTTTGACAATCTTTCTCTCTTCGGCAGATACTATCCGGCAGATACGGTAAAGGGTGTTATTGAGCTTGAGTTTCACGGCTACCGAGGCTCTGCAATACGCGACTACTGCGGCGGAAGTGCCATAAACAGAAAAAGAGGCATAAGCACCATTCTTGTTGACCAGCGTTCCCACGGGAAAAGCGAAGGAAATGCCATCACCTTCGGCATCAAGGAAAGATATGACGTGCTTTCATGGGTAAACTACGCATCAGAGCGTTTCGGAAGCGATACAAAGATTATTCTTTCGGGCATAAGCATGGGGGCAGCAACGGTGCTCATGGCAAGCGAGCTTGATTTACCAAAAAATGTTGTTGCTATTCTTGCCGACTGTCCGTATTCCTCTCCCGAGGAAATAATAAGGCACGTCGCGAGAAAGATGGGATTTCCTCCAGTGCTTGTCATGCCTTTAGTCAAGCTTTCGGCAAGGCTGTTCCTAAAAATCGGGCTTTCCGACAGCACAGCAGTTGATGCTGTCAAAAAAACAAACATTCCTGTGCTCATAATACACGGTGACGACGACAGATACGTTCCCTACGAAATGGGAAAGAAAATATTCGATGCTTGTGCATCGGAAAAGAGAATGCTTACCGTAAAGGGAGCAGGTCACGGTCTATGCTATTTTGTAGACAACGAAGCTTACGTTAAGACGGTTTCGGAATTCACGGAAAAGTATATTTGATACAAAAAAGGATGGGTAACAAGTATCCATCCTTCTGCCTATTGAAAAAGTACATTTGTCACATTTCAGGAAAACCCCCGGCGAGGGTTTTCCTCTTTTTCGCCCCATAAGGTCGAAAAATTCACCTTTCCTGCGCCATGTTAAGCACGGAAGTTTCGCTGTCTGCGGACAGCGACCAAAGGCTTCTCGCCTTTGGAAACCCGGTCGCTTTCTTAGAAGAAAGCAACGCAAAGAATTTTGAATCGTTTTTTTACGACAAGCACAAAGGATGGGTAACAAGTATCCATCCCTTTCTTTTACTTTATACATCTTTTACACGGCTCATATGAGCTTTGAGAAATTTCCTCCGCCGAAAGTGCCCGACACGCCGACAAGTCCTTTACATATGAACAGCCCTCAACATGATACTTTTTGCCGCTTTTGGTAACGTAATATGCGTTTGTTGCGGAAGGTACATTATATTTTTCGTTTGAGTAGGTTTCATCGGGCAAAGGCTCAACAACAGCACCGTCATCTACCGTCACGCCGTCGTCTGCACTGACAACTTGTCCAAGGCTATCAGACTCTGCAAAAACCGCCTCAAGCTTTTCTTCTATGTCAATATCCTCGTCGGCTTCTTCTACGCTTTCATTATTTACCACATTTCCCGACAGCTCAAAGGCATTGACATTATTCCTTTCAAGAGCACCGTGAAGGGTTATTGCCGTCAGCGAAAAGCAGGCAAGCACACCAATGCACAATGCTGCCGCCGCAGTCTCGGCAAAATAGCGGTTTAACAATGCGCCTATTCCATGCAAAGAGCTAAGCTCTCTGAGATACACATAAAATGCGACTGCATTTATTCTTTTCTCATGGTTAAGCGAAAGAGTTGTATTATTATGAAAATTCCCAAGGGTTATATTTCCCGCTTCAATGCAAAGGCAGGCAATTCTTTGTTCCTCGGGCAAGCCGTCCTTGATAAACACATATTTCAAAACCCCTTTACAATAGCTGAAGCTATCCGGAACATCCTCAAGGTCGGTCTTTATTGAAAGGGATATGAAAATGTCGGCTGTATCACCAATATCCCCGCCGAATCTGAGTATGGTATATCCCATATTTTCAACAGCATCCATTAAAGAACGCTCATCAAGTGTCTTTACTCTATGCTTATTCAGAAATTCCAATGCACGTTTCTTTACCGTCTTCATTTTTATTCTCCCGAGGATGAATTCTGAAGCTTTTCGAGTGCTGCCGCAATACTCATTATGGGAATATTCCTGCATCTCATAAGCTCGACATTACATACCGATTTTACGGTATGCTTTCCCCTCTCATCAAGCTCGGAAAAGCACTCCAGCAGTTCGCTTTTTTCCTTATCAATATACTGCCCCGAATTCAGCGAAAGCTTTATATCAAGCGCCGTGCATATTTTCACTACCGTTTCAAAAGCCGTTCCCTCAACGCCCTTTCTAATGGCACTGATTATGGTTGACTGAGGCACATCAATTACTGCGGCAAACTGTCTGACACTTTTATATTTTCGTTTGATTTCTGATTTTATAAGGGTTGTTAATTCGTCCATGGTATTCACCTCTAAGGGATTTTATCACAATTTCGCTTATTTGTCAAACATTTTTATGAAATTAAAAAATGCCGATGTCATTATCTGACATCGGCAAGCAATCATAATCCGATTGATTTAAAGCTTCTACAACTTATGCAAGTTCAGCGAAGTACTTAATTGTACGAACCATCTGGCTTGTGTAGGAGTTTTCGTTATCGTACCAGGAAACAACCTGTACCTGATATGTGTCTTCATCAATCTTAGCTACCATTGTCTGTGTAGCATCAAAGAGAGAACCGAATCTCATACCGATAACATCGGAAGAAACGATCTGATCTTCATTGTAACCGTAGGATTCGTTAGCTGCTGCCTTCATAGCTGCGTTGATGCCTTCCTTAGTTACGTCCTTGCCCTTAACAACTGCAACGAGGATTGTTGTAGAACCTGTGCAGGTAGGAACTCTCTGTGCAGAACCGATAAGCTTGCCGTTGAGCTCGGGAATTACAAGACCGATAGCCTTAGCTGCGCCTGTGGAGTTAGGAACAATGTTCTGTGCGCCTGCTCTTGCTCTTCTGAAGTCGCCCTTTCTGTGGGGACCGTCGAGAATCATCTGGTCGCCTGTGTATGCATGAACTGTTGTCATGATACCGGACTGGATTGCTGCGTAGTCATTGAGAGCCTTAGCCATGGGAGCGAGGCAGTTTGTTGTACAAGAAGCAGCAGAGATGATTGTGTCTTCCTTTGTAAGTGTGTTTTCGTTAACGCTGTATACGATTGTGGGAAGATCGTTACCTGCGGGAGCAGAAATAACTACCTTCTTAGCACCTGCATCGATGTGTGCCTGAGACTTTTCCTTGGAGCAGTAGAAGCCTGTACATTCAAGAACTACATCTACACCAAGCTCGCCCCAAGGACAATCCTTAGCGTCCTTTTCAGCGTAAATCTTAAGAGTCTTGCCGTCTACTGTGATTGTGCCTGCTTCATCATCGGATTCAACTGTGTGAAGATTTTCACCGAGAGTACCGCAGTAACCGCCCTGAGCTGTATCATACTTGAGAAGCTGAGCGAGCATGGAAGGCTTTGTGAGGTCGTTGATAGCAACAACATCATAACCTTCAGCACCAAACATCTGTCTGAATGCGAGACGACCGATACGGCCAAAACCGTTAATAGCAACTTTAACTGACATTTTAAATTCCTCCAAAAAAATAAATTAAATTAGTGATTTAATTTTTCACAACTAATATTTTAATACTATTTTCCAACATTTTCAAGTATCTTTAGCAAAGTTTTCACATTCTTAATACTTTATATATACTATTGCCTACAAATCAGCAAAAATTATCTTCAGTTTATTCATTATGCAAAAAACATTTCAAGATTAACAATAAATTCTTGCAAATTCTCATTTTTGGTGTTATACTATATGCTGTAATTTCTTGTAAAGGAGGTGTTTACAGATGGGCATTCTGTTCGGCAAAAAGAAAAATGCATATTCGGAAAACTTACCCGAGGATACATCTCTTGCATACTTGGCCGCCGACGGCGACAAGGCTGCATTTGAAAAGCTTGTGACAAAGCATGAACGTCTGGTAAGCACCTGCATTTACAGCGTAGTCAACAATCCTGATGACGTTCTTGACATCTCGCAGGAGGTTTTCCTGAAGGTATACAGGTCTCTTTCCTCCTTCAAGGGCGAAAGCGAATTTTCCACTTGGATTTACCGAATTGCGAAAAACTGTGCATACGATTTCGTAAGAAAGAAAAGAATAAATTCCACAAGCATTGACAGTTCGGGAGAGGAAAACGAAGGCTTTGACATTCCCGACACCTCTGACAGAAACAATCCCGAAAAATCGGCTCTTGAAAGCGAACGCTCGGCTCTGTTATGGAATGCCATATCAAAGCTCTCACAGGAGCACCGCGAGATTATTATTCTACGCGACATGAACGATTATTCATACGAGCAGCTTGCAGAGGCTCTTTCCATTGAGGTCGGAACGGTAAAGTCAAGGCTTTTCAGAGCGCGTGAGGCTCTGAAAAAAATTCTTATTAAAGAAAATTACTTTTAGAGGGAACTTTTTCAAGTCACCCTCGTCAAAGAATATGTAAATTACAGAAAGGAGTGCAAACGGTGGACGAATTGAATATGAACATCTGTGAGAGTCTTGAAGAGCTTATTCTCAGCGAATCGCTTTTGACTCGCGAGCAGCGAAGCCACATTGAAGGCTGTCCACGCTGTCAGGCTCTTCTTTCTCAGTCAGAAGAATTACATCGTCAGCTTATGACAGCAAGTATTCCCGGCATCGGCAAGGGTGAAATCACAGCAAAGGTAATGAAGGCAATAGAGTCATCAGAAAAAGCCCCTTCACTTCCCGCAGGCACACGTCATTTCAGACTGACACACCATCTCGGTACCGCCGCAGCCATTATTATCATCTTCGGTGCGGCACTCATAATACGGCATATGCCGTCGGATGATCTTTCACAGACAGTAACAGACAGCAACCGAGTTAAAACTTCATTTAAGGCAGACGGTCAGATTACGGCAGTTCCCATGGAAGAAAATGACGAGTCGGTTTCTGAAGAGGAATTCTACGAGGACAGCACATTCGATGAAGAAGCAGTACTGTTCACAAAGCTTACTTCCGACAGCGGTGTGCAGGCTTATTCGGATGACGCAGAGGTGGATAACGATGTTTCGCTGCAAAGCGAGACTTCCAATTTAACACAAGAAGCTTTAGATGCTCCCGCATACGATTACAGAGTTGATACCGACTCTTTTTCGGGTACTGTTTCCGACGTCACTTACACTGAAGATGACACATCCTACTCCGACACTTTTGATAACGAGGAAACGGCAGTTGAGGAAGAAAAGCAAATATTAAAGTTCTCCCCTCATCCACACGTGACCGAAAAGAATGAAAGCGGCAGTTCGGGCGGCGGTTCAAGTTCAGGCGGCGGTTCAGGCGGCGGTTCGGGCGGCGGTTCAGGCGGCGGTTCGGGCGGTAGTGCAGCAAAGGCACCGGAAAGCAATGGCATTTTAGTTGAGGATACCGCACAGGAAGAAGAAATCCAAGATGCTGCCAACGAAGCTATTGAAGAAGAGGCAGAGCAAGAAGCAGACAAAAGTACAACATACAATTCAGCCTTCCTTACGTGCGAAATTTCCGACGGTTTATTTGAGGGTCTCGTTCTGCTTTACGGAGAAGAAAATCTCGACTACAATCTTTCACTTATTGACAACAGACTTCGTGAGCTTTACGGCGACGAATATATAATTAACAGAGAAAAATTCAAGGAAAACGGTCTGGATAACAGCTTTATCACAGACAATGCTCCCACAATGACAGAAGAAATGCTTTCACAGATAAAAAATTCTTCTATCAACTTCTTTGACTGACAAGCACAATGCGTCGCGGCAAAAGCCGCGACGCATTTTTGTTTTTTGTTTATAAAAGCCCCATGCCTTTTCGGCATGGGGCAAAATTATTGATTTTTATACTTCAACAAGCATTACCTTATCAAGGATAAATGTACCTGTTGCATCGGCAGGGTCAATACGGATTGTTGTAACTTCGCCCTTCCATGCTTCATTTGTCATATGAAGAGCCGCCGTATAGTAACCGTCTCCGTCATCAATAAGAGCCGCCGTTCTTACTGCCACAGACTTCTTTTCGGAAAGCTTTTCGTCTTCCTTTGTAGTAAAGTAAATCTTAAAGCCCGCCTGTGTGCGTTCTTCGCCGACGTTTTCTTTCCTGAAGCGTACTGCAACAAGCTTATACTTATCGCCGTCAAAAGAGCCTTTAATATAAACCTGAGGGTCAGAAGTATCATCCGCCACCATGTAAAGCTCGCCGTTTTCTACCTTATGCTCTGCAAGGCCGGAGAACTCTTTGAGTGTATTCCACTGTTCATCTGTATCAAAGAGCACCTCGCCCTTTGCTTTTTCCCACTTGAAGTACTTGGAGGGGTTAGCCTTCATCTGTTCTTCTTCGCTTAGCATTTCAATCTTGATGTTATCAAGGTAGTAGCTGAAGCCTGCATCGCCGTTGGGATTGAGGTAGATTGTAAACTGAGACTTGGAATTACTGTCAAGCTTTTCGACTGTGGCATTGGTTTCATAATGCACCCAGCCGTCAGCCTGTGAGAATTTTACATTACTGCCCACGATGTGGTCAAGGTCATTGAGAGCACCCTTATCTGCATACTTGAGGTTGAGGCAGAAGGAGGTGGATGTGAGTGCTTCATTGCCGATATTATTTTCACCGAGCTTGATATCAAAGGAAACCTTATATGTTGCACCCTGCTTATAACGGGCAGGATACATGAAGTATACATACTTACCGCCGGGCTGTGCCTGCACGTGCCATACGTGATTACCCTTCTTATCGGGGTCTTCAACTCTTACAATCTTTGCACCGTTAGAGGTGAAGGGAGTGAGCTTTTCGTCCTCTGCGTCACCGTTTGTAATGGACATGGGCACTTCTTCGATAGGAACATAAACGTATGTGGGATCTTCAACAAATCTGATATAGTCTACTTCCATTTCGCCGTAGCCGTTGAAGGGGTCAAATCTGAGACCTGTAAGGGCTGTTGCTGCCTGCCAGGGTTCGAGATTCTTAAGATCTACTGTTGCTGTCTGCCATTCATCGCCGCTGCTGAGGTCATAAAGGTTAACTACGATAGTCTTACTTTCGGAATACTTACTGTCAACGTCGGTAATATAGTAGAACTTGATGTGAGGCTCTGTTGTGGCATTTGTAATGCTATATCTGAACTTCATTTCCATGGAAAGATATCTCTTTGTATGGAAATCTTCGGGGAAGTCGGAAGCATTGAACATTGCAATGGGGTCGCCTGTATTCTTGGAGTTTGTTACAAGACGCATTGACGAGCCTGTCATAATAAGATCCATATTACCGCTTGACCAGCCTTCTGTATCAAAGCCGTTAAACTCCCAGCCGCCCG
The DNA here is from genome assembly GCA_045541355.1 of Eubacteriales bacterium. GTDB lineage: Bacteria > Bacillota > Clostridia > Oscillospirales > CAG-382 > UMGS1387. Next base: position 2,717 of record JAZQIW010000116.1, on the reverse strand, counting down.
TCTTTCTTTCTGCTATGCTCTTCCATACTGTGTCGTATGTATCGGAGTAGATATATAGGTCGCCGTCCTTTGTTTCGGACTTATAGCCGAGATCCTTCGCGAGCTTTTCAAAATCAAGCATGGGAAGGCTGTCAAATGTTGCAAGAGTATAACCGAGATCAAGCTCCTTACCGTCTAAGATATATCTGTCAGAGCCGATTTCATACTTTACCTCATGGCCGTTTGCCATAATTCTGAGTGTGCCTGCATCCTTTCTGTACTCATAGTGAGCACCTAAGATATAGTGTACACATGTCATGGGATTGAAGGGGAAATAAACCTTACCGTCAACAACCTGTGCGGGGATAGCCTTTTCGGGAATCGAGTTTGCAAGAACATCAATGCCGTTGATATAAAGCTTATTCTTGGGTGCCTTCTTGGCAAACGAGACATCGGATGAAGCCTTGAGCCAGTATTCGCCGTTTCTTGCGAGAGTCTTTGCGTACTGAGGATAGAGATGATTAATTCTTTCTCTCTGCTTGAGAGTAGGAACTATATCGCTATGTGCTTCGGGCATATTTGTAAGTGTCTTTCTGATTACATCGACATAGCCGAAGCCATTCTGACCTGCAGGCATCATATATGTACCTTCGCCGTATTCATTCCATGTAGAAAGCCAAACAAGCTTATCAGCCCAGGAAGCCTTCGGTGAATACTTGGGAAGATATGTATTCTTTACCCATTCGATAGACTTTGTAAAGTCTTCTTCTGTCATCATGCCTTCACGAACTGCGTGCCAGGGAATGGAGTCGAAGCCTACGGAAACTGTAGGAACTGCATAAATACCAACCTTTTCGGCATTTGCCGCGGTCTTTGTGTTTCTGTCAACGTTTGTGCTGTACTTCTTACCTTCTGTACCCCAGTTATAAGCATATACGCCGTCAAAGCCCATATCAGCAACAGTTGATGTTGCATCACCTGCGGAAAGAAAGATTACGCCGTCAAATCCATAGCCGCGAGCAACTTCTTCGAGATAATCGAATTCAGCCTTTACATTTGCTACAGAGCCGAGATTCTTTTCTTCAGCAATTGTATTTGCGGAATAAACGGGGAAAACAATCTTATTATCAATCTTTAAGTATCTTTCATCGAGGAAGTAGTTTTCAAACCAGTAAGGAACTGTGTTATTTCTGAACTGTGCGGATTTAAGTCCGTTTGTGCCTGCTGCCTCCCAGATGATTACATAATACATATAATCAGAGTACTTTGCGAGTTGGTAACCGTTATGAAGCTGTTCGCTGTTGTTGGGGTTCTTAAGAGGAGCTGTGCTTGTGTCAGCATACCAGCAGAACGCCTGAACGTCGATACCGTGGTTTACCATGTAGTTGATTTCCCAGTCTGCTGTTTCGGGACTGCCTTCATCATAGAATCCGAGAACAGGAGTAGGTTCATCATATGCGGAAATAACACCCCAGCCAAAGTGTGTACCGTTTCTCCAGAGAGAGCAGATATTCATAACCGTGATGTAATCGTCAAGGCTTGCCTTAGCCGCGGGTGCGGGAACATAGTCTATCTGTTCAAACTTTTCATAAACCTTTACATTATCAAGACCGAGCTTTCCGCTTGCAGTAACAGAAAGTGCAGAAACAGCTTCGTTCTTGGAAAGAGCAACTTCACCAACGCTTCTGCCGTTGAGAACAATCTTTGCTATGCCGCTTTGTGTATTAGCCTCAACTCTGAGTCTGTACCACATATTCTTTGTAAGGTTATAGAGTTCTTTACCGCCTGCTGTAAGCTTTCCGCCCTTGGATTCAACGGTAAGAACATCGCCGATTGCAACGGAATAATCGCTACCGTCAATAGAGTTTACAAGAGCCTCTGTCACAACTGTTCCGCCAACTGCAGAGAATGTCTTCTTAACAGAGCCGTTTTGGATATCAAGCTGGTTTTCCTTATCATTGTAAGAAACAAGACCGCTTGTTTCCCAGCCGTAAGCCTTATCTGCACCGAAAAGTTCAAAGTTTTCGTACATACCGTAGTTAACAACCATATTAACCTCGGAAACAACGAGTGAGCCTGTTCCCTTTTCGTCAATACCTGCTCTGTAAGACATAACATTATCGGAAAGAAGGTCAGCTTCTACACCGCCCTTGCCGTCAACAAATGTCTTGCTCATACCTGTATCAAGATTCACATATGCTCTGATGCTTACATTACCATCGTGTGCATCTGCAACTGCCATGTACTTACCGTCTTTTCCGAGTACAGACCACTTACCGTCAACTACTTTGAGCATATATACTGTTTTTTCATCAATATCTCTGTATTCGAGGAACGTGCCTTCGTTCTTACCAATAACCTGTGTTTCAAGAACGATTTCGCCACTCGGAACAAAGTTAAACTCTCTTACAAATGCTGTTGCGTACTTTTCGGAAACGTCGCCGAGAGAGTTATAGCCGTCATCGGTAAGCTTTGCGTTACCGCCTCTGTTATCGAGTACCCAACCCGAGTTTATACCGTAGCTTTCTCTGACATTCGCCATGCCGACGTTATAGCAGAGAACATAAGCTTCCTCGCTTGTGAAATCGGAAAGTGTCTTCTTAAGTCTGTTTTCGGGAATTGCAACTCTATTGATAATAGCTGCACATTCGCTTCTCTTGATGCTGTTTTCGGGGCTGAAGGTACCGAACTCATCATTACCCATTACAACACCTGCATTATACAGCGAGAGAATCTTA
>JAZQIW010000115.1:0-7779 GCA_045541355.1 Eubacteriales bacterium | reverse complement strand
GAAAAAACAGTTGAAGAAATGAAGCTTGAAAAGGAAAAGTACAGAAAGCTCGCTCAGGCTGCGGCAAAGGAAAACGTAAAATAAAACATATTGACAAAATCAGACGGGTGTGATATACTCACATCCGTAAAGTAAATATTGTATCCTGCCACCGGGTAGGGAATTGCTGAAATAAAAGCATTCGTGTATGCATCGTTAGGTCTTTGAAGATGTATATTCGGGTGCTTTTTTTGCGGAGGAAACATGAAAATTAAAAATCCCTTTAAATTGCTCAGTAAATTTGAAATGTGCCTTTGGCTGACGTCAGCTGCGGTTGTGCTGTTGTCCTTTGTTCTGTCAGGCTTTTCGGGACTTTCAAATACAATCTGCTCTCTTATAGGTGTTACGGCTTTGATTTTTGTTGCCAAGGGGCACGTGCTTGGTATGATTCTCTGTATAATCTTTGCCGCGTTTTATGGGGTTATTTCCCTTCATTTTAAATATTACGGCGAGCTCATAACCTATGCGGGTATGACTCTTCCAATGGATGTTTTTGCCCTTGTTTCTTGGATAAAAAATCCATATAAGGATACGCATGAGGTAAAGGTTGCAAGGATGACAAGGAGACAGACAGCTCTTATGTGGGTAGCAACGGGTGTTGTCACTGTGATTTTCTACTTTATCCTTGAAGCCCTGAATACACCAAATATATATCCGAGTACCCTTTCGATTTCCACAAGCTTTCTTGCTGTGGCTCTCACCTATTTCAGAAGCCCCTATTATGCTCTTGCATATGCGGCGAATGACGTTGTGCTGATTGTTCTCTGGACTATTGCCTGCTTTACAGATACGTCTTATATACCCATGGTTATGTGCTTTTGTATGTTTCTTGCAAATGACCTGTACGGTCTCTATAACTGGAAAAGAATGCAGAAAAAGCAGGCTGAATAAGAATATAACCCCATGTGACGTTAAAATCACATGGGGCTTCTTTGTATATAAATCATTTTCTTTTATGCTTGCTTTTTTCTTTTTATCAAAGAAAAAAGTAAGTTACTCATTTATGTGCTCAAGTCCCATTTCAATAATGGTTCTCACGTGCTCGTCGGAGAGGGAATAGTAAACGGCTTTGCCGTCTCTGCGGCATTTTACAAGCTTTGCTTTTCTGAGAATTGCAAGCTGGTGGGAAATAGCAGAGCTTGTCATGCCGAGAATTTCGGCAAGGTCGCAGGTGCATACCTCTTCTTCAAATAACACGAATAGAATTCTCATTCGTGTTGAGTCGCCAAAGATTTTAAAAAGCTCCGCAAGGTCAAAAATGTTGTCCTCACAGGGAAGCCTTTCTGTAACCTTGTTAAGTAAATCTCTGTGAATTTCCTGTGCCTCACACAGGCATTTTTCGTTATCACCTTTCATATTTGTCTCCTATATTTTTTTTACATAAAGTGTTCTTATCGCATTGAGAACGGCAATTACCATAACCCCCACATCTGCGAAAATTCCAAGCCACATATTAGCAAACCCTAAAGAGGTGAGAATAAGACAAGCGAGCTTTATTCCTATGGCAAAGATAATGTTCTGATAAACAACGCTCATACACTTTTTTGCAATTCTTATTGCTTTTGCAACCTTTTCGGGGTTGTCGTCCATGATAACAATATCCGCTGCTTCAATTGCCGCATCAGAGCCTATACCGCCCATGGCAATGCCGACGTCTGCACGGGAAAGCACGGGTGCATCGTTTATGCCGTCACCAATAAAAACGAGCTTTTCCTTTGCGTTTTTTTCTAAAATAAAATGCTCGATAAGAGAAACCTTGCCTTGCGGTAAAAGCTCGCAGTGTACCTCGTCAATTCCAAGCTCTTTTGCAACACTGAAAGCTGTGTTCTTGTTGTCGCCTGTCAGCATGACTGCCTTTTTAATGCCTGCTTTTTTCAGTGCCTTGACAGCAGCCTTCGATGACTCTTTTATAACATCGGAAATGAGAATGTATCCGCAATATTTTCCGTCAACCGATACCATTACAATAGTTCCCGATTTGTTGCACTCTGAAAAATCTGCACAAGTTTTTTGCATAAGCTTTGCATTTCCGACACAAATTGTCTTGCCGTCGATAACTGCCGATATCCCCATGCCTCCGATTTCTTTGACGTCTGATACCCTGCCCTTGTCGATTTTTCTTTCGTAGGCACGTAAAAGACTTTCGCCTATCGGATGGCTTGAATAGCTTTCGGCAAGTGCTGCATATTCGAGCAGAGCGTCTTTTGAGATGCCGGCGGGATTGAGCTCGGTTACCTCAAACACACCCTTTGTCAGAGTTCCCGTTTTGTCAAAGACAACGTATTTTGTGTTTGCCAGCGTTTCTATAAAGTTTGAGCCCTTTATGAGAATGCCCTCTGAGGATGCACCGCCAAGGCAGGCAAAAAATCCAAGCGGAATTGAAATGACGAGGGCACAGGGACAGCTTATTACGAGAAAGGTAAGTGCTCTGTAAATCCAGACTGACCACTCTGCCTCATTTCCTGAGGATATGGAGATTATTGGAGGAATAAGTGCGAGAAAGAGTGCCGAAAAACAAACAATGGGGGTGTAGTACCTTGCAAATTTGGTTATAAATCTTTCGGATTTTGATTTTCTTGATGAAGCGTTTTCTACAAGCTCGAGGATTTTTGAAACGGTTGACTCGCTGAAATCCTTTGTTGTTTTTACCTTTATAAGCCCCGAAAGATTAATGACGCCGCTGAGAATTTCATCGCCTTGCGTTGCCGTTCTCGGAACAGCTTCTCCCGTCAGAGCCGACGTGTCAAGACTCGTGCTTCCTTCTACCACTACTCCGTCAATGGGAACTTTTTCTCCGGGGCGCACAATAATTATGCTCCCGATTTTAACCTCGTCGGGAGTGACCGAGTCCGTTTCGCCGTTTTCAAGAAGTAAATTCGCATAGTCGGGACGAATGTCCATAAGAGAGGAAATGTTCCTTCTGCTCTTGCCCACAGCAACACTCTGGAAAAGCTCGCCCGTCTGGTAAAAGAGCATTACTGCAACACTCTCGGTGTATTCACCGAGTACCATTGCACCGACGGTGGCAACCGCCATAAGAAAATTTTCATCGAAGGGATGAAGATTAATTATGCCGTGAAACGCCTTCGCCAAAATGTCGTAGCCTATGATGAGGTAGGGGATAAGGTTCAATAATAGCTTTGTATATCCGCCTGCGGGAATAAGGTTTATTCCTGCCAGCAGAATCGCCGAGATGATTATTCTGCAAAAAATTTTCTTTTGTTTTTTGGTCATACACTCACCTAAAACTCTATCTCACAGTCACGCTCTATCTTTTTGCACACCTTGAGAATCTCACTCATTACCGCTTTCTCGTCGGCACCCTCTTCAAATTCCACCGTCATTTTCTGCGCCATAAAGCTGACGATGCAGCTTTCAACACCCGTAACCTTGCCTGATGCCTCTTCCATCTTTTCGGCACAGCTTGCACAGTCTACTTCAATATTGTATTTCTTTTTCATCTGTATTTCTCCTTTTTGAAAACATATGATTGAACGATTATTCAATCGTTTGTTTTATTATATGACCGAAATCTTGATTTGTCAATGGATTTTGTGAAAAAACTTGATGTTTTTATGATGCTGTTGTATAATGAATAAAAGCTCTGTCTCAAAGGAGTCGAAGAAGATGAATACAAAGAAAACGGCGGTCGTTTTCGCAATACTTGCCGCCGCTTTATATGCAATAAATGTTCCCTTTTCAAAGCTTATGCTTGACTTTGCCGCACCTGCCGTGATGGCGGCGTTTCTATACCTCGGAGCGGGCGTAGGAATGTTAGTGTACGGTCTGATTAATAGTGGTAAAGACAAGAAGCAGGCTGAATATCTGACAAAAAAAGAGCTGCCGTATACCGTTGCAATGGTTGTTCTCGATATACTTGCCCCAATACTTTTGATGCTCGGTATAACCATGACAAACTCTGCAAATGTTGTTGCTGTCGGTAATCCTTGCAGAGTCCTCAGAGAAATTGGTGAACACGATAGGGAGTATTATTTTAAGGATAGGAAGTTTGACGAAAAATTATAAATGGATAGATAAAAGAATTAATGAACTTGCAGAGGTGATAAACTATGGGAAGATTGGTAAGAAATGCAGCAAAAGCATTGATTATTAAAAATGATAAAATGCTGGTAGTAAAAATTAACGATGGAAAAGAAGAATGGTATATTATGCCGGGTGGCGGTCAAGATGCAGAGGAACTCTTGCCGGATGCAGTTTGCCGAGAAGTTGCCGAAGAAATTGGGGTGCGTGTAGAGGTAAAAGACTTGGTGTTTGTAATAGAAGGATTATATGGAGAAAACTTCCATCGTGTTGACCTTGTGTTTTTGTGTGAATATAAGGGAATAATCGAAAATGCTATCATACAAAGTGATACAAATCAAATTGGGTATGACTGGATAGACATCAAAACACTAAATACGTCACCGTTATACCCCTCCAAACTACGTAGACAAATTATGAACCTTTACGAAGGAAAAGAGTATCGGGTTTACTTAGGAAATGAAGAAATAGGAGATCCTGAAATAACTGAATAAATCCCAATTCATCTACAAAGAGTATTAAAAAATCCCCTACGCCGTTGTTTGGTGTCGGGGATTGACTGTATTCGAGCAAATATGATTGACTTAGCACCATTAAAAGCGTTGGTGCTAAATCATTTTCTTTTTTGCTTACTTTTTTCTTTTTATCAAAGAAAAAAGTAAGTTACGCCTTGTTTACAGAACCAAAGAGTTCCATCTTTTCCTTAACAGTAGCCTTGATAGCTTCAAAGCCGGGAGCGAGTACCTTTCTGGGGTCAAAGCCCTTGCCGATAAGGTCCTTGCCTTCTTCGATGTACTTTCTTGTAGCAGCAGCGAAGGAAAGCTGACATTCTGTGTTAACGTTGATCTTGGAAACGCCAAGGGAAATTGCCTTCTTGATCATGTCCTCGGGAATACCTGTACCGCCGTGGAGAACGAGAGGCATATCGCCGACAGCTTCGGAAACTGCAGCGAGTGTTTCAAAGGAAAGACCTGCCCAGTTTTCGGGGTACTTGCCGTGGATGTTGCCGATACCTGCTGCGAGCATTGTAACGCCGAGGTCTGCAATCATCTTGCATTCTGCGGGATCTGCACATTCGCCTGCACCCACAACGCCGTCTTCTTCGCCGCCGATAGCACCTACTTCTGCTTCAAGGGAGAGACCCTTTTCGTTGCAGATTTTAACAAGCTCTGTTGTCTTTGCGATGTTTTCTTCGATGGGGTAGTGAGAACCGTCGAACATTACGGATGAGAAGCCTGCTTCGATGCACTTGAGAGCACCCTCATAAGAGCCGTGGTCGAGGTGGAGAGCAACGGGAACTGTGATGCCGAGCTCCTTTATCATGCCGTTAACCATGCCGACTACTGTTGTGTAGCCGCACATGTACTTGCCTGCACCCTCGGATACACCGAGGATAACGGGAGACTTGTTTTCTTCGGCTGTGAGAAGAATAGCCTTTGTCCACTCTAAATTGTTGATGTTGAACTGACCGACAGCGTAGTGTCCTTCCTTTGCCTTGGTCAACATTTCCTTTGCAGAAACTAACATTTTGATTTCCTCCGTTTTTTGTATGATATTTTTTTATTGTAATTCTATTATAACCAATTCATTCTGCATTCTGCATTTTTCATTTTTCATTTTGCATTTTGCATTTTGCATTATAACAAAGTAATGCCTTGCTGTTCAAGAGCCTTCACCTTTTCATCGGGCCATACCGATGCCTGAACTTCGCCGATGTGAACCTTGCGAAGATAGAACATACAGAGCCTTGACTGACCTATGCCGCCTCCGATTGTGTAGGGGAGCTTTCCTTCAAGGATTGCCTTGTGGAAGGCAAGATTTCTTCTGTCATCACAGCCCGAAATTTTGAGCTGCCTGTCAAGCGCCTCCTCGTCAACCCTTATACCCATGCTGGAAATTTCAAGGGCGATGTCGAGGACGGGATACCAAAGAAGAATGTCGCAGTTCATTGTCCAGTCGTCGTAGTCGGGGCTTCTTCCGTCATGCTTTTTGCCTGATTTCAAAGCACCGCCGATTTGCATAAGACAAACCGCACCCTTCTCACGCGTTATAGCATTTTCTCTTTCCTTTGAGGTGAGATTGGGATACATATCCTCAAGCTCCTGGGTTGTTATGAAGGTGATTTCCTCGGGGAGAGGACACTTTTCATATTCCTTGGCAAGAGAAGGGAAGTTGTAGGACATATGCTGCTCTGTGCTTTTTAGAACACGGTATATTTTCTTTACTGTTTTCTTTAAGGTTTCAATTGTTCTGTCCTCTTTGTTGATAACCCTTTCCCAGTCCCATTGGTCAACATAGAGAGAATGGATTGCATCTGTTTCTTCGTCACGGCGAATGGCATTCATGTCGGTGTAAAGTCCTTCACGGGGCAAAAAACCGTATTTGCCGAGGGCAAATCTCTTCCACTTGGCAAGCGACTGAACAATCTGCACATCTTTTCCGGTTTCGAGAATGTCAAACTGAACGGGACGTTCGGTGCCGTTGAGTGCATCGTTGAGACCTGATTCGGGAGTAACAAAAAGTGGGGCTGATACTCTTGTAAGATTGAGAGAAAAAGCAAGCTCTCTTTCAAAATAATCCTTGCATGCCTTTATGGCAACCTGCGTATCCTTTACGCTAAGTATGGATTGGTACATTGTCTCACACTCCTGACAAAAAAATTTCCTTTATAAGTTTAGCATAAATGAAGCAGGTATGCAAGTGTTTTTTTCGCTCTTGATAAAAAATTAGCAATATGTCCTAAAATGAGGCAAATATCTCAAAAAACTTGACATATTGGCAAATTTGTTGTAGAATTACAGTTGGTAAATTTTTGAAAATGGGAGGTGGCGTCGTGAAGAATCTGAAAGAGCTGGAAATGTGTCCCTGTAAAGGCTTGGCAAAAAGTTATAGCGTGCTTGTCAGTATAGATTCTACAAACAATTATGTCAAAGAGCATTGTGATGTTCTGCCCGACGGCCATCTTGTAATTGCCCATGAACAGCTTGGCGGCAGGGGACGTCAGGGAAAGAGCTTTTATTCACCCAAAGACTCCGGGCTTTATATGAGCCTTCTCATTAAGGATGAGAAAATATGTAATGATAGCCTTTTCACCGCAAAGCTCAGCCTTTGTGTATGCAGAGCCATTGATGCTCTTACGGGCACAAATAATAATAACGGCGTGGGTATAAAATGGGTTAATGATGTTTATTTCGGCTCAAAAAAGCTCTGCGGAATTCTCTGCGAGAGATTTACGGCAGGCGATGGAGAAAAATATGTTGTGGCAGGAATCGGCATTAATATGAAGCTTGACGTGTCAAAGCTCCCGAAGGATTTGCGCCATAATGTTACGTCTATTTTCGATATTACTAAAAAAGAATACGATAAATATACCCTTTGCAGTAATATTCTTTGCGAATTTGAAAGGGTGTTCGGTGAAAACTTCTCCGATACTGTGGCTCTTGATGAATACCGCAGACGCTCGGTGGTTATCGGCCGCGAAATCAGTATTGTGGCAGAAGATGCCTCTATCCGCGCCGCAGCTCTCGATATTTGCGATGACGGCTCTCTTCTCGTGCGTACCGAGGATGGCTGTACCAGAAAACTCTGCGGCGGTGAAATTACCATAAGAGTGAAGTGACATGTGGTTGTTTTTTCGCTTTCTTGAAAGAAAGCTCGCAAAGAACTTTCAAATTGTCAACTTTTCTTTCGGAATTTGAA
>JAZQIW010000114.1:0-28093 GCA_045541355.1 Eubacteriales bacterium | reverse complement strand
GACCGAGCCACTCCCTCTTTTTGAGTGGCGACTTTTACTTAATTTCCCAAATCTTTGATTTGGTTGAAATTTAGTACGCCCGATGGTGTGATTACTTTTCTTCGTAGAAAAGTAAGGCTCGCTGTCCGCAGACAGCGAAATTCCTGTCAGGCAAAATTGTAACTTAAAAAGTACCCCGCTGTCCTCAGACAGCGAAACTCCTGCCATATTAATAATAAATAAAAATTCGCCGACGTCGGAGCTTGACGTCGGCGAATGGCTGTAATCGAGAATATTACATTTCAAGTAAACCGAAAAAAGTAATGTTGCGATTATGATTTCTTTTTGCTAAGCTTTTTCTTTTTCCAAAGAAAAAGCGTGAAAAAGCGTGAAAAGTACTATTCAAAAGAACGGGGAGAAAACTCAATAACTGTGGTGTTGGAGAAAACCTTGCAGGAATCCTTGCATTCGCAAACAACGGCGTAGTCAAGCTTGTTGTCGTCATTCATAACGGGAGCAAGCTCCATTTTAAGCTGCTTTTCGTTTGTGAGAGTCATAAGATAGTCCTGAGTAAGGAGCTGCATTGTGTTCTTGTTGCTTTCAGGGAAGAGAACATCATTCTTTTTGAAGAATAATCTTGATTTAAAGGGCATTTCTTCAGAGCCTGTTGCCACATCTTTGATAGTGACCTTGTTATCTGAAACCGAAATTGCTCTTTCCCAAACGTAACTCTTGCCGTTTTCATTTTCAACGGTAGTTTTTATGAGAATTGTACCCTTGTCGGTGTCGCAGAAAATGATTTCAGGTGTCACCTTGCACTTGTACATTTCAAAATCTTCATTGTAAATAACATTGTGAGCCTTGAAATCGTGAAGGTATAAGTACATTTCCCACCTGTCGTAGTTGCAAACACCTGTATCTACAATAATGGGATCCTTGCCGTAGTACATGATAATCTGAGGAGCACCTGCATGGTGGTGAGGACCCGGCCAATTTGCGGCATCTGCATAGAGTGTTATGTCACCTTCTCGGAAAATCGCAATGTGGCTGTCCTTGTAGTATTTTGATTTGAGCTCTCTTGAAAAATCAAGGTCAATGAGCTTTGAAACATATTCAAAATCCTTGATTGCATCAAGACCGTACGAGTCGGAAAGACGAAGCGTTGTGCCGGCAGGAGTCATGCAGTTGTAAAGCCATTCGTACTGCTTTTTAACACTTTCGCGAAGACCTTCAATTGTCGGGAAGCCGTTCTGCTCGATGAGTAAAAGAGCCTCAAGATAAAGTCTTGCTATAAAGTGACTGTAACTGGGGCTGTCCTCGTCACTGCCGCCGTCATCGTAGATAGCATTTCTAAGGTTCATTTCAACCGTATTAACGCCGATTTTTGCCATTTCTTCTACGTTTTCAAATTCAGGAAAGAACGCTGCTGCAAGAAGCAGTACAACGCCAATTTGCAATACGTGATTCTGTGCATGGTTTCGTGCAAGTCTGTCAAGTGCTTCGACGTATAAGTGCTTCATGTGAAGCTCTACAAAGTCATAGAGATACTTCCATTCGTCGATGGTGAAGGGAGCATCCTGAAGCATGAATAAACCGTGGAGAAGAGACATTGTGCGCCATGCAACCTGCATATCACGCCAAACCATGTCGGTGAAGAAATATGATATTTCAGGGTCAAATTCCTGATACGGATGAGCCTTGTCCCATTCCTTTACAATGGTAAGCCATGCATCTGCATACCTTCTGTCGCCTGTCTGAAGGAACCTGTGTGCGAGAGGAATGGTAAAATAAAGACGCTGAGGCCATATCTGCCATTCGTATTTTTTGCGAAAATCAGTTCCTTTAACATAAGAAAAGGATGTTTCCCAGTTGAATTTGCCGCCGAGCTTGAATATGTCAAACAGCTTTCCCGAAAGAGTAAGCTCAAGAATTTCGTCGCCGCCTGCCGTACCAAAACGGTCGTTCATTATGTTGAACGCACCGCCGTCAAGTATGAAGTATGGGAAAATAGGTTGCTTGATAAGCTCCTCTATCGGATAAGGATAGTAAGAGACATTTTCCTTGCCGAAAATCTCCTTGGCAAAGGGCTTTATGTATTCGTTTCCTGCCTTTTTCATGATAAATACCTCCCGGGATTTTACTATGATTATTATACTAAACCCCAAAGTGTTAGTCAAGAACAATTACTGAAAAAAAACAAATTCGCTGATATCGTTGTTTGATATCAGCGAATGACTGTAATCGAGAATAAAAGACTCGCTTTAAAACCGAAATAAAAACGGTGCTAAATTGAAAAGGTCTTTGCCTACTTTCTCCTTAAGAAAGTAGTTCGACTCAAGAAAGTAGGGGGGGTTATGCACCGAGATAAGCCTTTTTAACTCTGGGGTCACCGAGAAGCTCGGAAGCCTTGCCTTCCATAACGATTTTGCCTGTTTCGAGAACATAAGCTCTGTCAGCGATAGAGAGAGCCATTTTAGCATTTTGTTCAACGAGAAGGATTGTAATACCCTGCTCGTGCATTCTTTTAATAATGCTGAAAACCTCTTTAACAAGAAGGGGAGACAGACCCATTGAGGGCTCATCCATAACAACAAGCTTGGGCTTTGACATGATGGCTCTGCCCATAGCGAGCATTTGCTGCTCACCGCCGGAAAGGGTGCCTGCAAGCTGCTTTGCACGTTCACGAAGCCTCGGAAAGCTTTCGTAAACATACTCAAGGTCGTCAGAAATCTGCTTTTTGTCGTTTCTGTAATAAGCACCCATGGCAAGGTTTTCTGCAACAGTCATGCCTGTAAAAACGTGACGTCCTTCGGGCACGTGTGCAAGACCTTTTGAAACAATCTTGTGAGGTGCGATTTTGCGAAGGTCAATACCGTCATAGGTGATGGTTCCGTCGGATGCGGGGGTAAGACCTGTAATTGTATGAAGAATGGTGGTCTTTCCTGCACCGTTGGCACCGATAAGGGAAACAAGCTCACCGTCGGCAACCTCGAGGCTGACATCGCGAATAGCCTGTATAGCGCCGTATGAAACGTTTACGTGTTCAAGCTTTAACATTTGTCTATGCCTCCTCGCTTTCTGTGGTGTCCTCATCGTCATCCTTGCCGAGATAAGCTTCAATAACTCTCTTGTTGGAAGCAATTTCGGCGGGAAGACCGTGGGCAATGGTCTGACCGTAGTCAATAACCATAATTCTGTCACAAATGTTCATTACAAGACTCATGTCATGCTCTATAAGAAGAATTGCAATGCCGAATTTCTGACGGATAATCTTGATACATTCAAGAAGCTCTGCCGTTTCTGTGGGGTTCATGCCTGCCGCAGGCTCATCAAGAAGAAGTATTTTCATTCCCGTGGCGAGGGCACGTGCAATCTCCAGCTTTCTCTGCTGACCGTAGGGGAGGTTGGAGGCAATGTAGTCTGCCTTGTCCTCAAGCCCAAAGATTGAGAGAAGCTCCCTTGCCTCCTTGTCGCAAGCCTTTTCGTACTTCCAGTAGGAGGGAAGACGCAGGGTAGCAGAAAGGAAACTGTACTTGTATTTGTGGTTTAAAGCAACCTTTACGTTGTCAAGCACCGTCATGTTTTTGAAAAGACGGATGTTCTGGAAGGTTCTTGCAATGCCCTGACGTATGAACTGGTGGGTTTTTTTGCCGTTCATTACTTTTCCGCAAATGGAAACCTTGCCGTAGGTGGGCTTGTAAACGCCTGTAAGAAGATTGAATACGGTGGTTTTTCCTGCACCGTTAGGGCCGATAAGACCTACAAGCTCGCCGCTTTCAATGGAAATGTTGAAGTCCTGTACAGCCTTGAGACCGCCGAAGGTTATGCCGAGATTTTTTGTTTCAAGAACGGGAGTCGTGTTTGTCATTATTCGTTACCTCCCTTTGCTTTTTTGCCTTTGATAAGACACTTTATCTTTTCAACCGTACCAATAAGAGAAAATTCGTATGTACCGAACATTCCGCGGGGACGGAAAATCATAAGAAGAACGAGAGCCAGAGCGTATACAAGCATCGGGAACTCGAAAAGCTTCTGAATAAGCGTCGGGAAGGCGGAAGTGTCAATTACATTCTTGATGTAGTAGTTGAGAAGGAACATAAATATAGCAGAAACAATTGAACCTGTAAGTGAGCCCATGCCGCCTACAACAACCATAACAACAATAAACACGGAGTTGAGAATAGAGTTGTTGGAGAAGGCAAAGCTTGAAGATTCAAGGGTTGACATTGTGCAGGCATATATTCCGCCCGCAATACCTGCAAAGAAAGCAGAATATGTGAATGTCATAATCTTGTACTTTGAAACATTCAGACCGCTTGCACTTGCAGCAATTTCGTCGTCGCGGATAGCCTTGATTGCTCTGCCGTATTTTGAACGGATGAACATGAAAATTGCCATTACACAGATAAATGTAAAGATAATTGCAATCCAGTCATAGGAAACCTTGAGACGGCTGTTGAGATAAGCCCCGTTTGCCGAGAGCATTGACATGGCAGAACCCTCGGAAAGACCCTTGCCGCCGCACCAGGGAATGTTGTTAATGATGTTAACGATAATCATACCAAAGCCGAGAGTGATAATGGCAAGATAGTCGCCTTTGAGCCTGAGGGCAGGGATGCCTACAAGGAATCCGAAAAGTGCGGCAATAAGACCGCCTGCAATAATGATGCCGATAATAAGGAATATGTATAACCAGCTTTCCTTGGTCTGGAAAACCTGTGCTCTTTCTGCCGCAAGGGAAATGAGGGCGGTGGCATATGCACCGAGAGCCATAAATCCGCAGTGACCGAGAGAGAGCTGACCGAGAAAACCAAGAACCATGTTAAGGCTTGTTACAAGGATAATGAAGTAGCAGCACTGCCAGATGATGGGTACAAGCGTCATTCGGAAATCCATGGCGTTTGAAGCAACCTGACCGTTCTGGTAGATAAAGAAGCCTATAAACATTGCGGCAAAAAGTATGATGTTGGTAATGTAACCGAGAAGAGTTTTTTTGTTGTTCATACCTTTTCACCTACATTCTTTCCAAGAATACCCGAGGGCTTGATAATAAGTACAATAATGAGAATAAGATAAACAAATGCCGACGCAAGACTTGATGAAATGTAGCTTGTTACAAAGGATTCGGCAAGACCGATGATAAAGCCGCCGAGCATGGCACCGGGGATAATTCCGATACCGCCGAGAACAGCTGCAATAAACGCCTGAAGACCGGGGATTGAACCGGAGGTGATTCTTACCTGCTTGTACTGTGAGAAATACATAAGGGCTGCAACCGCCGCAAGGCTTGCACCTATGGCAAAGGTTATAATGATAGTCTTGTTTACATTGATACCCGTAACAATGGCAGCCTGCTTGTCCTCGGAAACGGCACGCATTGCACGACCGAGCTTTGTTTTCTTTACAAAAAGCTGAAGGGCAATCATAATAATGCCGCATACAACGATTGTGAGAATTGTAAGAAAGTCGATTTTAACAGAGCCGATGCTTATTGTCTTGGACGGGAAAATTGTTCTGAAGGATTTGGGGTCCGGGCCTATGGCAGGGATTGCCTGAGCAAGATTCTGAAGAAGAAAGCTCATGGAAATTGCCGTAATAAGAGCCGACATACCCGTACCCTTTTTTCTGATGGGACGGTAAGCAAGAAGCTCAACAAGAATACCCACTGTCGCACAAACGATAATAGCGGCAATTATTGCCATCCAGAGGGGAAGCCCCATGTTGTAGAAAACGGGGAATGAAAAAATAAGAGTGTAGCCGCCGACCATGATAAAATCACCGTGGGCGAAATTTATAAGACGAATAATGCCGTAAACCATGGTGTAGCCGAGAGCAATCAGCGCATATACACTGCCGAGCTTTAGGCCGGTTATGAGCATTTGAAGAAAATCGGACATTGTGTTTCCACCTTTCGGGTTAAAGGAGTTGAAAAAGTGCTTTCAGACTAAAAGGAGAGGTTCAAAAAGTGAGTATGAACCTCTCCAAAAATATTACCGTAATTGGCTTATACGTTCAATTAAAGAGCAACGTCTGTAACGAACTTTGTAACAACAGCGTCATCAGAAGCATCTTCTGTACCCATGTCGTCAACTGTGTAGCTGATGATAGCCGCACCCTTGATAGGAGTACCGGATTCGTCGAGGCTGAATGTGCCTGTTACACCTGCAAAGCCTTCTGTTGCTGCGAGAGCATCTCTTACAGCCTGAGCGTCATCTGCTGTGCCTGCTGTTTCGATAGCTGCTGCGAGCATATACATAGCGTCATATGCAAGAGCTGCGAAGGATGTAGGAGTTTCGCCGTACTTAGCTTCAAAAGCAGCAACGAACTTCTTAACAGATTCGTTTTCGGAAGCGGGATCATAGTGGTTTGTGAAGAGAACGTTTTCCCAAGCAGAAAGGTCGCTGCCTTCGCTGATGAGACCGATACATCCGTCATAACCGTCAGCACCCATGATGATGCCGTTGTAGCCTGCTTCTCTTGCCTGAGGAACGATGTTAGGAGCTACTACGTCGTAGTAGTAGGGAGCAAAGAGGAATTCAACGCCGCTTTCAGCAATAGCGGAAAGCTGGTTTGTGTACTCTGTTACGTCAACAGCAGCACTTGATTCTTCAATAACGATTTCAACGTCGTATTCTTCACATGCAACCTTGAATGCATCGTACATACCCTTGGAATATGTATCTGCGCTGCAGTAGAGAACGCCAACCTCGTCATAACCCTGATCCTTGGCAAACTTAGCAGCCATAGCACCCTGGTTGGAGTCGGAATAGCAGGAACGGAAAACGAAGTCGTCTTCTGTTGTAACTGTGTCGGCAGTAGCGGAGGGCGAGATAAGAACTACGCCTTCTTCGTTAGCCATGTTTGTGATGGAAGAAGTACAGCCGGAAGTAACAGCACCGCCGATAAGTGTAACACCTTCGCTGAGAAGAGTGTTAAAAGCGTTAACTGTTTCAGTTGCAGTACCCTGGTCGTCCTTGGAATTGAGAACGAGCTTTCTGCCGCCGAGGATGCCGCCGCCTGCATTGATTTCTTCAATAGCAATCTCAAAGCCCTTCTGTACGGAAGTACCGTATACGGATACGGAACCTGTAAGAGGAGCGATTGCGCCGATTACGATGTCGCCGGCTTCTTTTTCGCCGTCATTTGTCTTTTCGCCTGCACAGGATGCAAACATTGTTACAACCATAAGGCTTGCGAGAAGAATTGCGAGAAACTTTTTCATTGTGTTTTACTCCTTTAAAGTGTATTGGTTAAACAAAAGGGCTCACAACGTATATTGTTGTCGTGAACCCTCTCTGCTTACTGATAAATTATACAATATTTTGGCGTATTTGACAAGAGGCAAATTATACAAAATTGTCCTATTTATCTCCCATACTTTTGATGAATGTTGTTGCACTTTGCACAAAAAAACGGCGTAAAAGAGATGAAAATATAAAGAAACGGGATATCCATCGGATACCCCGTCATCTTTCATGTGCTTTATAGTTTTATTCTGCCATGGGAAAGGCAAATTCTTGGTTTGCCACAGGGAGAAGCGGCTTTAAACTTGCCGCGTCAATTGCAGAAACGGAAATTCTTGAAGCACCGGGAAGGTTTGCATATTCGAGATTGAATTCTCTGCGCTCCTTCTGATTTTCAACCATAATTCTTTCAAGCTTCATAAGCTGGTTGTGTTCGTTGAATACAGTAACCATAAGCATATACTTCTGAGCTTTTGCAAAGGCATTGATTGTAGCGTGAACGCCGTTGCCCTCGCGCTGTACACGAACAATTTCAAGTACAGGCTTGTCAAGGAGCATACACTGAAGAACGGGATAGTCCGAATCTTCAAGCATAATCCATGTGCTCTCAAAGTCAAAGCCGAGTCTTTCGGAAAGGAAGCTTTCGCTTGTAAGATTTTCAAGCGATTCCGCTGCACCTTCTATGGTTTCCTCTGCGGGAGTGATAACTATAAGACCCTCGGAATCTCTTCTGTTGAGATAACGTACTGTTTCCGTATCACAGCTTGCAAATGTTGCAACCTCGCCGACAATTTTACCTACTTTGGAGAAATACTTCTCGGATTTCGAGTAAACACTGGCGATTGCAAAGGAGCTGAAAATCATGGTGTCGGTATCGTCTGCTGCAAGGGAGCTTGTTTCGGGTGAAAATCCGCTTCCGTGGGAGTAGAGATAACCTACAAGACCGCCTGCTCTTGAGGAGTTGATGCTGGTTGATGCAATAGCGCCTGTGTAGTAGCAGTGTGTAATGTAGGATAAACCGCTGGATTCTGTATCGAGCTTTCCTACAAGACCGCCTGCATAGCCGTAGCCCTGCTTGTTAATGACGGTTACGGGACTTGTTGCAAAGCTGTTCTTTATAACAAGTCTTGCACCTCTTGAACCGGAAGTTCCGGAGCCGATGATGTTACCTGCACAAACATTCTTTGCGTTTGATTCAACATAGAACTTTGAAGCATCGACACGGATACCCGAGATTTCACAGCTGTCAGCCTTTACCTCAACATAACCTGCAAGACCGCCGGCATATATGCTGGCATCTGTGCAGTCAAAATTAAAGCTGATGTCAAAGTTCGAAAGGTGAACGTTCTTTACGTTACCGTTGTAGATGTAGCCGAAAAGTCCCGCATAGGGCTGAGGAGCTACCTTATAGTTTTTGATTGTATAGCCGTCGCCGTCAAAGCTTCCGCTAAAGGGATACTCGGGAGAACCGATGGGAATCCAGAAATTGTTTCCGAGGTTAATATCTGCACCGAGCTTGTAGTATACGTTGGAGGCATAGCCCTCGGCACCTTCATTTATAAGCTTTGCGAAGAGGGCAAAATCTCCGCTGGAGTTGATTACATAAGGAGTTGCCGCAGTACCGTTGCCTTCGGAGAAGCTTTCGGATATTTCGCCCTTCCAAGCCGTCTTGTCTATTTCGTTAAATATCGCATAGAAGGTAACGTCACCCGAAACGGTGTAGCCGTCAAAGGTAAACTTGTTTCCGTCGGGTGCATCCGACCAGTAGAGGAATTCGTAGTAGAATCTTTCGTTTTCTTCCTTTGTAGGAATACCCGAGGGAGCTACTACCGATTCGCCGTAGGGAATAAGTGCATCGGGAATGTAAGAAACACCGTCTGCAAGGAAGCTTACCTTGTAAGAACGAACCTGCTTTTCGTAAACGGCATAGAGGTTTGTTGTTTCTGTGAGAATTGTTTCAAAGTCAAAGGCTTCGCCCTCTTCTTCAATCGACCAGTGCTTAAATACAAATACGTGCTCGATAGTGGGAGCCTTTTCGGGGTTTTCCGCGGGTGCGATAACAGCACCGCCGGGGGCAAATGCATAGTCGCCGTAGAAAGCGCCTTCGCTGTAAAAGTTTACATAGCCTGCCTTTTCAAGAAGGGTAGGATAGGGGTAAACGTATTCGGGGCTTATGGACCAGGTGTTTGTAAAGTCAAATCCCGAATAGCTGCTCTTGTCGGAAGCCTGCTCGGGTGAAAGAACGGGAAGACCGTCAATGAATCTGTCGCTTGCCTCACCCATTACAGACTGGGATGCAAGCTTGAAGCAGTTTCTGAATACACCGCCGGTTGAATAACCGACAAATCCACCTGCGTAGGATACTCTGCCAACACCGTTCTTGAAGTTTATGTCAATTGCATCGCCCGATGCATAGCAGTTTGTTACTGATTTTGCAAAGGAGGAGGAGAATTGCGAGAAGTTAAGGAAGCCGATGAAACCGCCTGTTGTTGTGTCATACATCTGAGATAAAACATAAGCATCGGCGGAAGAATAACAGTCGTCAATGTAGATGCCGGGAAGTCTCTGCCAGGTCATTGCCGCAAAGCCTGCCGCAAATGCCGAGATTATACCCTGTGCCTCAACATAGCCGTCTGAATAGCAGGAGTTGATGTAGCAGGTGCCGTCGGGAGTTTTTGTGTCTGCATATGTTACAAGCTCACCTATAACACCGCCTGCATAGGAGAATACATAGGGAGTAGAAAGATTGTTAACCTTTACGTTACCCGAGAAGGAGGAGTTTCTCATTCTGATAACGGAACGGGTCTGGGCACCGTAGTAACCGATAACACCGCCTGCTGCAACAATGTGTTCGACCGCCGCTGTGAACTGAGTTGCGGGCTTTGCGTAGTCAACAGCCTTTGAGGATATGTTAAGGTCGCCGTCGGCTTCAACAAAGGTAAGAGAAATTGTAGCACCCACAGAGTCGTCTGCAACCGCAGAGCCTATGATACCGCCTGCGTAAACAGTACCCATGTTGTATGCATCAATCTGTGCGTTTGTAACAGAACAGTTTGTAAGCTCGCTTTTGCTGTGTGCCTCAAGGGAAACGACACGGCCTGCAATACCGCCGACATATAATTTGTCTCTGCTTTCGCTTTCAACATTTATGCTAAAGCTGTCAAGTGTAAGGTTTTTTACGACACCGTTTCTGATAAAACCGAAGAAGCCTATGTAAGGAGTATCGTCACGGGTGATTGTGAAGTTTGAAACGGTATGACCGTCACCGTCGAAAACACCGCAGAAAGCCTGAGCGTAATCGGTGTTTGAGGTTGTGCCTGTTGCAAAACCTACCGGTGTCCACTCGGCGCCGCCAAGGTCGATGTCGGCTGTCAGCTTGTAGTGAGCGTATGTGTCAACGCCGCTGTTGATGCTGTCAGCGAAATATTCAAGTGTTTCGGCGTCGGAAATAAGATAGGGGGATTCTTTTGTTCCCTCACCCTCGAGTATGCCCATGAGCATAGCACCGTCGGGTATATCGGGCCTTCCAAAGTTTTCCACTGTTTCGTCTGCCGTCTCAATAACAGATGTAAGAGAAGGACCTGCAGGTGCAAGAGTGCTTGCATCTTTGTCCTCTGTTACGGAAACAGAGCCGGAAATATATTCGTCTGCCGTCTCTACCGTTGCCGATGCTGTGGGCGCAGCCAAAACAGACTGAGCACAGAGGGTTGCGGCAAGCGATGCAGCGATAATTGCGGATAATACTTTTTTCATCGTTTACTTAGTATGCCGAAGGGCATACTTCCTCCTTAACATAAAGATACACAATTATTCTACCATAAAAAAATATGCTTGTCAATCATCAATTAAAATGTTTAATGTTTGTATATATTTTTGTATAAACAGTACGAAAACAGTAAAAAAAATGAAATATTAATAAAATAATGAAGAAAAAAGCATTTTGGTGTGATATACTGTATAATGTATACCGATATGCTTGGCAGGAATGAATAAAACTTTCGGGAAAGGAGGTAAGAGATAGGATTTGTCGGTATTTACAAAGCTTTTTGCAAAAAAGAGCATAAAAAAGAAAGCAGCAGTGTTTGTTGATTTTGAGCACTGGTATATAGCCCTTGACAGAAACTTCGGATTAAAGCCTGATATAAAACAGCTGTCCGATGAGCTGTCCGAGGAATATGAAATATGCGAGTTTGCCTTTTTCGGTGATTTTTCAAACCCATCGTTGGCAAACGAGATGCATAAAATCCGCGGCTTTACAAATAAAATAGTTGAAACGAATAATGGCGGCGGACATTATAAAAAGGACTTCACTGATTTTATAATGCTTGACCATATTTACAGAAGTGCCTTTTTGGATAAGGAAATTGATACTTATGTTATTTTTACGGGAGACGGTCATTTTTCGTCTGCTGTACTGTTTTTAAAGAATTCCTGCAAAAAAAATGTTGTGGTATACGGGGTAAAGAATGCTTTTTCGGGGCAGCTTAAGCAGGCTGCAAGTGCATTTATTGAAGTGCCCGAGAAGAAGAAGCTTTTGCCCGTCGAATGCGAGTATGTATTAAAAAGCCTGTATGAGCTTGAAAAGGGGCAGAAAAATGCACGCCCCACGTTTTTAAAAACCGTTCCCGCCGTTGCGGCAAAGTATAATGTAAAAGAGGAAAAGGTAAAGCTTGCACTTGAAAAGCTTATTGAAAAAGGCTATATATCGCAGTACGAGGTAAAGATTAATAAACGCCGTGTCCGCCTTCTCAAAACCGATTATGAAAAAGCGGCGGATGACGGCATTTTCAAGCCGTAGTTATATATAATATATTTATTGAAGAAAAAACACTATTATAAAAGGACTGAAAACAATGAAAAAACTCATGCTTGGCAACGAAGCTGTTGCCAGAGGCCTGTATGAAGCCGACTGTAAATTCATATCCAGCTATCCCGGCACCCCCAGTACCGAAATAACCGAGTATGCCGCGGAATATCCCGAGCTTTATGCCGAATGGGCACCCAATGAAAAGGTTGCCATGGAAGGAGCTCTTGGTGCATCAATTTCCGGAGCACGTTCCTTCTGTGCCATGAAGCACGTAGGTCTTAATGTTGCGGGCGACCCTCTTTTTATAGGTGCATATGTAGGGGCTGAGGGTGGTATGGTAATTGCCGTTGCCGATGACCCCGGAATGCATTCCTCACAGAATGAGCAGGATAGCCGCCATTATGCCATGGCTGCAAAGCTTCCCATGCTTGAACCCTCCGATTCCACCGACTGCCTTGTGTTTACAAGAGAGGCATTTGCTCTTTCCGAAAGGTTTGATACACCCTTCATTATAAGAACAAGCACAAGAGTTGCACATTCCCAGAGCATTGTAGAGCTTGGCGAGAGACAGGAAAGCACCATTAAGCCTTATGAAAAGAATATCGCAAAGCACGTTATGGCTCCCGCAAATGCAATAAAGAGACACGTTGTTGTTGAACAGCATCTTTCAGATATTGCTGAATGGGCAAATAGCTGCTCCTTCAACAGAGCCGAATACAATGATACCAAAATCGGTATTATTTGTGCAGGCTCCACATACCTGTATTCAAGAGAGGTGTTTGGCGAGAACGCTTCCTATTTAAAGCTGGGACTTGTAAATCCCCTTCCCGAAAAGCTTATTCGCGAATTTGCTTCCAAGGTTGATAAGGTGGTTGTTGTTGAAGAGCTTGACCCTGTTATCGAAACACAGGTAAAGGCGATGGGCATTGAATGTGACGGTAAGAATAAGCTTCCCATACTCGGCGAGTTTTCACAGGAGCTTGTGAGAAAGTGCCTTCTCGGTGAAGAAAACGACTATGCCAAGCTTTCCGATGAAATTCCCGGCCGTCCTCCCGTGCTCTGCCCCGGCTGTCCTCACAGAGGCCTCTTCTTTGTACTCAAGAAGCTGGGCGTTACCGTCAGCGGCGATATCGGATGTTATACACTTGGCTCTGCACCGCCTCTTTCCTCTGTTGACACAACCCTTTGCATGGGTGCATCCGTTGCAGGTCTTCACGGTATGAATAAATCAGGCGGCATCGACCCCAAGAAGTCTGTCGCTGTTATTGGTGATTCAACCTTCTGTCATTCAGGTCTTACAGGCATCATGAATATGGTCTATAATAAGGCACATTCCACCGTAATTATCTGCGATAACAGCATCACGGGTATGACAGGTCACCAGCAGAATCCTGCAACAGGCATGACTCTTAAGAATGAGCCTACACATAAGATGAGCATTGAGGGTGTTGTGGAAGCACTTGGTGTAAAGGATATAAAGATTGTTGACCCCAACGAAATCAAGGAACTCGAAGCAGCTATCAAGGATTCACTCTCAAAGGATGAGGTTTCAGTCATCATAACACGCAGACCTTGCGTTCTTTTAAAGTCTGTCAAGAAGGATACATACTTCACGGTAAATAACGATAAGTGTAAGAGCTGTAAGGCTTGTATGAAGATAGGCTGTCCTGCCATCAGCTTCAAGGACGGAAAGGCTGTAATTGATACAACACTCTGTACAGGCTGCGACCTTTGTTCTAAGATGTGTGCATTTGGTGCCATCGAACAGCAGAAGAGATAAGGAGGAGAAAGTAATGAGCAAGACAACAAATATTATGATTTGCGGTGTCGGCGGACAGGGAAGCCTTCTTGCCAGCCGTATTCTCGGAAATACCTTTATCTCTCAGGGCTATGACGTAAAGGTGTCGGAGGTTCACGGAATGAGCCAGAGAGGCGGCTCGGTTGTGACATATGTAAAGTACGGTGAAAGGGTAGACAGTCCCGTTATCTGTAAGGGTGAAGCAGACTTTCTTCTCTCCTTTGAACTCTGCGAGGCGGCACGCTGGCTTCCGTATGTTAAAAAAGACGGCATAGTTGTAACAAGCACACAGGAAATTATGCCCATGCCCGTAATTATCGGCGCGGCAGAATATCCCTCCGATATAGAGGCAAAGATTAGAGAACAGGGCGTAAAGCTTATGAGCGCAGATGCTCTGTCACTTGCTGAGGAATGCGGCACATCCAAGGCTGCAAACGTAGTTCTTATCGGTATGTTCGCAAAGCATTCGGATATTCCGAAAGAGGAATATATTAAGGCTATTAAGATGTCTGTCCCCGAAAAATTCCTTGAACTTAACCTCAAGGCATTTGAAATGGGTTACGCACTTGATTAGTTTTCTGTACTTTTTCTTTTGAAAAAAGAAAAAGCTACCAAGAAGAAAACGTGAACGCACCTGATTTTTTACAGGTGAAAAACGAGCAAAAGTATCTCGATTAAAACCAATCCCGACCGCCATAAATCCAAGCGGTCGGGATTTTTGTGTTTGAATATATTATTTAAATATGGAAGAAGGACACAGCCGTCGGCTGTGTCCTAATTCTTGTCTATTTCTTCCTCAATATGTTTTATGAGGGTGCTTGGTTTTACTTCCATTGCATCACAGAGTTTGAAAAATGTCTCAAGTGTTGGTTTTCTTACACCTCTTTCTATTGCACTTAAATGCGTTCTGCCAATATCCGCAAGTCCGCTGACAACCTCTTGCGACAGCTTTTTGCTTTCTCTATACTGCCGTATTATTTTTCCTACCACAATTGAATTGAGCATCTTTTGCACCTCTTTTTTGTGTTATGCTCTAATTCTAAAGGAATTACTCGAAAAAAATGAATACATATGTTGACAAATGAACACAAATGTGTTATTATTGAACTGTAATTAACACTAAAGTATGTTAAGGAGGTTATTGAATGGCAAATAGTGTAATTATGTCGATGGAGTCCAAAACAAGTTATAAGAAAAACGCATTTGTTATTGCGATGGTGTCCCTAGCTTTTCTTATACCCGGTATTATCATGATGTATGTTCTGTTTATAGAGCAGAAAAGATATTATAATATGGTGCATGTGGTTGCTTTTACCATGGCGTTGGTATCTATCGGTGGAGATTTGCTCGTAATTGCGGCAGGTTATCTTGTGAAACACAGCAAAGCCAGGTCTACATATTTGACAATAAGTACAGATTATATTAGTGGACAGATAAATGGCAAGGAATTCCAAATAGAAAATGACAGTTTGATTTCGACATCTATTCAAAAATGCTCTGTTTCCGTAACGGTGGACGGTGTGCCGACAGATTTAAATCCGGGTTTTATGAAGAAACTGCGTAATGATACAAATGATTATCTTTGTATTTTTACAACAACAGGGAAAACATACTATATTGATAGCCTTTTGTCTCTTAATACAGCCAAAAACACAATAGATGCAATTATAATGAATAAAGCTTTAAACAAATAAAAGGTGCTGATATAAAAAATGTTTGTATTAGTATTTTGTTTTGTTATGCTTATGATTGTTTAATTTGTCTGATGTCCTGAACAAATCCAAATGTAGATGAAAGAATAGTTGGGGAATTGGAAATTGAATTGTCATATATGCATGAAACTTATACAATCAATTCAGATATAACATTTAAGCGAGTTAATTAACATATTGGTGTTTTGATTTTTTTAAAATGATAAGGACACAGCCGTCGGCTGTGTCCTTAAATTATTCTGCAAGCTTTTCGATATTCTCAATAAAATAACTCTTGTTTGAAAACACACAATTCTTCCATATTTCATCACCGTTATATGCCGCCGTAAGCTTGTTTTCTTCAACCCTTGTCACCTCAAAGGGAATTGGATAAACGAGAAGAATATGCTTTCTGCCGTCGTCGGTGCTGCCGAGCTTTTTGAGTTTGTTTTTGCGAAGTGTAAAAACATTGCTGACATATGCTGCTTTTGAATAGCCTTTTCCGTTTCTTATATTTACATGTGCCTGCATCCTTGCCACAATCACTTCAAGATGCCTGTCATGTGTAAAACTGTAACGTACACGGCGAAAGAAAGGGCAAAAAATATGTACAACCGCATTTCCAACCTCAAAATCGACACTTCCGTCACAAATAAATACGGATTTAAAGAGATTTTTGCATTTTTTAAACTCCAATCCCTTGACTTTGCACTCTTTTTTGACAGAAGCAATTAAAATTGCTCTTTTAATCAGGGCAATTATGTATTTTAATATGAAAATAACTGCAATTATTACAAGTATGAGTTTCCACATAAATATCACTCCTTGATTTATTATATCATATACGAAATGTCGTGTCAATCAACCGTTGGCTTAATAAAAAGGCTCCCCTGTGTAAGGGGAGCTGTCGAACTTGTGAGACTGAGGGGTTGTATTATTTGTTTTGACAATCCCTCCGTCATTTTCAAAGAAAATGACACCTCCCTTTACACAAGGGAGGCGTTGTATAAAACGATTAATTAGACATTAACTTCACCATAACCGCCTTCTGCGCGTGGAGTCTGTTTTCAGCCTCGTCGAAGATTTCGTCAGCGTGTGCTTCAAATACTTCGTCTGTGATTTCCTCGCCTCTGTGAGCAGGCAGACAGTGCTGAACCATTGCATCTTTGCTTGCAACAGCCATGACGTCGGAGTTTATCTGGTAGTCCTTGAAGATTCTCTTTCTTTCTTCGATTTCAGCCTCCATGCCCATGCTGGACCATACATCCGTAAAGAGCGCATCACAATCCTTTGCCGCTTCCATAACACTCTCTGTAAGTGTGAACTTTGAGCCGTACTGCTTTGCATATTCGAGAACTGTGGGATCGGGTTCATATCCTTTGGGTGTTGCAATTGCAACATCCATGCCTGCCATAAGACAGCCTACAACAAGGGAGTTTGCCATGTTGTTGGCACCGTCGCCGATAAAGCACATTTTTCTGCCGTCAAAGCCGCCCTTGTGCTCCTTGATTGTAAGAAGGTCTGCGAGAATCTGACAGGGGTGAGCATAGTCCGTAAGGGCATTGATTACGGGAATAGTCGAATACTGTGCAAGCTCTTCAACGATTTCCTGACCGAAGGTTCTTATCATGATACCGTCAAGGTAACGGGAAAGAACGCGTGCCGTGTCCTTTATGGGTTCGCCTCTGCCAAGCTGTGTTTCCTTAGAGGAAAGGAAAAGACCTGTGCCGCCAAGCTGGAAAATACCCGTTTCAAAGGATACTCTTGTACGCGTTGAGGACTTTTCAAAAATCATGCCGAGGGTTTTTCCCTCAAGTATTCTGTGGGGAATGCCCTTGTGCTGCTTGTCCTTTAAATCTTGTGCAAGGTCGAGGATTTCAAAAAGCTCGTCCTTGTTTAAATCCTGCATCTTGAGAAAATCTTTTTTCATTGTATGTAGTCCTTTCAATGGTTAGAATAATTGCGCCAGAATTTCAACGCCTCTGTCAATTTCCTCATACGAAATGGTAAGAGGAGGAAGAAGCCTTACAACATCCTTGCCTGCCGTGAGAACGATAAGACCGTTTTCCAGTGCCTTTGTCGAAACCTCACCCGGAACAAGACTTGTCTCTATGCCCACCATAAGACCCTTGCCCCTTACTTCAAGGATTGTTTCCTTACCTAAGCCGCGCAGCTTTTGCATAAGGTACTCACCCTTTGCCTTGACTTCTTTAAGGAATGAGTCATCCGAAACCTTTTCAAGAACATAAAGACCTGCCGCACAGGAAACGGGATTTCCGCCGAAGGTCGAGCCGTGCTGTCCTTTTGTAAGTACCGCCGAACACTTCTCATTTGCCACAAAGGCACCTGTCGGCATACCGCCGCAAAGACCCTTTGCAAGGGTAAAGATGTCGGGCTTTATTCCGAAATTCCGGAAGGCAAAAAGCTCGCCTGTTCTGCCGATGCCTGTCTGGATTTCGTCACAGATAAGGAGAATGTCGCGCTTTTCGCATTCCTCAGCCATGAAGCGGGCAAAATCCTCATCCATTACGTTTACGCCGCCTTCACCCTGAATGCACTCAAACATAACTGCACAAACATCGTCTGTGAGATTGTCAAGAAGTGCCTCTTTGTCGTTGTAGGGGGAATACTTGAAGCCTTCGGTAAAGGGGAAGAAGAAGTTGTGAAAAACATCCTGACCTGTTGCCGCGAGGGTGGTGATTGTTCTTCCGTGGAAGGAGGAGCAGAAGGTGATAATTGTGCTTCTGCCTTCACCGTACTTGTCAAAGCTGTATTTTCTGGCAAGCTTTATAGCACCCTCGTTTGCTTCAGCACCCGAGTTTCCGAAGAAAACCTTGTCGTAGCCCGAAGCAAGACAGATTTTCTCTGCAAGCCTTGCAACACTCTCGCAGGTGAAGTAGTTTGAAACGTGCTGAGTCTTTTTTAACTGTGAAACCACAGCATCAATGTATCCGTCGTCTGCCGTGCCTAAGCTGAGAGTGCCTATGCCGCTTCCAAAGTCAATATACTCTTTGCCGTCGTCGCCGTAGAGTATTGCACCCTTGCCGTGGTCTATTGTCAGATTGTGTCTGCCGTATGTGTTCATCACATACTGCTTGTCAAGTTCTTTTATGTTTGCCATATGACTCTTCCTTAAATTTTAAATTGAACAAAACGCCTTTGGCGTTTTGAACCGTAATTATTCATTATTAATCATTCATTATTCATTAAACCATGTTTATGCCGTAAACATGGTTCCAATACCTTCGTCGGAAAGCATTTCTATGAGAATGGAGTGAAGAAGCCTTCCGTCGATGATGTGAGCCTTCTTTACACCGCCCTTTATTGTGTCTGCACAGCAGTCAACCTTGGGAATCATGCCGCCTTTGATAACACCCTCGTTTTTGAGTGTATCAATGTCGGAAAGAGTAACGGTGGAAATGAGACTGTCCTCATCCTTTACGTCGTGCATGAGACCCTTGATGTCGGTAAGGAGAATGAGCTTTTCCGCACAAAGGTCAATTGCGATTTTCGCTGCCGCCGTGTCTGCATTTATGTTGTAAACACCGCTTTCGCCGTCAACACCCATGGCAACGGTAGAGACAACGGGAATGTAACCCTTTTCGATGTTGTCCTTTATAATCTGTGTGTCAACAGAGACAATTTCTCCCACACATCCGTAGTCAAACTTGCCGTCACAAAGCTTTTTTGCCTTGATAAGACCGCCGTCAATACCCGAAAGACCGATAGCACGTCCTCCGATTGATTCAATGCGATTGACAAGATCCTTGTTTGTCTTGCCTGCAAGTACCATCTGAACTACTTCTACGGCTTCGTCGGAGGTGTATCTGAGACCGTTGATAAACTCTGTTTCAATGCCGAGCCTATCAAACATAGAGCTTATCTCCGGACCGCCGCCGTGTACAAGCACAACATTTATGCCTACAAGCTTTAAAAGCACAAGGTCGGATATTACTGCATCCTTGAGACCCTCGTTGGTCATGGCGTTGCCGCCGTATTTTACCACGATTGTTTTGCCGTAGTATTCCTGTATGTAGGGAAGAGCCTGAATCAGCACCTTCGCCTTGTCTATGTTAGATATAAACATGATGATTTCCTCTTGAAATAATTAATGAACAAAACGCTTTGCATTTTGAACCGTAATTATTCGTCATTCATTATTCATTTTTCATTGTTGAAATTGCCTTTGGCAATTTTAACTTCTGTAATCTCCGTTTATGCGGACATATTCATAGGAAAGGTCGCAGCCGTAAGCCGTTGCGGTTTCCTCGCCTGCGTGCAAATCAACGTCGATGATGATAGAGTCCTCAAGGAGAATTTCCTTTGCCTTGTCCTCGTCAACCATTACAGAGCCGCCGTTTTTGCAGACGTTGATTTCTCCTGCATTTGAAATGAAGTTTACTTCAACCTTTGACGGGTCAAATTCAATCCCTGCATATCCGAGAGCACAAAGTATGCGGCCCCAGTTTGCATCGGCACCGAACATGGCTGTTTTAACCAAGGGCGAGTTTATAACACTCTTTGCGAGAACCCTTGCATTCTGATAGTCATCGCAGCCTCTGATTCTGCATTCGAGGAGCTTTGTTGCACCCTCGCCGTCGGAAGCCATTTTTCTTGCAAGATAACGGCAGATGTATTCAAGTGCATCATAGAACATTATCGCCTCTTCACTACTCTCGTCCGTGACGGATACACCCGAAAGTCCGTTTGCCAGAACGCAAAGGGTGTCGTTTGTGCTTGTGTCGCCGTCAACACTTATCATGTTGAAGGTACGGTCAGCCGCTTCCTTTAACATTCTGCCGAGAAGCTCGCTGTCCACACAGGCATCTGTTGTAACAAAGGAGAGCATTGTAGCCATATTCGGACTTATCATGCCGCTGCCCTTTGCCATACCGCCGAGCCTTACTGTTTTGTCGCCGACTGTGTATTCAAGGGCAATTTGCTTAAGACGTGTGTCGGTGGTCATGATAGCTGCTGCGGCACAGTAGCCTGCCTCGGGGGAATAGTCTGCCTCGGAAACAAGCTTTGACATACCCGAGACAATAGGCTCTATGGGAAGGGGAGCACCGATAACGCCGGTAGATGCAACTACAACGTCGTTTGCACATATTCCCAGCTCCTTTGCCAGAGCTTCACACATGGCGTTCGCCTTGTCAACGCCGTCGGGATTGCAGGTGTTGGCATTTCCGCTGTTGACGATAACCGCCCTTGCCTTGCCGTCCTTCAAATGCTCACGTGTAACAGTAATCGGAGCACCGTATACCTTGTTTGTGGTATATATTGCGGCTGCCGAGCATTCAACGTCGGAAACGATGAGTGCTAAATCCTTTTTGTTTTTGTTTTTGCGAAGACCGCAGTGTATACCTGCCGCCTTGAAGCCCTGAGGATAGGTTACACCGCCCTCAACGCGCTTGAATTTGTTTTCCATATTATTTCCTCTCCGCTTTCTTTCGCAGAAAGCTTGGCAAAGAACTCGCAATTATCATCGTACTTTTGAATGTGAAAAGCGTGCCTTTGTTTCTCGATTGTAATACTGTTTGACCGCCATAGACGCAAGAAGTCAAATTTGTTTTATTAGCGGTTTTATCCGAGTTGACTTGGATTGTTATATCGGGCTTCCCGATTAGAACGATGGAGCAAGCATCGAAATGCCCTCATCCTCGTCAAAACCGAATCTTATGTTCATGTTTTGGATTGCCTGACCTGCCGCACCCTTTACCATGTTGTCAATGGCACTTGTTATAATGAGGGTTTTTGTGTGCTCATCAAAGTGAAGCGAGATGTCACAGTAGTTGGAGCACCTTACATTCTTGATGTTGGCAAAGGCACCCTTGGGCTGAAGCCTTACAAACTTTTCGTTCTTGTATGCTTCTTCATAAGATGCATATATTTCATCGAAGGTCTTTTCGGTTTTTACATAGATTGTTGATAAGATTCCTCTGTTAACGGGAAGAAGATGGGGAACGAACGTAACGCTCACCTTCTTGCCTGCAAACATGGAGAGTGTCTGCTCAATCTCGGGCGTATGCCTGTGAAGCCCCGCCTTGTATGCCGAAAAAGCCTCGTTGTTGTCGGGATAATGTGTTGTCTGGGAAAGTCCGCGGCCTGCACCGGTAACACCGCTTTTCGAGTCTATGATAATGCTTTCCGTGTCAATAAGACCGTTCTTTATGGCAGGCATGAGACCGAGGGCAATGCTTGTGGGATAACAGCCGGGATTTGCGATAATGTCAATGTCCTTAATCTTTTCTCTGTTGATTTCGGGCAGACAGTAAAGTGTCTTTTCGTGAAGGGAGGGGTGCTTGTATTCAAGACCGTACCACTTTGTGTACTCCTTTTCGTCTGTAAGCCTGAAGTCTGCACCGAGGTCTATAAGTACCTTGCCGCGACCGTCGCATTTTGCCGCCAGCTCCTCGGAAAACCCGTGGGGAAGTGCCGCAAAGATAACGTCACTTGCCTCTATTACTCCGTTCATATCGCAGAGAACGTAAGTTTTCTCATTTGTAAGTGCGGGATATACCTCACTTAAAGCCTTTCCCTCAAAGCTTGTTGAGGAAACTGCTGCAATTTCAACATTTCTGTGGCTGTATAAAAGCCTGAAAAGCTCGGCGCCCGCATAGCCTGTGGCACCAATAATGCCTGCTTTGATTTTCTTGTCCATTACTCTAACTCCTCAAAAAACTTCTCAAGGTTTTCTATCTGGTTTTCAACAGCCTGCTTTGCAGGACCGCCTATAACATTTCTTCCGCTTGCACATACATCAAGGTCAACGGCTGTGTAAACGTCATCCGAAAATACTTCCGAAACCTTTCTGTATTCTTCAAGGGGCAATTTTTCGAAGGTTGTGTTTTTTTCAATGCAAACAGCAACCAATTCGCCAACGATTTTGTATGCAGCCCTGAAGGGCATACCCTTTTTCACAAGATAGTCGGCACAGTCGGTAGCGTTTATAAAGCCGAAGCCTGCCGCATCACGTAATTTTTGTATGCGGAATGTTGCAGTGTCGAGCATTTTGGCGAAGATTTCAAGACAAAGCTTTGTGTTGTCAAGAGCATCAAAGATTGCCTCCTTGTCCTCCTGCATATCCTTGTTGTAGGCAAGAGGAAGTCCCTTCATCATTGTAAGAAGGGTGGTGAGTGAGCCGTAAACTCTGCCTGTTTTGCCTCTGACAAGCTCAGCTATGTCGGGGTTTTTCTTCTGTGGCATGATGGACGAGCCCGTGGCAAAGGCATCGTCAAGCTCCATAAAGCCAAATTCGCTTGAGCACCAAAGAATTACTTCTTCCGAAAATCTCGAAAGATGCATCATAACCGTCGAAAGACAGAACGCAAATTCAAGAACGAAGTCTCTGTCGGAAACACCGTCAATGCTGTTTTCGGTGACGGATGAAAAACCAAGCTCTTTCGCAACCATAAGCCTGTCAATGGGATAGGTTGTACCTGCAAGGGCACATGAGCCTAAAGGAAGGACATTTGTTCTTTCCTTGCAGTCGGAGAGCCTCATGTAGTCACGCTTTAACATCTGTGCATATGTTAATATCTGGTGAGCGAGGGTTACGGGCTGTGCACGCTGAAGGTGCGTGTATCCCGGCATTACCGTTTCTGTGTGCTGTTTTGCCTTTGATACAATGACAGACATGAGGTTTTTGACAAGATTCATTACCTCATCCATCTCACGCATAAGATACATTCTGACATCAAGCGCAACCTGGTCGTTGCGGCTGCGTGAGGTGTGAAGCCTCTTTCCTGCATCGCCGATTCGTTTTGTCAACACTTCCTCGACGAACATATGAATGTCCTCTGCCTTCATATCAAATTCAAGACTGCCGTTTTCAAGGTCGTTGAGTATTCCCTTGAGACCTTCGATAATCTTTTCGCTTTCCGACTCGTCAATAATTCCGCATTTTCCGAGCATCCTTGCATGGGCAATGCTTCCCGTGATGTCCTCACGGTACATTCTGCTGTCAAAGGATATTGATGAGTTAAAATCGTTTACGCTTTCGTCTTCTTCCTTCTGAAAGCGTCCCTGCCACATTTTCATATTCTAAATTCCTTTTCCTACTTTTCTTTCGCCGCTTTCTTTCGCAGAAAGCTTGGCAAAGAACTCGAATTTGTCACCTTTCCAATAATGGTGAATTGCGAGTCTTTATTTCTCGATTGTTATACCGTTTGTCCGCCATAAAGCCGAGCGGTCAAACTCATTAAATCAAATCACAGGGCAAAGAGAACTCTGCCCTGTAAAATATGTTTCTTACTTTTTCTTTGCAAGCTTTTCGTTAAGACGAGCACGAACGGTGATGGGAAGACCGTAGAGATTGATGAATCCTGCAGAGTCTGCCTGATTGTATACGTTGTCCTCGTCGAAGGTTGCAAGCTCTTCGGAGTAGAGGGAGTAGTCGGACCATACGCCTGCCTTGATAATGTTGCCCTTGTAGAGCTTTAATTTAACCTTACCTGTAACTGTCTGCTGTGTGGAATCAACGAAAGCAGAGAGAGCTTCACGGAGGGGTGTGTACCACTGACCGTTGTAAACGAGCTCTGCAAAAGTGATGGAAAGCTTCTGCTTTTCATGCATGGTCATCTTGTCGAGAGTGATGGTTTCGAGATAGCTGTGAGCTGCATAAAGGATAGCTCCGCCGGGAGTTTCGTATACACCGCGGCACTTCATGCCGACAAGTCTGTTTTCAACGATATCGAGAAGACCTATACCGTTAGCCCCGCCGAGTTCGTTGAGCGCGAGGATAATTTCCTTTGCACTCATCTTCTTGCCGTCAAGAGCAACAGGCGCACCCTTTTCAAAGTCGAGAGTGATGTATGTAGGTGCATCGGGAGCTTGAACGGGAGAAACACCCATTTCAAGGAAGCCTTCCTTTTCGTAGAGAGGCTCGTTGCCTGCATCCTCAAGGTCGAGACCCTCGTGAGAAAGATGCCAGAGGTTCTTGTCCTTGGAGTAGTTTGTTTCGCGGTTAATCTTAAGAGGAACATTGTGAGCCTCTGCGTATTCAATTTCTTCTTCACGGCTCTTGATTGTCCATTCTCTCCAAGGAGCGATTATGGGCATATCGGGAGCAAACGCCTTGATTGTAAGCTCAAATCTTACCTGGTCATTGCCCTTACCTGTACAGCCGTGGCAGATAGCATCGGCACCCTCAGCCTTTGCAATTTCAACAATACGCTTTGCGATGATGGGACGTGCAAAGCTTGTTCCGAGCATATAATCCTCGTAAAGAGCGCCTGCCTTTACGGTAGGAATGATAAAATCGTTTACGAATTCTTCTGTAAGGTCCTCAATGTAAAGCTTGGATGCTCCTGTTTTGAGAGCCTTTTCTTCAAGACCGTCAAGCTCGTCTGCCTGACCTACGTTGCCGGATACGGCGATAACCTCGCAGTTGTTGTAGTTTTCCTTGAGCCACGGAATAATAATGGATGTATCAAGTCCTCCGGAATATGCAAGGACTACCTTTTTGATTTTAGATTTGTCTAACATTTTTGTCACCTTTTCTGAAAGATTTTTTAATTTGAATAAATAATACCACCATTTTCAAAAAAAATCAAGTATAATTGTGCATTTTTTTATGATTTTATGCATTTTCTAAAGATAGTTGAAAAATACACTATATATAACGTAAAGCCTTTGTTGAAAACAACGAACCAAATGCATAAAACGATGAATAATTGCGAAAATATACGGCTAATATGCAAATTACATTATACGGAACATACGGAAACAATTGAAATGTTTGTTGAAAGTGCAAAAGGACAGAATAAAAAAGCAGGGATATTTTTTGTAATATGCCCTGACAAACAGCAAAAGGAGAAAAAATGCATGAAAAAAATATTCAGATTCATGTATACGGTTTTTGCAGCAGCCGTCATAATCGGCATACCGGTGTTTGCAGACGGATATTCGTGGTACTTCAAGCCCCAAGGCAATAACCGACCTATGCTTTGTCCCGAAGCGGATTTTGTGGATAAATACAATACCGTCACAATAGGTAAAGAGAATGAAAAGAAGGTGTATCTTACCTTTGATGCGGGCTATGAAAACGGAAATGTCGAAAAGATACTTGATATCTTAAAGCAAAATGATGTTAAAGGAACATTTTTTGTTTTGCCGAGGCTTGTAGAGAATAATACACAGCTTTGCGTACGCATGAAGGAGGAAGGACATCTTGTTGGAAATCATACGGTTCATCATAAGAACATGGGAATGATTTACGATATAGATGCCTTTACCGATGAAATAGTGCCGCTGGAAAAATTTTTCCATGAAAAGACGGGATATTCTATGGACAAGCTGTTCAGACCACCCGAGGGGGCATTCAACGAATCGACATTGAAGCACGCCGAAGAGCTGGGATATGCCACGGTTTTTTGGAGCCTTGCCTATGCTGACTGGGATAATTCAAAACAGATGAATCCCGAAAAGGCGCTTGAGCTTCTGCTGTCGCGTACCCATAACGGTTGTGTGCTTCTTCTTCATCCGACAAGCGAAACAAACGCCGCAATTCTTGACGGATATATCAAGCATCTCAAACAGGCGGGGTATGAGTTTTGTTTGGTAGATGAGCTTGCCAAGAAATAAAAAATCAACCGACGGTTGATAAAAATGTTAAAATATGTCTTTACTAAGGCGGATTTATTTGTTATAATACGGTTAAATAAAGCGTTTTGGAGGAATAAGGCATGAACAGCTTTGATTTCGCGGGGAAAATAGCATTGTTGCGTAAGGAGCTTGGTATAACACAGGCAGAGCTTGGCAAAGAGCTTGGTGTTTCCAACAGAGCCGTGTCAAAATGGGAAAACGGCATATCAAATCCACAGATTGAAATTGTTTATACAATGTGCAAGATGTTTGGCAAGGACCTTGACTTTTTCCTGAGTGACAGCACTTCGGGGAAGGAGCAGACAAAAATGGTAAAGTCCATGCCCACAATCCGTGAGCTTTATAAAGTGGGCAGAGGTCCTTCCAGCTCTCATACCATGGGACCCGAGAAGGCAAGTATGCTGTTTAAGGAAAGATACCCCGATGCCGATTCTTATCGTGCTGTGCTTTACGGCTCTCTCGCCTCGACAGGTAAGGGTCATATGACCGATTACTCGATTATTCAGACCTTTCTTCCAAAGAAATGCACCGTGGATTTTGACTATGTGACGGGCAATCTTCCTCACCCCAACACCATGGATCTTTACGCCGTCAAAGGCGGTAAGGATGTTGCAAAGCTCAGATTTTTAAGCGTTGGCGGCGGACAGATAGTAGTTGAAGGCGAACAGCTTGTTGAAAACCGTAATCTGTATCCACATCACAGCTTTGAGGAAATACGTGAGTATTGCATAAAGCATGATTTGCGCCTGTGGCAGTACGTTGAGAGGGTAGAGGGAAAGGAAATCTTTGACTTTGTGCTTGAAATATGGCATCAGATGCAGACAAGCATAAAAGAGGGCGTTTCGTCAACGGGAACTCTTCCGGGCAGGCTCGGCGTTCAGAAAAAAGCTAACCATCTTTATACTCAGCATCATATAGATGAAACCAACGAAACCCGCGAAAACCGTATGGTCGCGTCGTTTGCCTTTGCGGTAAGTGAGCAGAATGCCTGCGGTGAAAGGATTGTAACGGCTCCCACCTGCGGTGCAAGCGGTGTTTTGCCTGCCGTTATGTTTTATTATAAAAAGAAGCGCGGTTTTTCCGATGAGGATATTGTTCATGCCCTTGAAACGGGTGCGCTTATAGGAAATCTTGTAAAAACCAATGCATCAATCAGCGGTGCCGAATGCGGCTGTCAGGCTGAAATAGGTACGGCTTGCGCTATGGCTTCCGCGGCTCTCGGTGAACTTTTGGGCATGAATCTTGACCAGATTGAGTATGCCTCCGAAATTGCTATTGAGCATCACCTCGGACTTACCTGTGACCCTATTTACGGACTTGTACAGATTCCCTGTATTGAACGTAACGCCGTCGCTGCAATGCGTGCAATTAACGCCGTAAACCTCGCAAACTTCCTCACCAATACTCGTAAAATTTCTTTTGACCTCGTTGTTCAGACCATGTACGAAACAGGCAAAGACCTCTCTCGACATTACAAGGAAACAGGAGAGGGCGGACTCTCTAAGCTTTACAACGTGTAAATTTGTATTCCCCGTTTTTTTCGTTTTTTTCGCTTTTTCTCCACCTTTTCTTTAGAAAAAGAAAAGGTTCGCCAAAAGAAACCGTAAAAGGAACATTTCTTTTTGGGTTTTACCCCAAGCGTAACATTCTCGATTAAAGTGATTCGCTGATGCCATTTTTTGGCATCAGCGAATTTTTGCTTATTTTACTTTTTTGTTACTTTGTTTCTTTTAAAGTTACATTTTTGTCGGGCAGGAGTGCCGCGGCTTGCGAGCCGCGTTTTCCGTTCTTTTGTCGATACAAAAGTACGCCTCGCTGTCCGCAGACAGCGAAACTCCAGCCAAACAAAAAGTAACTAATTTGAAGAAACAAAAAGCTCGTTTGACCCAGCAGTGCCGAAACACTCCTTCCGGATAAAAAGTAATAAAAATAAAGTAAAAAAACAAGGAGCAGCCGATAAGACTGCCCC
>JAZQIW010000113.1:0-39967 GCA_045541355.1 Eubacteriales bacterium | reverse complement strand
TATTTCGGCAAAAAAGAAAGGAAACAGAATAATGGCAAAGTTTGACCTTAAAGAATTACTTGCGAACAACACGTATCCCGGCAGAGGCATTGTAATCGAAAAATCGGCTGACGGCAAAAAAGCTATGATTGCTTATTTCATCATGGGCAGAAGCGAAAACAGCCGCAACAGAGTTTTTGAAAGATACGAGGGCGGTATGAGAACAAAGGCTTTTGACGAATCAAAGCTCTCAGATCCCAGCCTTATTATCTATAATCCCTATCTTTCTGCAAAAGGCGGAAATATAGATATTATCACAAACGGCGACCAGACAAATACAATATACGACTTCATTAACGATAAAGCACGCGAGGGTATGACGGACGACTTTGAGGCAGCATGTGCTTCCCGTGAGTTCGAGCCTGATGCACCCAACTTTACACCCAGAATTTCAGGTGTGCTTTACTATTGCTTCCCGAGAAACACATTTACATACAAGATGTCAATTCTCAAATCCGCAAACGGCAGAGGCGAGGTTTGCAGAAGATTCTTCTACAACTACGGCGAAGGTGAAAATGGCATAGGTCATTTCATTCACACCTACAAGTGCGACGGCAACCCCATTCCCTCCTTCTATGGTGAGCCTGAAGAAGTAGCTCTGCCTAATACCGCAAAAGAACTTGCAGATCTTTGCTGGGAAAACTTAAACGAAGACAACAAGGTATCCCTCTTTGTAAGAACAGTTGACCTTGCAAGCGGAGAAGCTGAAGAAATTATTATAAACAAAAACAAGTAGGATTTACAATCCCTCAGTCGGCTCTGCCGACAGCTCCCTTTACACAAGGGAGCCAAATAAATTGAAAACGGAGTGTTAAAAATGAAAGAATTTGAACTTAAATACGGCTGCAACCCCAACCAGAAGCCTTCCAGAATTTTCATGGAAGA
Source organism: Eubacteriales bacterium (assembly GCA_045541355.1). Taxonomy (GTDB): domain Bacteria; phylum Bacillota; class Clostridia; order Oscillospirales; family CAG-382; genus UMGS1387. The sequence goes on along the minus strand of JAZQIW010000113.1, from coordinate 39,043 downwards.
CGGTTCCGAGCTTCCCATTGAAATTCTTAACGGCAAGCCCGGTTACATCAACTTCCTTGATGCATTCAACTCATGGCAGCTTGTTAAGGAGTTAAAGGAAGCACTCGGTCTTCCCTGTGCGGCTTCATTCAAGCACGTAAGCCCTGCAGGTGCAGCTTGCGGCGTAAAGCTTTCCGACGACTTAAAGAAGGCTTGCTTTGTTGACGATATTGAAGGTCTTGACGAATCTCCCCTTGCTTGTGCTTACGCAAGAGCAAGAGGTGCAGACAGAATGAGCTCCTTCGGTGACTGGATTGCCCTTTCCGACGAATGTGACGTTACAACAGCACTTATTATCAAGCGTGAGGTTTCCGACGGTATCATCGCTCCCTCCTACTCTCCCGAAGCTCTTGAAATATTAAAGAGCAAGAAGAAGGGTGGTTACAACATAGTTAAAATTGATGAAAAATACGTTCCCGCTGAAAAGGAAATCAAGCAGGTATTCGGCATATCCTTTGAACAGGGCAGAAACAATTTTGAAATTAACAAGGCGCTTCTTTCCAATGTTGTTACAGACAACAAGGAGCTTACAGACGAAGCATACCGCGACCTAATTATTGCGCTCATCACACTCAAATACACCCAGTCAAATTCCGTTTGCTATGCATACGAGGGTCAGGCTATCGGTGTCGGAGCAGGTCAGCAGTCGAGAATCCACTGTACAAGACTTGCGGGTAACAAGGCTGACAACTGGCATCTCAGAAAGCACCCCAAGGTACTTGCTCTTCCCTTCCTTGAAACGCTCGGCCGTCCCGACAGAGACAACACAATTGATGTATACATTTCAGAAGACAGCGATGATGTTCTTGCTGAAGGTCTCTGGCAGAATTATTTCTCTGTTAAGCCCGAGCCTCTCACAAAGGCTGAGAAGAGAGAATATCTTGACAAAATTTCAGGAGTTTCCCTTGGCTCAGATGCTTTCTTCCCCTTCGGTGACAACATTGACAGAGCAAAGAAGAGCGGCGTTTCCTTTATTGCACAGCCCGGCGGCTCTATCCGAGACGACAATGTTATTGAATCATGCAACAAGTACAATATTGCAATGGCATTCACGGGAATGCGTCTTTTCCACCACTAATCAGTTTATTTTCATCCCTTGCACTTTTTGCTGCAAGGGGTGTTTTTTTTATAAAATAAATTTGACATTATGTATAATTCATTGTATAATATAAAAAAACAGTTTGTGAGGGCAATATGGCAATTTACAGAATAGCAGACCTTAACATAAAAATTAACAACAAATACAGGTACACGACACGAATATGCGAGAAATACCGTGTTGATGATGAATGCGCCCTCATTGACTTTGAGGTTACCCCCACGGCAGAGGATTACGAAAAAGACAAGGCGTGTCTTTCCGAATACCCCGATCACTATCTTGAGTCTCTGTCAATTTACAGGCAGATTGCAAGGAAAATTTCGGAATACGATGGTTTTGTGATGCACGCATCGGTTGTTGAAATAGACGGCAAGGCATATGCTTTTTCCGCACCAAGCGGCACCGGTAAATCCACCCACTCGAGGCTCTGGCTCTCCGCATTTCCCGACAGAGCAAGAATTATCAACGGTGACAAGCCCATTATACGGTTTATTGACGGACAAACAATTGTTTACGGCACTCCGTGGTGCGGAAAAGAAGGCTACAACATTAACACAAAAGCTCCTCTCTGCGGCATATGCTTTCTTGAACGAGGCGAAAATAACGAGATATGCGAGATTGACAAGGACACGGCACTGCGCCGCATATTCACACAGCTTCTTCTTCCCGAGACGGAAAATCAGTCTCAATTATTTTTTGACATGGTTGACAAGCTATGTCAAAGTGTAAAATTCTACAAACTAAAGTGCAACATGGACATAGAGGCGGCACTTGTTGCTTATGAAGGAATGAAATAAAAGTGATAGATTTATCAAAAAGGCCAAAAATGGCTGACTTCTACCCTGTTATTGAGGAATCAATAAAGGATGGCGGACAGTTTGTGCTGTATCCGAGAGGAACAAGCATGAACCCAACAATTTATGAAGGAAAAGACTGTGTTGTTCTTGTAGAAATTGATGTTCCTGAGCAATATGACATTGTACTTTACAGGCGATTAAGCGGTCAATATGTTCTTCACCGCATAATGAAGATAAAAAACGGGCATTATACAATGTGCGGAGACAATCAATACATACTCGAAAAGGGCATTAAACGCGAGCAGATTCTTGCTGTTGTAAAAGAAGTCAGAAAAGCGGACGGCAATATTTTTGACAAGCACAAAATCCACTCTGACGGAAAACATTTTCACAAATCAACCAAAAAAAAGCTTCAGAGAATCAAGCACTTTTTGAGGAAAATCATTAAGGGTGAAAGTAATTGATTGACAAGCTCAAACAAGAATGCGACAACATCAGAGAAAGACTTATTATTCACAGAAGATTTTTTCACGAAAATGCAGAAACGGGTTTTGACACACAAAAAAGTGCAAAATACATTTACGACACTCTTTCTTCACTGGGGATTGAGTGCCGTTTTATTGGCAAAAACGGCGTTTTGGGAAAACTATTTTCTTCAAACACCAAAAAAACAGTTCTTCTTCGTGCAGACATTGATGCACTTAAAATAGAAGAGAAAACAGGTCTTGATTTTGCCTGCAAATCAGGCAATATGCATGCGTGCGGTCACGATATGCACACAGCAATGCTTCTTGGCTGTGCCGAGCTTTTGGCGGGCATGAAGGAGAGCCTTTCGGCAAATGTTATTTTTCTATTTCAGCCCGGTGAAGAGTTACTTTGCGGTGCAAAGCACATGATAGACGAAGGTGCTCTTAATGGCGCAGACTGTGCTGTTACCGTTCATGTTTTAACCGACAGCGAAATTCCGACAGGAAGTGTATTATTATCATACGACACTCCCTCTGCACCGTCGGCAGACTTTTATAAGGTTACCGTAAAAGGAAAAGGCTGTCACGGCTCATCGCCTTCTATCGGCATTGACCCGATATATGCCTTATGCAAAATTATAACAACACTTGACGAAATTAAAACACGCGAGCTTTCAATACACGAGAAATTCATAATGACACAGGGCTATATTCATGGCGGCGACAATGCAAACGTAATTCCCGACACCGTTTCCTTTGGCGGAAGTCTGAGATGCTTTGACGAGGAAGCAAGGAAATACATCAAACTAAGATTTGAAGAAATCACAAAAGGTATTGCTGAAAGTCTAAGATGCACAGCCGACATCGAATATACATCTTCTTGTCCATGCCTTATCAACAACAGGCAGTTTCTTGACATTACAAAGAACAGTTTACAAAAGCTTTTGGGACAAGACAAGGTTATAGTCATTAAAGATACAAAATCCAAGATACAGGGCTCGGAGGATTTCTCGTATATAAGTCAGGCGCTGCCATCGGTATCTATTGCAATAGCGGCGGGAAGAACAAGTGACGGATACAGTTACCCTCTACACAATCCCAAGGCGATATTTGACGAAAACGCTCTTATCACGGGCTGTATGGTTTTTGCCTGCAACGCTTTGGATACAACAGCAGAATAGCGGCGTTATCTTTCGCCGTTACATAAAAGGAGACTAAAATGGAAAAAATCTGGAATGATTTATACAACGCAGCTCTTTCGGTTCAAAGTCCGAGAAAGGTATCTGAATATGTAGAGGCAGGCGGTGTTGCTGCCGCGATTCTCTCAAAAACCGGCAGAATTTACACAGGTGTATGTGTTGACACCTGCTCCACTCTTGGAATATGTGCAGAAAGAAACGCAATTTTCAATATGCTGACCTGCGGTGAAAATGAAATTGACAAGGTTCTTGCCATAATGCCTGACGGCAAAACAGGTGCCCCATGCGGTGCCTGCAGAGAGCTTATGGTACAGCTTATGCCTGACTCTTACGGAGATATAGAAATCATGTTGGACATGGAATGCGAAAAAACTGTCAGAATGAGCGACCTTACACCTGAATGGTGGATAAAATAAGCAAAACAAAAGCTGAGTGTCATGCACTCAGCCAATTTTTAATTCTTTTACTTTTTCACCCTAAACTCTGCGTTATTTACTATACATTCAGCACCCGTTTTAAACAGCATATCACAATCTTTCGGGAATTTTTTCATGGCAGAGTTATATGCATCGAGCATATTGCAGGGACGTGTAGTACAATTATGCATATCCGACGACACAATTATCCTGTCGTGGCGTTTTAAGATGCTTTTTACAAGACGTCTCGATGCCATTGTCTCAAATTCAGAGGCATTAATCTGGTATACCATTCCCGTTACGGAATTGAACTCATCCATAAACTGTTTATACCTCGAATATCTGTCAACATGGGCAATTACGGGCCTTAGTCCCTTAGTGGAAATATTATAAATCCACTCTGACAAATCCTCACAGGAATAGCCTGACGGCATCTCAAGAAGTATGTAGTCTGTGTTCTGATAACAAAGGTCATGGAGATTGGAAAACTCGCTGATGTCACAGCCAAGGTAAACCTCGGCACCGTAGATAACATCAGGGTAATCGCCACCGTCCTCTTCAATAGCTTTTTTTAAAGCTTCATAGGCTGCTTGTCTTTTCCTGACAAATTCTGCCACACCCTCCTCTCTGTCTGTAATACAGTGGGGTGTTGCGGCAACAAGAGTTACTCCCTGTTGTTTTGCCATTGAAAGCATGGAAAGGCTGTCGCGGATTGTTTTTGCGCCGTCGTCAACACCGGGTAGGCTATGCGAGTGCATATCAATCATCAAATTCGCTTCCTTTTTATTTATTTATTCTATTCTATCACAATCATTTGCCTTTGTCAACCAAGCATCTTGCAAATTCACGTTTTCCCTCGACAGAGTTATACACAAATTGCATATTAAACAAAAAATCCGCTTCGTACAAAGCGGATTTTACTATTTCAAATACTATTAAAACTTAAAACCTTCACCCATAATTCTATCGTTATAATCTTTAATAGAAACAACTGTATCGGTTTTTCTTGACTCTTCTGCGGCAAAAACAAGCATATGGTTTTCAATGGAAATACCAATCTCGCTTACCTCCTCGGGAGAAATACGGTCATTTATATAGTCATAAAGAACAGCAACAATACCTGTGTCTCCTCCGCCATGACCGCCGTTAATGGATGCATCGACAGATGCTTCGTTTGTGAGAAGCTCTTCATACTGTCTTGTGGCAAAATTGAAGAACTTTGCGCTTGCAAGGTCATCCTCAAAGTAAAGCTCCCCTTCAGTACCCATGACTCTTGTGCTTCTACCGCCCTTATTGAAAGCATTCATTGAGAACACAACCGTTATTCCGTCTTCGAACTCCATGTTTACAGTCTGGTGGTCAACAACATCATTATCGCACTGATATACGCACCGCGCGTACTGGGATTCCAAGAACGCCTTCCTTTTTTCTTCTTCGCTGTCAAAGGGCTTTGTAAATGCGTGCTTTAGCCAGTTAGGAGAAATGTTATAATAAATGTTACTTGCTTCATAATGACAATCCTTTGCCGCGGGACAGCCTTCATGACAATACTTAGGTGCTCCCTCGGGTGCGTTTTCCTTTACAAAGTATTTTAATGAACCGAAGGACTGAATTTTTTTACACTTTTTATTAAGAAGCCATTGAATTATATCAAGGTCATGGCAGCTCTTCTGCAAAAGCATGGGACTTGTCTCTGTACTGTTACCCCATCTGCCGCGGACAAAGCTATGGCTCTGGTGGATGTTTCCGACTGCCTCGGTATGTATTACTGACATAACCCTGCCAAGCTTTCCTGACTGGATAATACTTCTGAGCGCTCTGAATGCAGAGGTATATCTGAGAACATGGCATACCATGATTTTTGTGCCTTTTTCTCTTGCTGCCTTAAGTATATCTGCACACTCGGAGGGCTCGGGGGAAACGGGCTTTTCAAGAAGCAAATCATATCCCAGCTCTATCGCCTTCATTGCAGGGCCGTAATGCATTCTATCCATTGTGGATACAATGGCAACATCAGCAAACTTCGGTCTGTCAAGTATATCCTCCCATGTTGTAAACACATTTTCATCGGGTATGTTATAGATTTTCTGTACGTGCTTGCGTCTTACATCATCAGGCTCTGCTACGCCGACAATTTTATACTTTGTGCCCTCATCCATTGAAACCATATGACGGCAATAAGTCTGGCCTCTGTTACCTGCACCGATAACAATAACTCTAAGCTGTTCTTTCATCACTAAAACAACCTCCACTAATTTTTTCATGACTATTATACTTTATCCGAATTTATTTGTAAATACTTTTTCGGACCTTTTATATACAACATTAGGTAAAAAGCTCCCGACACTATTTATGTCGGGAGCAAAAGCCATTATAAATTCAACTCAAGAAATCTTGAAATAATAACACAGGTTTCGGCTCTTGTAGCATTTGCAAGAGGTTCGAGTGTTGATGCTGTTTTACCTGTGATAATCTTTGCCCCTACCGCCCAGTTAAGAGCAGGAATTGCATATGAAGAAATATCCTTGGCATCATCAAAGCCGAGATTTTCCTCTAAGGTCACCGCCGAAAGTCCGCCATATACTGCATAACGGAACATTATTGTGGCAAGCTGCTCACGGGTTATATTCGCATTTGGTGAGAAGGTGTTTTCACTTACACCGTTTACAATACCGTTTTCGCTCGCCCATGCGACAGCTTTTGCATACCACGCACCGCCGTCAACATCATCAAAGGCAGGCTCGCCCGCCTCCGGAGATTCCTCTATTCTGTAAAGAATTGTAACAAACATAGCACGCGTAAGGGGCGTTGAAGGACCAAACTCATCTTCCGAAACACCGTTCATTATTCCGTCATCATATGCCTTCCTTACCGCATCATAAAACCAATCATTTTCGGAAACATCGGAAAAAGGATTCTTCCACTCTTGCACAGGCTCATTTTTTTCGCTGTCTTCGGGTACTGTATCTTCTTTTTCCTCGGCGACAGGCTCTTTATCTTCCTCATCCGACTCATCATCGACGTTTTCGTTTGAAGCATCATTGTAGGAATCCTCATCGTCTTTCTCTGGTTCATCCTCTACTTCATCGTCTTTATCGACTTTATCGTCTTTATCGTCTTTTACATCTTCGTTGTTTTCATCATCTTCATCGTCAACGGAGTCATCATCCCCATTTCCCTTAGTGCCGCCGTAAATAACAATTGTTTTCTCATCACCTGACAGGGTAAAATCAAACTCCTCGTGTCCATCATCACCGCCATAATAGAAGCTTGAGCCTCTTTCGGGAACAACGGTGACTGTGGTTTTCTCCTCGGCATCGGAAATGATCTCAAACTCTATCTCTGCAAGCACACCGTCTCCTTCAACATTACTGATGCCTGCATACTGAAAGTTTATTCTGCCGTCCAATCTATCACCCGAATGTGTTCCAATCTCTCCGCCAAGGTCTGTTGAAACATTATCAACCTTCAAAACATCACTGTCATAAAGCACATCATATGCAATACCGCCAAAACCGGGACTATCTACAATCGAGACGGAAACGGTAACGATATCGCCAAAGCTTCCGTTCTCTACATCAAGCTCATACTCGGCATCTGCTGCAAAAGCACATACCGACGCACAAAGCACAACTATAACAAAGGGCAAAACCAACTTTAATATCTTTTTCATGTTTTTTCTCCTTAAATCCATGTACTGACTCTATTTTACCACTACCGCTTTACTTTGTCAACGGAATTTATTTCAAATCGGCAAGGCATAAAAAGAGCACCTTTCGGTGCTCTAAAAAGATACTAAAGTGCAAACTTTTCAAGCTGCTCCTTTGTCTGGAAGCCGACGGTGGTTTTTGCAGGTTTTCCGTCTTTGAAAAGTATAAGAGTGGGAATGCTTACTATTCCGAACTGAGCGGCAAGTGCCATTTCCTCATCGACGTTCACCTTTCCGACCTTCAAAACACCCTCGTTTTCGGATGCAAATTCCTCAAGCACGGGTGAAAGCATTTTACAGGGGCCGCACCATGTTGCCCAAAAATCAACGAGAACGGGAAGCTTTGAATTGAGAACTTCATTTTCAAAATTTGCCGATGTAATCTTAATTTCTGCCATTTTTTATTCCTCCTGTCGGTAAATTATTTTGTTTTATAATAAAGCATACAATGACAAAAGCCTTCAAAATCAGGGTCTTTTATCTGTGCTTTAAACTCTTCACACATACATTTATATTCTTCTGTTCTGTAAAGTCTGCAGGGACAGTATCCGCCGGTTCTCTCAAGTCCTTCTTTTATCGTCTTTACAACTTCTTTATCGGGATTCAATTTTACTGCCATGTTTTGCCTCCAAAGTAGTTAACTGTTCTAAATATATTTTAACCGCAAAAGAATGAACAATGCAAGCACATACAAATACATTTATGTGACTTTTTATAAACTATCTGCCGTTCTTTACTTTTACCGATGCTTTTACTGAATTTATTATACCAAAACCGGGGTCATATGTCAATAAAAAAGGAAAGCAACAAAACAGTTGAAGTTATCACAAAGATGTGATATAATAATTTAAAATACTTTATTCGGGTGATATTATGACAGACATAGAAAGAAAAAGAGCCGCGAAAGCATTCAGCGAATTCTGGAAAGACAAAGGATATGAAAAGGGTGAAAGCCAAAGCTTTTGGACTTCACTCCTTCGTGACGTTCTGGGAGTAGAACATCCGGAGAGTTTTATCAAGTTTGAAGAACAGGTAAAGATTGACAAGGCTAACGGCTTTATTGATGTGCATATTCCCGAGACCAAGGTAATGATTGAGCAAAAGGGTATCGAAAAGGATTTGCGAAAAGGAATCAAGCAGTCAGACGGCAGCTTTCTTACCCCTTTCCAGCAGGCAAAGCGTTATATTGTAGACCTTCCCCTTTCCGAGCATCCGAGGTGGGTTATTACCTGCAACTTTAAGGAATTTCTTATATATGACATGGAAAAACCTACGGGCGAGCCTGAAAGCATACTGCTTCGCGACTTACCCAAGGAATATTACCGTCTTATGTTCATCGTTGACAAGGGCGATGAGAACATTCACCGTGAAATGCAGGTTTCCATAAAAGCAGGTAAAATTGTCGGTGTTTTATACGATGAAATTTTAAGACAGTATCACAACCCCGAAAGTCAAGAAACTCTAAAGAGCTTGAATCAGCTTTGTGTAAGACTTGTATTCTGTCTTTATGCCGAGGATGCGGGAATCTTTGGCGGTCACGGAAGATTTCACAACTACATTAAATCATTCACGGCAAAGAATCTGAGAAAAGCACTTATTGAGCTTTTCAAAATTCTTGATACAAAGCCGTGTGACAGAAACACCTATGAAGACGAGAGTTTGCTTGCCTTTCCCTATGTAAACGGTGGTCTTTTTGCGGATGAAAATATTGAAATTCCACAGATGAATGACAGAATCCGTGATATAATTCTGCATGAAGCAAGTGAGGATTTTGACTGGTCTGACATAAGCCCTACTATTTTTGGTGCTGTATTTGAATCAACACTCAACCCCGAAACAAGAAGAAGCGGCGGTATGCATTATACCTCGATTGAGAACATACACAAGGTAATAGACCCGTTATTTCTCGACGAGCTTCGTGATGAGCTTGAAGAAATAAAGGCATTGAAGGTAGAAAAGACGAGAAATACAAGACTTTCGGAGTATCAAAGCAAGCTCGCTTCTCTTACCTTCCTTGACCCTGCCTGCGGAAGCGGTAATTTCCTTACAGAAACATACATATCACTGCGTCGTCTTGAAAACGATGCTATTGCAACCCTGAGAAACAACCAGATTGAAATGGACGACTTTTCGGGAATTATCAAGGTTTCAATCGGTCAATTCTATGGCATTGAAATTAATGACTTTGCGGTTACCGTTGCAAAAACGGCACTTTGGATTGCCGAAAGCCAGATGCTGCGTGAAACAGAAGAAATAATAGGACAGAATCTTGAATTTCTGCCCTTAAAGTCTTATGCAAATATCGTGGAAGGCAATGCGCTGAGAATTGATTGGGAAAGTGTTGTTCCTAAGGATAAGCTTGATTATATTATGGGTAATCCGCCGTTTGTGGGATACTCATTACAATCAGCAGAACAAAAAAGCGATATTCTTTCTATTTACATTGATGAAAAAGGCAAGCCATATAAAACAGCTGGTAAAATCGACTATGTATCAGGTTGGTATTTCAAAGCATCTCAGTTTATGTATGGTACAAGTATTCGTTCGGCTTTTGTTTCAACAAATTCTATTACTCAAGGTGAGCAAGTAGCGGGTGTATGGAAACCACTATATGATAGATTTGGTGTGCATATTGATTTTGCCCACAGAACTTTCAAATGGGAAAGCGAAGCAAGTGATAAGGCGGCTGTTCATTGTGTTATTGTTGGATTTAGTACCTATGATGACGGTAAGCAAAGAAAGCTATATTCCGCAGACAGATTACAGTTTGTAAGCAATATAAATGGATATTTAATTGAAGCTCCTGATGTGTTCATCGAGAGTCGAAACAAGCCATTATGCAATGTTTTGCCTATGTCTACAGGAAATAGACCCGCCGATGGCGGAAACTTATTGCTAGACGAAAATGAATATAGTGAATTAATAAAAAAAGAACCAAATGCACACAAATTTATCAAAAAACTTACAGGAGCAGTTGAGTACATAAACAATATACCTCGATACTGCCTATGGTTAGTTAATGCAAGCCCATCGGAGATAAGGAAAATGCCAGAAGTTATGCGTCGCGTTGATGCATGCAGACAAGATAGATTAACTGGTGCACCCGATAGACAGAAGTTGGCTGATACACCTATGGTTTTCAGAGAGCAAATAAATCCAGATACATATATTATTGTACCTCGTGTTTCATCTGAAAACCGTAGATACATTCCAATAGGTTTTTTAGATGATGAAGTTATTCCTACAGATGCAGCAACAATAATTGAAAATGCAAAACAATATGAATTTGGAATTGTAATATCAAATGTCCACATGGCATGGATGCGAGCGGTCTGCGGTCGATTAAAGAGCGATTATCGTTATTCAAAAGATATCGTCTACAACAACTTCCCATGGCCCACACCCACAGAAGAACAAAAGGCAAAAATTGAACAGACTGCACAGGCAATTCTCGATGCAAGAGCTTTGTATCCCGATTGCTCTTTGGCTGATTTATACGATGAACTCACAATGCCCGTAGAGCTTCGCAAGGCTCATCAGGCTAACGACAAGGCTGTTATGCAGGCTTACGGCTTCTGGGGTAAGATTAATTCTGAATCTGAGTGTGTGGCAGAGCTTATGAAGATGTATCAAGAATTGGTACAGCAAACTAATTAATCGTTCCGCCTATTCAAAATAAAATCTTGACAAGAAACAAATGTTATGCTAAAATAACAAGGATAAAAGCGTTTGAACACGGAATAATAGCTGTCAACCTTATTTTCAGAGAGCGACCGGTTGGTGAAAGGTCAAAGCAAGGCACAGTGAATACACCGTTTTAGCTCCGCACCGAAATCATGCAGAGTAGGCTGCGGCGGTTGGAAACCGTTATATTTCTTGGGTTTTTAACCCTCTGAGGCTGTCTGTCCAAAGGCGGGCGGCAAATAGAGGTGGTAACACGCACATTTTGCGTCCTCTGCTTTCGCGGCAGAGGACTTTTTATTACAGGAGGAAAATCAAATGCAAATTTACGAAGAACTCGTTGCGCGCGGTCTTATTGCTCAGGTAACTGACGAAAACGAAATCAAAGAGCTTATCAACAACGGAAAGGCTGTTTTTTACATCGGCTTTGACCCTACTGCTGACTCTCTCCATGTCGGTCACTTCATGGCTCTTTGTCTTATGAAGAGACTTCAGATGGCAGGTAACCGCCCCATTGCCCTTATCGGCGGCGGTACAGGTCACATAGGTGACCCTTCGGGAAGAACTGACATGAGAAGCATGATGACAGCAGAACAGATTCAGCACAACTGTGACTGCTTCAAGGAGCAGATGTCAAGATTCATTGAATTCGGTGAAGGCAAGGCTATGATGGTTAACAATGCGGAATGGCTTCTTGACCTCAACTACGTTGAGCTTCTCAGAGAGGTTGGTGCTTGCTTCTCGGTTAACAATATGCTCAGAGCAGAGTGCTACAAGCAGAGAATGGAAAAAGGTCTTTCTTTCCTTGAATTCAACTACATGATAATGCAGTCCTACGACTTCTATCACCTCTTTAAGCACTACGGCTGTAATATGCAGTTCGGCGGTGACGACCAGTGGTCGAATATGCTTGGCGGTACTGAGCTTATCAGAAAGAAGCTCGGCAAGGATGCATATGCCATGACTATTACCCTCCTTCTCAACTCCGAAGGCAAAAAGATGGGTAAAACCGCAAACGGTGCTGTATGGCTTGACAGAAACAAGACAAGTCCTTACGAATTCTTCCAGTATTGGAGAAACGTTTCCGATGCCGATGTTGTAAAGTGCATGAAGATGCTCACATTCCTCTCACTCGAAGAAATTGCCGAGTATGAAAAGCTTGAAGGCAGCGACATCAACAAGGCAAAGGAAAAGCTTGCTTATGAGCTTACCGCCCTTGTTCACGGTGAAGAGGATGCAAAGGCTTCTCTTGAATCGGCACGCGCTCTCTTCGGCGCAGGCGGAAATATGGACAATATGCCCACAACAGAGCTTTCAGATGAAGATTTTGCCGACGGCAAGATTTCTCTCAGTGCTCTTCTCGTTAGGACAGAGCTTTGCCCCTCAAACAGCGAGGCTAAGCGTCTTATCAAGCAAGGCGGTGTTTCTGTTAACGACAGCAAGGTTTCCGACTTTGCAGCTTCCTATGACAAGGACTTCTTTGCAGGTGAGCCTGTTATCATCAAGAAGGGTAAAAAGGATTACCACAAGGTAACACTTGCGTAAATACATTATAATTAAGACAAGCCCCTGTGCCAAACGGCACAGGGGCTTGAAGCTTTCGTATTAAACTCATTTAATCGACTGTTTCTTCTTCGTTATTTTCTTCTTTATTATGTTTTTCATCAAGCTTTGGGATAAAATGCTTTGCAAAGCCTCCCCTTCCCTTGACATAGAAAAAACCGATAAAGCTGAAAACCACGGCTCCGACAAAGTTTACAATAAGATCCTTCATTGTATCAATAAGTCCTATATCAAGATATCCCCCAAGGGCAAGATCCTTTCCGTTTATCTCAACCTTTGCGATGTTATCTACAAGAATCGGTGTGTTTGACTGTGACGGGTCAAGGGTTACGCTTGAGAAGCTATTGATTACAAAATCCTTTTGCATATCGGTACCGAGAAGTGTGTCTGCACCAAATTCAAACATCTCCCACAGAACGCCAATGGTCATTGAAAAGCAAAAGGCAACTATTGAAAGATACAAGGGCGACAGTGAGAATTTTGATTTGCTGTTTCTGTTAAGCAAATCCACAAGCGAAAAGCCTATTGCCGCACACAAAAAGCCGTTTACTGTATGAAGAACGGTATCCCACAGAGGAACCTTCTGATAATAGCATCCGATTTCGCCGAGAATCTCCGCCGCAAAAATAAAAAGAAGAATTATAATTTCAAGTGTTGAGGGAAGGTCAATGCCGAAGTTTTTTTCAAAGAACGCGGGCACAAGAAAAAGCACAAGAGACAGACCGCAGACAAATACATTTTCAAATCTGCCGTCGAGAACAGACAGCACCATTATGGCAATCACAACAAGTCTAAGAATAACATAAACGGCAAAGGTTGCTTTATTATTCTTTATTTCCTTAACAAGCGACCGTCTGAAGCTTTCCTTTTTGCGTGTTTTTTTGTTGCACTTTGTTTTTTTCATTTATCTGCCTCCGTCAATGTAATCACTTATCCTCAAGAAGCACCACGGCGTGGGCACTTATTCCTTCCTTTCTTCCCGTAAAGCCAAGCTTTTCCTCGGTTGTCGCTTTTATATTTATACAGTCCTCGCCGCATTCAAGCACAGCTGCAAGGTTCTTTCTCATTTCTTCTATATATGGTCTGAGCTTGGGTGCCTGTGCTACCACTGTTATATCGGCATTACAAAGCTTATAGCCTTTACAGAGAACCAGCCCCTTCACCCTTTCAAGCAAAACAAGGCTTGATATTCCCTCATATTCGCCCGCCGTATCGGGAAAGTGAAGTCCGATATCGCCAAGTGCTGATGCCCCCAGCATCGCATCCATAAGTGCATGGGTGAGAACATCCGCATCCGAATGGCCGAGAAGTCCCCTTTCATGCTCAATTTCCACTCCTGCAAGTATAAGCTTTCTATCGGGAACAAGGCGGTGCACGTCGTATCCATGTCCTATTCGCATACCGACAACTCCTTTCTTCGGTTAATTATTGCCTCTGCGAGAAACACATCCTCGCTGTAAGTAATCTTAATATTATGAGACGGGGTTTCACAAAGATATACCGAGCATTTACTGTTTTCGACAAGCGAGCTTTCATCAGTTGCAACAAAGCCCTGCTTTTGAGCAAGAGAAAGAGCGTTTTTATACATATTCTTTTCAAACACCTGCGGTGTCTGTATAAGCCAAAGTCCGTCTCTCTCGACGCTTGCGTTTATCACATCATCTCCATCTGCTCGTTTGACGGTGTCCCTTACTCTCTGAGCACAAACGGCGTTTCCCTTTTCCTTTGCCATGGAAAAAACCTTCTTTGCCATATCACAATCAAACAGAGGTCTTGCAGCATCATGCACTGCAACATGGGTAATCGCTTCATCATCAAACAGGGAGCAGGAAAAAGCATTTGAAACAGACTCTTGTCTATCCTTTCCTCCGACTACAACCGCCTTTACCTTTGTTAGCCCCTCAAGAGTACAAAGCGCTTTAATTTCTTCTATCTTATCCTCTCTTGCGGCAACTACCACAAAAGACACCTCTTGACTCTTTTCAAAAACCTCAAGGCTATACAAAAGCATACTGCGGCCGCACAGCTTTTCAAGGGGCTTATACACTCCTCCCATGCGGCTGCCGCTTCCTGCCGCAGGAACAATTACTCCTATAAAACCGTTACTTGCTTTAATGTCCATCTCCTCGCCTCCCGTCTTCTTTTAAACTATTGTATCACATATAATTACCTTTTTTTGCAAAATACTGTTAATTCATTGTGAATACAAAAGGCTTATGCCGGTCTTTTTTTGATTTTTCTTCAATTATATATAACCGAGCGTGGTTTATCTTACCAATTCACCATAAATTCATTTTTTATACACAGGAAAAGTGATTTTACTGTTTTTTATTCATAAATACTTGTTGAAATCGATTTGAAAAAAGTATACAATAAATAGTAATTATAATGTAGTATTATGCCTTATTGTATGCAAAATTCCGAAGGGACTGATTTTTGAGTATGAATTTTGCCGAAATCACCTCCAGAAAAAACGAAAAGATTATATGGGCATCAAAGCTTTCTGACAAAAAGACCCGTGACAAGGAAAAAGTTTTCTTTACCGAGGGTGCAAAGCTTCTTGAGGAGGTTATTCTCTCGGGATTATGCATCAAAAGATTGTTCTTTACGAAGAAGGCACATGACTCATTCGGGACTCTTTTGGATAAAGCAGCCTGTGATGAATGTTATCTCGTCAGCGATGAGGTTTACGAAAAAATAACCGATGAGACATCTCCTCAGGGTATTTTTGCATGTATTGAAAAACCCGACAGCGTTGTTTTTTCTGACAGCGACATAAAAAACGGTTCATTTATCATACTTGAGGACATTCAGAATCCTCAAAACCTCGGTGCAATCTTCAGATGTGCCCATTCACTCGGTGCTTCAAGGCTCATGCTTTCAAGCAGATGTGCCGATGTATACAGTCCCAAAACCCTAAGAAGTTCTATGGGAAGTGTTTTTAAATGCGACTTTTCCGTCTGCGACGACCTTCCTCAATTCATCGAAAAGCTAAAATCTCAGGGTAATGATGTTTACTGCACCCACCTTCATTCAAAGGCAAAAACACTGGGAAGCTTCGACTTCAAGCCATCTGACAGTCTTGTTATCGGCAACGAAGGAAACGGCATCAGCAAACAGGTACTTGATTGCTGCACCCACTCTGTTATAATTCCCATGGTAAAGAATGCCGAGTCGTTAAACGCAGCCACCGCATCTTCAATACTTATTTGGGAAATGAATAAAAACAAGCTATTGCCCCGAAAATAATTTAATTTTGGAGTAAAACACAATGAACGAAAGATTACTTTATTACATATGGTTATCATGTGCTCTCAAGCCCGGAAGTGCAACGCCAAAGCTTTTACTGACGCATTTTGATTCTGTCGAGCAGATTTTCGCTTCTCAAACGCCGGACTATCAAAGTCTCGGCATAAAGGGTGCTGAGCTTCATGCTCTATGCAACAAGGATTTGACGCTTTCGAGAAAGCATCTTAGCTTCTGCACGGCTAACAACATCGGGCTTCTTTGTTATGAAGATCCGCACTATCCCGAAAGGCTAAAGCTCATTGACAATCCCCCTGCTCTTTTCTACTACAAGGGCAGAATTAGAAATCTTGATGATTATCCGTGTATCACCATGGTCGGCACTCGCTCCTGTTCCGAAAGAGGCTTCAGACTTGCATACGAGACTGCTTTTGATGCGGCAAGCAAGGGGGCAGTTATAGTTAACGGACTGGCTCTCGGCATTGACGGTGCCTGTATTGCAGCATCGCTTGATGCAAACGGGTACAGTGTGGGAATACTCGGCTGCGGAATTGACAGGGTTTATCCCGACGGAAACCGTGATTTATTCAAAAGGCTTGAAGCATGCGGTCTCATACTTTCGGAATTTGCACCATCAACAAAACCTGACGCAAAAAACTTTCCCGTAAGAAACAGAGTTATAAGCGGTCTTTCGCTTGCAACGGTTATCTTTGAAGCCGACTCAAAAAGCGGTGCGATGATAACGGCACGAGAAGCTGTAATTCAGGGAAAACGTATTTTCGCGGTTCCTGCAAAGCCCTATGACAAGCCCTACTCAGGTCCGCTTGAACTGATAAAAAACGGTGCCTCGGTTTTCACAGAAGCAAACGATGTTCTTTCGGAATATGCCATGAGCTTTCCGCACAGACTAAACCTTGCCAACGTAAACCCTGTTCCTATCGGCAAGCTTGACGAATATGTTGCAAGATTTTTCAAGAAGGGCACCGACCCCGATATGCCTGTCAGCAGAAGGCGTGCTCCGGTAGAGGGAACAAGAACACAAGGCAACACATCACAAGCACAATACAAGCTGGAAGGTTATTCACAAAAACAAAGCTCTATTCAAAAAAGTGAAGCGACTCCACGTGACATTGTCCCTGAGCTAAACGAACAACAAAAAGACGAACACAAGGCAGCTCAGGCAATACACCAAGTAAAGCAAGAGACAGTACCCCAAGTTAAGCAGGAAACCGCACACAAGGACATCTCGGTTTTATCCGTACCCGAACAAAAAATATACCGTTTGTTTATGGAGCATGAGTCTCTCACACCGGATGAAATATCAGACTTTGGCATGGAGGTCGGTGATGTTCTGACTTCTCTGACAATACTTGAAATTTACGGATACATTACTGCTCTTCCCGGCGGAAGATACAAAATAAGCGATTAATTATCTTTAATATAAATCAGAAATGAGGAAGCATTTTGGCTAATTTAGTTATAGTTGAGTCACCCTCCAAGGCAAAAACCATAAAAGGGTATCTCGGAAAGAATTACAAGGTAACCGCATCAAAGGGTCATGTAAGAGACCTTCCCAAGAGCACTCTCGGCGTTGACATTGAGGGCGGTTTTGCACCCAAATACATCAACATCCGCGGGAAAGGAGACCTGATTAAGGAGCTTAAGGCTGAGGCAAAAAATGCCGATTCAGTATTTCTCGCGACGGACCCTGACCGTGAGGGTGAGGCTATTGCGTGGCATCTTGCGGGAGTTCTCGGCATTGATGAAAAGAAAATCAAGAGAGTAAAATTCAACGAAATCACAAAGCCTTGTGTAAAGGAAGCGATTAAAAACTCCGGTCCCATCGACATGAATCTTGTAGATGCACAGCAGGCAAGAAGAATTCTTGACAGAATTGTCGGCTACAAGCTAAGCCCCGTTCTTTGGAAAAACATTAAAAGCGGTCTTTCTGCCGGTCGTGTTCAGTCTGTTGTTACAAGGCTTATTGTAGACAGAGAAAACGAAATTAGAAGCTTTGTGCCCAAAGAATACTGGACAATAGATGTTAATCTTGAAACAGGCGACGGAAAAAGCTTTAAAGCCTCCTATTACGGCGACGGCAAAAAGAAAAAGGAAATTTCAAGCGAAAAAGAGGCTCAGAAGATTCTTGATGACATTAATGAAAAAGACTTTACGGTATACTCCATCAAGAAGGCCGAAAGATTAAAGCACCCCACCCCTCCCTTTATAACCTCAACCCTACTTCAGGAGGCATACAGAAAGCTCGGCTTTGCATCAGCAAAGACAATGAAGACAGCGCAAGAGCTTTATGAGGGTGTTCAGCTCGGCGAGCACGGAACTCACGGTATTATCACATACATGAGAACCGATTCCTTCAGAATAAGCGACATTGCTGCTGAAAGTGCAAAAAATTATATAGTTTCAAATTACGGCGAAGAATACTATCCAAAAACAAGACGTGTTTACAAGTCGAGAACAGATGCTCAGGACGCTCACGAGGCTATCCGCCCCTCTTATCTCGAATATCCGCCAAAGTCAATCAGAGCATACCTTTCAGCCGACCAGTACAAGCTTTACAAGCTTATCTGGGAAAGATTCATTTCAAGCCAGATGGCATCCGCTGTCATTGACACGGTGACTGTTGATTCTGTTGCCGGCGAAAGCTTATTCAGAGCTTCGGGAAGTGTTATTAAATTCAAAGGCTTTATGTCTGTCTATGCCGAGAGCACAGACGAAGACACAAAAGAAGTCTCGGGTTATCTTCCTGCAATGAACGAAGGCGAAAAGCTTAAGCAGTCAGATGTTGAATCGCTAAAGCACTTTACACAGCCGCCTGCAAGATACAATGAGGCATCTCTCATTGATGTAATGAAGGAAAAAGGCATTGGCCGTCCCAGTACCTACACTCCTACCATAACCACAATTATTCAGCGAGGATACGTTGAGAGAATTGCAAAATCCTTGGCTCCTACACCCCTCGGTGAAGCAACAAACAGTCTTATGGTAGACAATTTTCCCGACATTGCAGACTGCAACTTTACTGCTGACATGGAAATAGGTCTTGACAAAATTGAAAGCGGCGAGAGGGCTTTGCTTGATGTTCTCGGAGAATTCTATAAGGACTTTGAGGACGAGATTAAAAAAGCAGAGGAAACTGTAAAGGAAAAGAGCTACAAATTACCTGTCATCGAAACAGACATTATATGTGAGAAATGCGGAAAAACCATGGTTGTAAAAAGCGGCCGCTTCGGCAAGTTTGCCGCATGCCCCGGTTATCCCGCCTGCAAAAACACAAAGCCGCTTGACAAAGACGGAAAGCCTGCACAGAATACGGAAGCCGAAAAGAGTGAACCAAAGGCGGCACCCGACGACATCAAATGCGATATCTGCGGCGGCAGCATGGTTATAAAGAGAAGCAGATACGGCTCTTTCTATGCCTGTGCAAAATATCCCGAATGCAAGGGTACAAAACCCATCAACCGCGAAATTGATGTTCCCTGCCCCGACTGCGGTTCAAAAATAGTAATCAGACGCGGCAAAAACAGGACTGTATTTTACAGTTGCTCGGCGTATCCCAAGTGTAAGTTTACCTGCTGTGATACACCGACAGACAAAAAGTGTCCCGACTGCGGCAGTATGCTTGCAAAAAAGAGGGGCAAAAACCAGTATGTCTGCACAAAGAAGGGCTGCTCCTACAAAGCAGAATGTGAGGAAGGCTCTGAAGACGCATAAATTACGAAAGGACGACGTTTAACGTCACAAGTATAGATTTTATGAGAATAATTGTAGACTGTATGAGCGGCGACAATGCACCGTTTGAAATAGTAAAAGGTGCTCTTGAGGGCAAAGCAAAGGAAGGCGTTGACCTTTTACTTGTCGGCAGCAAAAAAGAAATTGAAAAATGTGCCTCAGAATGCAAGCTATCGCTTGACGGCTGTGAAATAGTTGAAAATGAAGGCGAAAACATCACAATGGAAGACGAGGTTACAAGCGTTGTTAAGGAAAAAAACCAATCCTCAATGGCTGTTTCTCTCGCTCTTTTGAAGGAAGGCAGAGGTGATGCCATGGTTTCTGCAGGAAACACCGGCGCACTTCTAACGGGAGCCACTCTTGTTCTCAGGCGAATTAAGGGTGTAAGACGCCCCGGTCTTGGTGCCATACTCCCCTTCGGCTCACCAACCCTTCTGACCGATGCAGGTGCTCAGGCTGTTTGCACAAGCGATGACCTTGTTATGTTTGCACGTATGTCAAGCATGTACATGAACAAGGTTATGGGCATTGAAAATCCAAAGGTGGCACTTATCAACAACGGTGCCGAGGAATGCAAGGGTACTGACCTTCAGAAGAACACCTATCAGGCACTCAAGAACACAGAGGGAATTAACTTTGTCGGAAACATTGAAGGAAGAGAAATCTTTGACGGCGAGTATGATGTTCTCGTTGCCGACGGATTTACGGGAAATATTGTTGTAAAAATGTGCGAGGGTACGGGAAAATTCACAAAAAAATGTCTGGGTGACGTTTTCAAAAGAAACATTCTTTCAAAGCTTGCTTATCTTCTTGCAAAGTCAAGCGTTGATACTCTTCGTCACGACACCGACCATTCCATCTACGGCGGCGCTCCCTTCCTCGGTATTGCAAAGCCTGTTATCAAGGCTCACGGCAGTGCCAACCACGTAAGTGTCGCTGTCTGCATTGGTCAGGCTAAAAGATACGCACAAAGCGGTATGATTGACTATATTGCATCATTAAAAGACACAGCTGTTACACAAGAATAAAGGGGAATAAGCTTCAAAATGCAAAAGGACATTTCTTTACTTGAGCAAAAAATAGGATATGAATTTAAGGACAAGAGTTTAATTACTACTGCTCTTACCCACTCCTCATATGCCAACGAGCTTAAGGCAAAGGGCGAGAATATAATGTACAACGAGCGTCTTGAGTTTCTCGGCGATTCGGTGTTATCGCTTGTAGCAAGCGTATATCTGTTCAAGGGCAACCGCAACCTATTTGAAGGAGATCTTACAAAAATCCGTGCGGGAATTGTCTGCGAAAACGCCCTTTACGAATATGCGAGAGAACTGGAGCTCGGTGATTTTCTCTATCTTGGACACGGCGAAGAAGCAACGGGAGGCAGAACAAGAAAAAGCGTTCTTTCGGATGCAGTTGAAGCTGTTCTTGCTGCAGTTTATCTCGACGGCGGTTTCTCGGCTGCAAGGAAGTTTATCCTTCCCTATCTAACCATGTCTGCAGAAAAGCTTATCCGCGAGGGAAAGGCTGAGGATTACAAGACGCTGCTTCAGAAATTTGTTCAGCAGAACAAGGGAGACATACTTGAATATGTTCTTGTCGGCGAAAGCGGTCCAAGCCACAACAAGACCTTTGAATACGACGTTTGTCTCAACAACAACATTATAGGTCACGGAAGCGGCTCATCAAAGAGAGATGCCGAACAAATGGCTGCAAGAGAGGCTCTTATTCTCTTTGGCAAGGTAAGCGACAAAAAATGAAAAAGCATGTAAACATTCCCATTTTCATCCCCCACGAGGGCTGCAGAAACGAGTGTGTTTTCTGCAATCAGAGAACCATAACGGGTACTTGTCAAAGCTCTGACAGGGATATTGTTCCCGAAATTGAAACTGCTCTTTCTACAATTCCCGACGGGTATAACATCGAAATTGCCTTTTTCGGAGGCTCCTTTACAGGCATTGGCATTGACAAAATGATACGTCTTCTTGATACGGCACATGAGTATATAAAAAGCGGCAGAGTGCAGTCAATACGTCTTTCAACGCGCCCTGACTACATTGACAGTCAGATACTGGACATACTCAAGTCAAGAGGTGTTACTCACATAGAGCTTGGTATTCAGTCAATGAGACAGTGTGTACTTGACGCTTCAAAAAGAGGTCATACTGTACAGGATACCGAATCTGCCTGCCGTCTTATTAACGAATACGGTTTTACCTTAGGCGGGCAGATGATGATTGGTCTTCCCTGCTCTACGCTTGAGGATGAGATATTTACCGCAGAAAAAATCATTAAGCTTGGTGCAAGGGAAGCAAGGATTTATCCTTGTGTTGTATTTCATAATACTGAGCTTTGCGAAATGGCAAAGAGGGGCGATTATTCTCCCCTATCTATTGACGAGGCAACAGCCAGAAGTGCCGCGGTTTATAAAATTCTGAAAAATGCATCAATTAATATTTTAAGAATAGGTCTTCAATCGTCGGAAAAGCTTTCTGACGAAAGCGAGGTTTATGCAGGTGCAAATCATCCGGCGTTAGGTGAGCTTGTAATGGGCGAATATTTACTGTCATGCATTTTTGACAGGCTTCTGAACATAGAAAGCATTTCAAACAAAGGCTTCAAAAACAGGCTTATTATCTACTGCTCCGACAGGAATGTTTCAAAAATATCGGGGCACAACAAAAAAAACAGGCAAAAGCTTTTAGCAGCTATCGAAAAATACGGCTATGCTGATATAAAAATACGTGGATATGCCGACATTGAAGGCGACGCAATTTTTTTCAGCAGCGAAAACATATAAACAAAGAAAACTTAGAAAGCGGAGGAACAAAATGTACTTAAAAGCTCTTGAAATGAGAGGCTTCAAATCCTTCCCCGACAAAACAAGACTTGACTTTCAGACGGGTGTCACAGCCGTTGTTGGTCCCAACGGAAGCGGCAAGAGTAACGTATCGGATGCAGTGCGCTGGGTTCTTGGTGAAATGTCACCCAAATCTCTCAGAGGCTCAAAGATGGAAGACGTTATCTTTGCGGGCACCGCAAAGCGTACACAAACAGGCTTTTGCGAGGTTTCGCTAATAGTTGACAACTCAGACCATGCCCTTGACAACGATGCACAAGAAGTCAAAATAACGAGAAAATACTATCGCAGCGGTGATTCCGAATATAAAATCAACGACAAGCCCTCAAGGCTCCGCGACATTCACGAATTATTTCTCAACACAGGCATCGGCCGTGAGGGTTATTCTGTTGTAGGTCAGGGTAAAATAGCTGAGGTTCTGTCTCAAAAGAGTGATGAGAGACGTCACATTTTTGAAGAGGCTGCGGGCATTTCAAAGTTCAGATACAGAAAAATAGAAACTGAGAAAAAGCTTGCCGAAACCGACACAAACCTTATACGTCTATGCGACATTGCAGGTGAAATAGAATCGAGAATCGGGCCTCTTGAAAAGGATGCGGAAAATGCCAAGAAATATCTTGTTCTTGCAGAGCGCAAGAAGGAGCTTGAGGTATCAATATGGCTTGACAGAATTGTTTCTGCCTCCGACAAGGCAAAGAGTCTCGAAAACAAGCATGATACAGCCAAAAAAAGCTATGAGGACACTGACAACGAAATAACACTTATTGATTCTGCCATCGACGGTCTTTTCAACAAAAAGCAGTTTACCAACCAGAAGGCAGATGCTGCAAGAGAAGAAATTTCCGCCCTTGAGGCTGAAAAAAACAGGCTCGAAAACCTTCGCAATCTTTCAAACAACGACATAAACCATCACAACGAGAGAAAGGCACAGATAAATGCCGAAATCAACATTCTCTCGGGCGACGAGATGACAAGAATAAAAACAGAGCTTACATCGGCCGAGCAGGCAGTCAAAGCCGCAGAGGACACTGTAATCTCTGCAAACGAGGCTTGCAAAAAGGCAGAAGAAGAGCTTCTTGAAAAGCAGGCACTTGTCAAGGAAAACGAGGCTGCGCTTGAAGCAAAAAGCGATGAAGTAAGAAAATGCAGTGAAGAGCTTACTACAATAAAAATTGAAGAGGCGGCTGAGCTTTCAAGCGAAAAATCCGAGTCCGAAAGAAAAGAGTTTCTCACGGGAGAAATTGCAAAGGCGGACAGCGAGCTTGAAAGTGCAAACATTGCTTTAGAAAACGCCAACCAGAGAAAAAAGGATTTCCTTGAAGAAAAAAATCAGCTTGTACGCGACATAGAGGAAGAACAGAGTGCTCTTCGTGTTCTTGCGGACAAGCGAGAAGAGCTTATTACACAGAAAAACGAAATAGAAGCACAATATGCCGCAGACCTTCACAGACGTGAGGTGCTTGACCGCATGGACAAGATGCTTGAGGGGTATCCCGGAAGCGTAAAGGCTGTTATGAACGAAAAGAGTCTTTCGGGCATATGCGGTCCCGTATCAAGAATACTTACCGTTTCGGGTGAATATGTTACGGCAATTGAAACGGCTCTAGGTGCGGCGGTTTCAAACATTGTTGTTGAAAATGAGGACAGTGCAAAGGAAGCAATCAGATTCTTAAAAAGAACCGGCTCCGGTCGTGCTACCTTCCTTCCCCTTACCTCAATGACAAGTCGTGTTACCGACGAGCACGGTCTTTCGCGTGAGAAGGGTTATGTGGGCATTGCAAGCGAGCTTGTTTCCTTTGACGAAAAATACAGAGTTATAGCCGAAAACCTTCTCGGAAGAACGGTAGTTGCAGGCGACATTGACGAGGCTTCTGCAATTGCAAGAAAGTATTCCTACCGTTTCAGAATCGTAACTCTTGACGGTCAGATTATAAACTCGGGAGGTTCTTATACCGGCGGCTCTGCCGTTTCAAGAACGGGTGTTATGTCACGAAATGCAGACATTGCCGCCCTTGACGAGTCTATTTCTGCTCTTGGTGCAAAAATGAAGAGCTTAAAGCAGGAAATGAAGGACATTGAAGAAGAATGTCAAAGCTCCATTGACTATATTGAATCCCTAAAGAATGACCTTTCAAGTGCGGACAGCGGTCTTTACAGAAGCGAAAATGACATAAAGCTTCATACAGAGCACATTGAGGCTTGTTCGCAGAGACTCAGAAGCATGCATCTTCAGCTCGATGAGTTTGACAGCGAAAAGCTTAAGGAAAAGCTCAGTCTCATTACTGAAAAGAGAAAGTCTCTCGAAGCTCATCTTGAGCTTTTACAGGCTCAGGAAAAGGAGCAGATGGCTGCTCTTGACAATTCAGACGAGGCAGAAAGGCTTGCTGCTGAGAATCTCAACAACTCAAAGCTTAATATTATCTCCTGTGAAAAGGATGTACAAACTGCAACGGCAGCCCTCTCATCCCTCCGTGCGCTTCTTGCTGACAATGTAAGAAGAACAGAGGCTCTAAAGGGTGAGCTTTTACAGATTGAAAATATGCTTTCGGGTATCAATCTCGACATTGAAAAGAATAAGGAAGAAATCGACAAAGCCACAGAGCTTCTTATCCAAAAGAAGGAAGCACTTGATTTACTCATAAAGAGCAGCGAAGAGATTGAAGCGGACATGAACAAGCGCCGCGACAACCAAAAGGATTTACAGCGTGACAAGGAAGTATTCTTTGAGGAAATGACACGCTTTGCGCATCAGCTTGAAAGCTGCCGCGGCGAATACGACAATCTTACGGCAAAGCTATGGGAGGAATATACCCTTACTTATTCCGATGCCGCTGCCCTCGGCTACCCTGCTCCCGAAGCAGGAAGCAATCAGGAGCTTTCATCAATCAAGGGCAAAATCAAAGCTCTCGGCCACATAAATGTAAACGCCGTTGAGGAGTACAAAGAAACCAAAGAGCGTTACGACTTCATGAAAAAGCAGATTGACGACCTTGAGGACTCAAAAAAGAGTCTTACGGAGATTATAAAGCGTCTTGAAGCCGACATGAAGACAATGTTCGTAAAGACAGTGGAGGACATAAACGTACAATTCAAGCTTGTATTCTCCGACCTCTTTGGCGGAGGAAATGCAGACATTGTTATTTCCGACCCCGAGAATGTTCTTGAATCGGGCATTGAAATCAACATTCAGCCTCCCGGAAAGATGGTTAAAAATCTTTCGCTTCTCTCGGGCGGTGAGCAGGCGTTTACTGCAATTGCGCTTTACTTCGCAATTCTCAAGGTAAATCCCGCGCCCTTCTACATCTTTGATGAAATTGAAGCGGCACTTGACGATGTCAATGTAAACAGATTTGCTTCATACCTTAAAAAGAACAACGATACACAATTTATTGTCATTACCCACCGTCGAGGCACCATGGAGGTCGCTGACACAATGTACGGTGTTACAATGCAGGAAAAGGGTGTTTCCAGCTTCCTTAAGGTTAACATTGACGACGTTGAAAAGAAGACGGGTATTAAGTTATAATTTAGAATCAGAAATTTTGGAGTGATACAGGTGTCATTTTTTGACAGATTAAAGGAAGGTCTCAAAAAGACCAAGGAGTCCATTTTCGGGCAGGTAAACGACATTTTCAAGGCATTTGTAAAGGTTGACGAGGAAATGCTAGAAGAGCTGGAAGAGGTTCTCATTGCCTCAGATGTCGGCTTTACAATAACCGAGGAAATAATTGAAAAATTAAGGGACACATTAAAAACAAAGAGAATTACAGAGCCCGAGGAGGCAAAGAATGAGCTTATTGCCATAATCGAAGAAACAATAGGCGAAAATGAACCGTTACAGCTCACCACCTCCCCTTCCGTAATTCTTGTTATAGGCGTAAACGGCGTGGGAAAAACCACATCAATTGCAAAAATTGCAAGCTGTCTCAAAAACGAAGGCAAAAGCGTTGTACTTGCTGCAGCCGACACCTTCAGAGCTGCCGCAATTGACCAGCTTGAAATATGGGCAAAGCGTGCCGATGTTCCGATTGTCAAGCACAATGAAGGCTCGGACCCCGCTGCCGTTGTTTTTGACGCCTGCGGCTATGCAAAAAACCATTCAAGCGATGTGCTTATTATTGACACGGCAGGCAGGCTTCACAACAAGAAAAACCTTATGGACGAGCTTTCTAAGATATCCAGAGTTATTGAAAGAGAGCTTCCCGGCTGTGACAAGGAAACACTTCTTGTTCTTGACGCAGTAACAGGTCAGAACGCCATAAGCCAGGCTAAAGAGTTTATCAAAACCAGCGACATTACCGGCATTGTTCTCACAAAGCTTGACGGTACAGCCAAGGGCGGCATCATCATATCCATAAAAAAGGAGCTTGGCATCCCCGTTAAATTTATCGGTGTCGGCGAGCAAATGGACGACCTTCAGCGTTTTGACAAAACCGAGTTCACAAAGGCTCTTTTTGCTGAATAATCGCAATATTTGCAATAAAAGGAACATTATGTAAACAACAACGTCTAATTTTACAAGGTGATAGAAATGAAAATTGCAATAGCAACAGGAAATGCACACAAGGTAAAGGAGCTTTCAAGGCTTCTTGACATCGACGGAATTGAATTTGTAAGTCTTAAGGATTTAGGCTTTACGGGAGACATTATTGAGAACGGCACAACCTTTGCTCAGAATGCCTTGATAAAAGCAAGCTTCATTTGCGAAAAGTATCACATTCCCGCAATTGCCGACGATTCGGGGCTTTGTGTTGACGCCCTTGGCGGTGAACCGGGCATATATTCGGCAAGATACGCATCAAAAGACGGCGAAAACTCAGATGATTTAGCAAACATAGAGCTTTTACTTGAAAACTTAAAGTCCATTCCCTCCGGAGAAAGAAGTGCACGGTTTGTATGCTCAATGGCATTTTGTGCACCCGACGGGGTAAGTCTTACTGTTGACGGCATCTGCGAGGGTCACATCACAAGCGACATCAGAGGTGAGGGCGGTTTCGGATACGATCCGATTTTCTACTGCACAAAGCTCTGCAAAACCTTCGGAGAAGCAAGTGACGAGGAAAAGAACACCGTCAGCCACAGGTACAATGCCTGCAAGCTCCTATCATCCAAGCTCAAAGAATACTTAACTAACCATTAAAGAAAGGCAATATTATGTCAATTGAAAATCTCACTTCCTCTGAACGCGCTTATCTCAGAGGACAGGCAAACACCCTTGATGCAATTTTTCAGCTTGGCAAGGGTGGTATAAACGAAAACTTTATCAAGCAAATTGATGATGTTCTTGAGGTAAGAGAGCTTATCAAGATAAGCCTTCTTGAAACCTGCGAATACACCGTTAAAGAAGCGGCTGAGGAAATCTGCAGCAAAACAGGCGCTCAGTCGGTACAGATGATCGGAAGAAAGCTTGTGCTTTACAGAGCCTGCTCTGACAAGGACAAGAGAAAGATTGTTCTTCCCAAGTCCCGAAAATGAGAATAGGATTTATGGGCGGCACCTTCAGTCCGCCTCACATAGGACATCTTCATTCGGCAAGAGTTTTTTACCGTGAAGCAGGTCTTTCAAAGCTGATTATAATTCCTGCCGGTGTTTCTCCCTTCAAAGCAAACACCTCTCCATCGGCAAGCACCCCCGACAGGCTGAGTATGGCAAAGCTTTGCTTTTTACCCCTAAATGATGAGGGACTCAATGTTGAGGTATCCGACATGGAAGCATCGCTGTGCGGAGCAAGCTATACCATAAATACCATTATGGCTTTAAAAAAGATATACAGCGAGGATGAACTGTTTATGTTTGTCGGAAGCGATATGTTTTTAAGTCTTGAAAGATGGAAAAGCTTTGAGGAAATCTTCCGTCAATGCAAGATTTACACGCGTGCGCGCGACGATTCCGAACGTCAACTGCTCCTTTCAGTCTGTGAGCACTACCGAAAGGAATACGGGGCTGATATTACAGTCTCAGATGACAAGGCTCTTATTGCGTCAAGCACCGAGGTGCGACTTGCTGTTGAATCAAAAAAAGTCGAAACTATGCAAAATTTATTGACGGGTGAGGTTTTAAGGTATATAATAGAAAATAGGTTGTATTCAGGTGAAGACTATGACAAATAACACATTTTCACATATCCCGACGGACAACGAAGTTTTATGCAAAATAAGAGAACAGCTTGATTCTTTTCTTTCCGACAAAAGACTTGAGCACACACTATCGGTTGAAAAGGAAGCTCAGAACATTGCAGGACTTCTCTTTCCCTATCTCGGAATTGACAAAAAGTATCTTTCGGACATATCGGCGGCTGCACTTCTTCACGACATAACAAAGTATTATTCTAAGGACAAGCATATGAAAATATGCGAAAAGTATTCTATTTATGGAAAAGGCGACCTTCTTCCCTCCGATGCCGTTCTTCATTCAAGAACAGGTGCGTTTGAGGCGGCGGAATTATTCGGCATAAACGA
Organism: Eubacteriales bacterium; assembly: GCA_045541355.1. Classification (GTDB taxonomy): domain Bacteria; phylum Bacillota; class Clostridia; order Oscillospirales; family CAG-382; genus UMGS1387. Next base: position 9,759 of record JAZQIW010000113.1, on the reverse strand, counting down.
TATTGTCCGCGAGGCTGTTTTCTGCCACACAACGGGAAAAGAAAACATGAACATCTTTGACAAGATTATTTTTACGGCAGACTACATAGAGCACACGCGTACACATGAGTCCTGCCGCACCGCAAGAAGCTTTTTTTATGACAACATATACAGCTTTGATGACAAAATGAAGGTGCTTGACGGTACCATCATCATGGCTCTTGATTTTACAATTCAATATCTCGTCGAAAAGGGCGAGGTTATTGACATGGAAACTGTAAAGGCAAGGAACTTTTTACTGGCAGAGTACGCACTGCGCTCTTAAGCGTACATTGAGGTAAATAAGATGATCAACAAAAACAGAAAATTTGATTCTACAAGCGAAGATGCTTTTATAAAGAATAACGCCAAAAGGCATTCAAAAACAAAAAAGAAATCAGACGGCAAAAAGAGCGGTAAGAAAATTGCCCTCATGGTTGTCGGTTGCTTTTTGGGTATTATACTATTAATAGGACTTATTGTTTTTCTGTTTAATGCTATTTTCGGCATTAATCTGATAACGGTTCTCATTAACACGCTGATTACTCCCGAGGCAAGAAAAACCGGTGACGACACTCAAAAGCTGACCTCCGCCGACACAACCTTTGAAAAGGATGACGGCACGGTGGTTGAGCAGGCAGACCACATCTACACCTTCCTTGCTACGGGTACTGACAAAAGCGGCGGTCTCACCGACGTTATAATGGTTGCAATGTACAACATTGACAAGCAGACGGTCTCCATTCTTCAGATTCCGAGAGACACCTATGTCAATGTTTCTCCGCGTCTATACTATGATGACAACGGCAATCTGACCTCAAAGAACTATGATGATGGAAACACCTTCGGCACAAAGATTAATTCCGCTTACTCCCATGCAAGAAGTCTTGCTGACAGTACGGTGAAAAGTCTTGTAAATGAGGCTTCGGATTTGGATGAAAACGAAATTCGTGATTTATGCAAATCAAAGGATTATGCTTTTCTTGGCGCAGACACCGAAAAAGTCGTAAAATATACTAATGAAAAAAATTCCTCTGAAAAGCAAAAGATTTTCAATAACATCAAGCGTGATTTCGGTATAAAATATCTTTGTACACTTATTTATTACAACTACGGCATCCCCGTTGATTATCATGCTCAGGTTAATCTCTCAGGCTTCAGAGGTGTTGTTGATGCCATAGGCGGTGTTGATTTATATGTTCCTCAGGATATGTATTACAATGACCCCTATCAGGATTTATATATCAATCTTAAAAAGGGACAGCAGCATCTCAACGGCGCTCAGGCAGAAGATTTTGTCAGATTCAGAAGCGGCTATGCGGCTGCAGACATTGCAAGACTTGATGCGCAGAAAATCTTTATGTCTGCTTTCCTTAAAAAGCTCTTTTCTGTGTCAACCGTTTCAAAAATTGACAACATTGTAACCGAAATACAAAAAAATCTATACACCAATCTTCCGCTTAAGGACACAATTTACTTTGGTCAGAATGCTCTGGGTATTGATTTATCAAGCGGTATTTCAATGACAACGCTTCCCGGCGGCGGTGCATGGGCTGACGGTGTTTCATACTATTCCGCAAACCGCGAAGCGGTAATGAAGCTTGTAAACGAATCCTTCAACAAGTACAGTGATGAGCTTCCCGAGGAAAGATTCCTTATGGTAGAGCTTAAGAATACTCCTGTTGAGGTCAGCACATCTACCGTCGGCGACATTGAAGAAAATGCTCCCGACCTCGGCTTCCTTCCCGAAGGCTCTGACCACGGGCTTGAAAATGAGTCTGATGATGTTTCTCCGGACGGTGAAAACGATGACGGTGCGGGCGCTGCTGCTCCAAAGGACGACCAAGACTCAGATGACAACGATGTGTCTGAAAGCAAAGACAAAGGCAAGGACAAAGACAAGGACAACAAGGATTCCGAAGGTGATACCGAGGACGAATCCGAAGCAGAAGGCGACGAAAGCGACGATTCTTCCGAAGATAATGACAATACTGACGGCGATAACAAGGATGAATCCACCGAAAAAGAACCCGAGGACAGCTCTGAAAACGATGATGAGAACACGGGCTCTGACGAGAATACCGATTCAGACGTAGAAAATGCCGACAACGACGGCAAATCCGAGAATACCGACGATGACGAAGAAGCATCACAGGCGGGTGCTGTTGACAGAGAGAACAGCCAGGCAAAAAGTGCAGACGGCACCGATTCCGTTTCCGAGCCTGAGGACAACAGCGTAAACAAAGACAATGACTCTGATGAGGACAGCAAGGAGTCAGAAAACCAAAACAATTCATACGGAAACTCCGAGCTTCTTGAAATGCTGGAGCAAAATGCAGCATAACCCCACAATGAAAGGATACTGATTATGGCAGCATTGCATGACGAAAAAAAGGCAAAGGAAATAGCAATAAAGGTTGCTAAAATCCTTGATTCAAAAAAGGCAAAGGACATTAAAATTATATATGTAAGCGAACAGACCATCATTGCTGACTACTTTGTTATCGCGGCAGGTACCTCGAGAACTCAGGTAAATGCCCTTGCAGATGAGGTAGAATACAAGCTCGGTCTTGAGGGTATTGACCCGACAAAGGTTGAAGGCAGAGGTCAGGGTACATGGGTTCTGCTTGACTATGACAGTGTGCTTGTACACGTTTTCAATCCACAGTCGAGAGAGTTTTACAATCTCGAAAAGCTTTGGAGTGAAGGCGAAGAAATAGAGTTTGAAATGACCGAGGATTAAGTTTATTAAAATATTTTTATATAAAAAGGACTGTTACAAATGAAGTACGATTTTAAGGCCATTGAAGGCAAGTGGCAAAAGGCTTGGGAAGAGAAAGGTGCTTTCCACGCAAAAAACGATTACACATTACCCAAATACTATGCTCTCGTAGAGTTTCCCTACCCCTCAGGTCAGGGACTTCACGTAGGTCATCCCCGTTCCTATACGGCTCTTGATATTGTTACCCGTAAAAAGAGAATGCAGGGCTACAATGTTCTCTACCCCATGGGTTGGGATGCTTTTGGGCTTCCTACCGAAAACTATGCAATTAAGAACAAAATTCATCCCAAGCTTGTAACAGAAAACAATGTTGCAAGATTCAAGAGTCAGCTCATGTCCCTCGGTCTTGCCTTTGACTGGTCAAGAGAAATCAACACCACTGACGAAGGTTACTACAAGTGGACACAGTGGATCTTTCTTCAGCTCTTTAAAAAAGGTCTTGCATACAAGTCAAAAATGGCTGTTAACTGGTGTACAAGCTGTAAGTGCGTGCTTGCAAACGAAGAGGTTGTAAACGGCGTCTGCGAACGTTGCGGAAGTGAAGTTATAAGACGCGAAAAGAGCCAGTGGATGCTCAAAATTACAGCATATGCGCAGAGACTTATTGACGACCTTGAGCTTGTTGATTTTATCGACAGAGTTAAGGTTCAGCAAACCAACTGGATTGGCAGAAGCGAAGGTGCAGAGGTTGATTTTGACACAACTGCCGGCGATGCGCTTACTGTTTATACAACACGTCCCGACACCCTTTTCGGTGCAACATACATGGTTATCTCTCCCGAGCACCCCATTATCGAAAAATGGAATGACAAGATTGAGAACATGGATGAGGTTAGGGCTTATCAGGCAGAGGCTGCAAAAAAGAGCGATTTTGAAAGAACAGAGCTTGCCGACAAAAAGGAAAAAACAGGTGTTGAGCTTCTCGGTGTTCGCGCCATCAATCCCGTAAACGGAAAGGATATTCCCATATTCATCTCAGACTATGTACTTATTACCTACGGTACAGGTGCTATCATGGCAGTTCCTGCCCACGACACCCGCGACTGGGATTTTGCAAAGAAGTTTAATCTTCCCATTATTGAAGTTGTTGCAGGCGGAAATGTTCAGGAGGAAGCATTTACAGACGTTGCAACAGGTGTTCTTACAAACTCTGATTTCCTCAACGGTCTTGAAGTAGCTGAAGCGAAAAAGAAGATCACCGAATGGCTCTCTGAAAACTCAAAGGGCCACAAAAAGGTTAACTACAAGCTTCGTGACTGGGTATTCTCCCGTCAGCGTTACTGGGGTGAACCCATTCCCCTTATCAACTGCGAAAAGTGCGGTTGGGTCGCTGTTCCCGAAGAAAGCCTTCCCCTTACCCTTCCCGAGGTTCCCTCATACGAGCCCGGTGCCGACGGCGAGAGCCCGCTTGCATCTCTTGATGAATGGGTAAACTGCACCTGTCCCGAATGCGGCGGCAAGGCTCAGAGAGAAACAGACACCATGCCTCAGTGGGCAGGTTCAAGCTGGTATTTCCTCAGATACTGCGACCCCAACAACTCTCAGGCACTTGCTTCCAAGGAGGCACTCAACTACTGGATGCCCGTTGACTGGTACAACGGCGGTATGGAGCACACAACTCTCCACCTTCTCTATTCACGTTTCTGGTCCAAGTTCCTCTATGACGAGGGTATTCTTGAAAAGCCCGAACCCTATTCAAAGCGTACCTCCCACGGTATGATTTTAGGCGAAAACGGCGAGAAGATGTCAAAGTCAAGAGGCAATGTTGTAAATCCCGATGACATCATAAACGAATACGGTGCCGACACCATGCGTCTTTACGAAATGTTTATCGGTGACTTTGAAAAGGCTGCTCCCTGGTCAAGTCAGGGCATCAAGGGCTGTAAGAGATTCCTTGACAGATTTGCCGCCATGTGCGACATGGTCAAGGGCCGCGGTGTAACAGAGGGTCTCGAAAGCTCCTTCCACAAAACAATCAAAAAGGTTACCGAAGACATCGACAACCTCAAGAGCAACACAGCTATTGCTGCAATGATGGCTCTTATCAACGAGGTTTATGATGCAGGTACACTTACCACTGACGAGCTTAGCATATTCACACGTCTTCTCTGTCCCTTTGCACCTCACCTCGCTGAAGAAATTTGGTCTGAGGTTTTACACAATGACGGCTTCTGCAGTCTCGCAAAGTGGCCTGAATACGATGAAAGCAAAACCGTTGATTCAACCGTTGAGGTTGCTGTTCAGATTTGCGGCAAGTTCAAGGGCACAATGTCCTTCCCCGCTGACTGCGACAAGGACACGGCACTCGCTGCTGTAAAGGCTGATGAAAGATTTTCAAAGCTTATTGAGGGCAAGACAATTGTCAAAGAAATTGTTGTTCCCGGCAGACTTATCAATATTGTTGTAAAATAATCCCGAGAATTTAACATCTTAACCAATATATTGATTTAAATTAACGTAAAGTTCATAAAATTATTTGCATAACTCTTGACATTACGTTTTTACTCATGTATAATAGTTAAGGTATAAAAAAATTCTCTTTGCCAAAAGCGGAGGGAGGGGAAAGTAATGGCAGAAGTTAAAATCAAGGATAATGAATCTCTTGACAGCGCACTCAGAAGATTTAAGAGACAGTGTGCGAGAAGCGGTGTACTCACTGAGCTCCGCAAGAGAGAGCATTACGAAAAGCCCAGCGTAAAGCGCAAGAAGAAGTCCGAAGCTGCTCGTAAGAGAAAGTTTAAGTAAGACTTCAGCTTTGCTATGGCAAAATTCATTTAACAAAAGAGACGATGGTAATTTCCATCGTCTTTTTTCATGCAAGAAAAATTATAAAAATGTAAAAAAGCCCTTGACAAACAATGAGGATTAGTGTATAATCATTCAGGTGTAAAGAAAAACACTTTACAGTATATTGAGGTAACTATGGCAAGTAAAAACCTTGAGATATCAGTTTTATGTGACATATATTCTTCTCTCCTTCCCGAGAAGCAGCGTCTCTCGCTTGATTACTACTACAACGAGGATTTTTCTCTTTCTGAAATAGCAGAGCATGCAGGCATTTCACGGCAAGGAGTAAGAGACCAGATAAAGCACGCAGAGGCACAGCTTTACGAATTTGAAAAGGCTCTCGGGCTTTACAAAAAGTCGCAGATAACAGAAAAAATACTTTCCGAAATGGAAGCGGAAATCAAAGAAACAAACAACAGCCGCCTGACTGCTCTCATTGAGCAATTACGGGCAATAAACGATTAGTAGGAGTACTATGTACGAAAGCTTAAGCACAAGGCTTGCGAATGCGTTCAAGTCTTTTAAAAACAAAGGAAAGCTTACTGAAGCCGACGTCAAGGAAGGTATGCGTGAAATCAAGCTTGCACTCCTTGAAGCTGACGTAAACTACAAGGTTGTAAAGGATTTTATCAAGGTGGCAACAGAGCGTGCCGTCGGCAGCGAAGTTCTTGAAAGCCTTGTTCCAAGTCAGCAGATTGTCAAGATTGTAAACGAAGAGCTTACAAATCTTATGGGCGGTGTCAACACAAAGCTTGTTATATCATCAAAGCCTCCGACAATTATCATGATGTGCGGTCTTCAGGGTGCGGGAAAAACAACCCACACGGGAAAGCTTGCTCTTATGTACAAAAAGCAAGGCAAGCGTCCTTTACTTGTTGCCTGCGACGTGTACAGACCTGCTGCCATCAAGCAGCTTCAGGTTGTCGGCAGCACAATTGACGTTCCTGTTTTCACCATTGACGGTTGTCAGGACCCTGTGAAAATTGCAAGGGAATCTCTCGTTCACGCTCAAAAGCATGGGCACGACATGGTTTTCCTTGATACAGCGGGACGACTTCACATTGACGAGGAGCTCATGGGTGAGCTTTCTCAGATTAAAGAAGATGTAAACCCCACGGAAATCCTCTTTGTTGTGGATGCCATGACAGGTCAGGATGCCGTTAATGCCGCAGCAGCCTTCAACGAAAAGCTTGACGTTACGGGCATTATCTTAACGAAGCTTGACGGCGACACAAGAGGCGGTGCAGCTCTTTCAACAAGGCAGGTTACCGGAAAGCCCATTAAATTTATCGGTACAGGCGAAAAAATGGACAACATTGAGCCTTTTTATCCCGACAGAATGGCTTCGAGAATTCTCGGCATGGGCGATGTTCTCTCGCTTATTGAAAAGGCAGAGCAGGCAATTGACGAAAAGAAGGCAGCTGAGCTTGAAAAGAAGATGCGTGAGCAGACCTTTACCCTCACCGACTATCTCGAGCAGTTTGACCAGCTTCAGAGCATGGGGCCTCTTGACCAGCTTCTCGGTATGATTCCCGGTGTCAAGGCAGATGCTCTCAAGGATGTCAAAATTGACGAGAGAGCCATAGACAGAATGAAGGCTATCATTCTTTCCATGACTCCCGAAGAACGAGAAAAACCAGACATTATTGCTGCTTCCCGCAAAAAGCGTATTGCACAGGGCTCGGGCATGAAGGTTGAGGATGTAAACAAGCTGTTGAAGCAGTTTGACCAGACAAGAAAAATGATGAAGCAGCTTACAAGCGGTGCTTCCCCCTTCGGCAAGCTCGGCGGCAAAATGATGGCAAAGAAAATGAAAAAAAAGAACAAGAAAAAGCGTAAATAAATTTGTTCTTTAAACAACCACAGTATAAACTTGCTTGAAAAAAGCGTTTATAATATAAAAATATTTTTAATATGGAGGACATTAAAATGTCAGTTAAGATCAGACTTAGAAGAATGGGCGCAAAGAAGGCTCCCTTTTACAGAGTAGTAGTAGCAGATTCCCGTTTCCCCAGAGACGGCCGTTTCATTGAAGAAATCGGTTACATCAACCCCCTTACAGATCCTGCAACAGTTCAGATTGATGCAGACAAGGCTAAGGATTGGCTCGCAAAGGGTGCTCAGCCTACGGACACAGTAAAGGCTTACCTCAAGAAGAACGGCATTCTTTAATCACGAAGGAAGGGGTTCTCTTCCCTATCCTACCGCCTATTAAAGGAGGCATACTATGAAGCAGGTACTTCACGACATAGCTACGGCTATTGTCAACAACCCCGAAAAGGTTGAAATTACCGAAAAAATTAACGGTGATACCACCGTTCTCAGCCTCATGGTTGATGAAAGCGATCTCGGTAAGGTTATCGGCAAGCAGGGACGCATTGCAAAGGCAATCAGAACTGTTGTCAAGGCTGTTGCAAACAGCAACGGCAAAAGGGTTATTGTTGATATTTCGGAAAACGAACAGTAATATTCCTGAGACTGAGCAGACAAAAATGTCTGCTCTTCTCTTTTGTAACCTTTTACTTAACAATTGAGATTTACTTATTGAAAACGGTTTTCACAAAACACATCAAATCACTATATATTCTAAACATCATCATTTAAAACACAACATTTGGCACTTTCTATAAAAACAGACCCTATATTTTGTCAAAAACGATGATTTGAAGGAATATGTCGAAAAACTATTGTTTAAAAGCTAAAAATATTGTAAAATTATTACATCCTAATTAATATTTTTAAGGAGGTTTTTCTATGAACAAGTTCTTCAAACTCAAGGAGAACGGAACAAGCGTAAGAACGGAAATTGCTGCCGGTCTTACAACATTCTTTGCGATGGCGTACATCGTATTTGTAAATCCCAATCAGGTCGCAGCTGAAGGTGCGAGCGGCTGGCTTGCAGGTCTTGGTGCTGATGCTGCTGCACTGGGAAAGATTTGGAACTCTGTTTTCATTGCTTCCATTCTTGCAGCTTTCCTCGGCACAATGCTTTATGCGTTCCTTGCTAAGCTTCCCTTTGCTCAGGCTTGCGGTATGGGTCTTAACGCTTTCTTCTGCACTTCCTTTGTTTCAGGTGCATATTTTGCAGGCGTAAACGTTATTGAAGGTTACAAGTCAGGTCTTACAATCATTTTCCTTTCGGGTATTCTCTTCCTTCTTCTTTCTGCTACCGGCGCAAGAACCTATATTGCGAAGAATATGCCCGACTGCTTAAAGAAATCAATTCCCGCAGGTATCGGTCTCTTTATTGCATTTATCGGTTTCCAGAATGTTGGAATCATTCAGGCTAACCAGTACACTCTTGTTCAGTTTAACGACATTCACGGTGCTATCCAGAACGGTCAGTTCAGACAGGCTGCTGTTCCCGCGCTTGTTGCTCTTCTCGGCTTTATTATTATCGCGGTTCTCGGCAAGCTTAAGGTTAAAGGTAACGTAATTCTCGGTATCCTTGCTTCCTCTGTTCTTTACTACCTCTTCATGTGGCAGCTTCCCTCTTTTGCAGGTACAAGCGTTGTTCAGCCCTTCAAGGATTTTGCGGAAATCGGTCTCTTCGGTTTCGTTGACGGTTTCAAGTATCTCACATCGGCTCACATCGGTTCTATCTTCAACGTAGTTGTACTTATTATCACATTCTGCCTTGTTGACATGTTTGATACTCTCGGAACTCTTTACGGCGCTGCTTCTCAGGCAAACATGCTTGATGAAAACGGCGACCCCATAAAGATCGACAAGTCCATGCTTTGCGACTCTATCGCAACTGTTGGCGGTGCTGCAATGGGTACTTCCACTTGTACAACATTCGTTGAATGTTCTGCAGGTGTTGCAGAAGGCGGCAGAACAGGTCTTACTTCTCTTGTTACTTCCATCTGCTTTGCTCTCTGTCTCTTCATCTCTCCCCTTGCAAGCATTATTCCCTCGGCTGCTACTGCTCCCGCACTTATCTATGTAGGCGTTCTTATGCTCAAGAACTTCTCAAAGGTTGACATGGATGACCTCTCATCTGCCGTTCCTGCCTTTGTTACTCTCGTTATGATGCCCTTGACCTACTCTATTTCCAACGGTATCGGTCTCGGTGCTATCTCCTACACACTTATCAAGTTATTCACAGGCAAGTTCCAGAAGAAGGACATCATGGTTGCTGTAATCGCTGTCCTCTTTGCTCTTAGATTTGT